>NZ_JAOCDM010000031.1 GCF_029840925.1 Pseudomonas sp. GD03858
GGGTCCGAGTGTCCCCTAGCGCTTGGCGATGATGTACACCGCATGCACGATCCCGGGGATATAGCCCAGCAGGGTCAGCAGGATGTTCAGCCAGAATGCGCCACCGAAGCCGACCTGAAGAAATACGCCCAGCGGCGGCAGGATGATGGCGATGATGATGCGGATGAAGTCCATGCGATGCGCTCCTTGAGGGTGTATCAACACAGACTAGCCATGCCTGGCAGAGGTTCCACCGGGCAAAAAAACGCCCCGGGCCATGCATTTCAGGCCAGGGGCGATGCGCAGGAACGCGAGACGGTTCGTTGAAATTCTGTAGGCCGGCGCAACCGGTCAGGCCGGTACTTCGCGGCGGTTGTGCTGCTGGGCATGCAGGCGGGCGAACGCCCGGGCCAGGCGCAGCAACATCTCGTCGATGTTGCCCTTGCTCACCGTCAGCGCTGGCGAGAAGCGCACCACATCGGGCTGCGCGGCATTGAGCAGCAAGCCCTCGCGCAGCGCCGCCTCCACCAATGCCCGAGCACTGTCCTCACGCAATTGCAAGGCCCACAACAGGCCCTGGCCACGCACCTCGCCCTGGCCGTAGCGGCCGGCCAGGCGGCTAAGGCCATCGCGCAGGTGGCGACCGCTGTCCCGGACCTGCTCGAAGAAACCCGGCTCCAGCACGGTGCGCAGCACCGCGAGGCCAACGGCGCTCATCAGCGCGTTGCCATGGTGGCTGCCTTCCAGCTCGCCCGGCTCGGCGCAGCAGGCCGTGCCACGGGCCAGCAGCGCCGCCAGCGGCACGCCACCGCCCAGCCCCTTGCCCAGCGTGACGATATCGGCACGCACGTCGTAGGTTTCTTCCGCCAATAGCGCACCGCAACGCCCTACACCGGTCTGCACCTCGTCGAGGATCAGCAGGATGCCCAGTTCGCGGCACAGCTGCTCGACGCCCTTGAGGTATTCGCCAGTGGCCGGAATCACCCCGGCCTCGCCCTGGATCGGTTCGAGCATGATCGCGACAGTCCGCGAATCCACGGCGGCATGCAGCGCCGCCAGGTCGTTGAACGGCACCTTGCTGAAACCAGGCAGGCCCGGCTCGCAGCGATTGCACGGCAGCGGGTCGGACGCCGACAACGCCCCCAGGCTGCGCCCATGACAGCCCTGGCTGGCGGTGATGATGTGATAGGCGCCGCCACGGTGCAGTTGGCCCCACTTGCGCGCCAGCTTGATCGCCCCTTCACAGGCTTCGGCACCACTGTTGAGCAGGTAGGCCTGGTCGCTGCCGGTGCTCCGGCACAGCAGTTCGGCCAGGCTCAGCAGGCCACGGCTATGGTAGCCCGCGCCCGGATTGATCAAGGCTTGGGCCTGGCTGCCCAGCGCCTTGACCAGCACGCTGGGGCTGTGGCCCAGACTGTTCACCGCGCAGCCCTGGGTGAAGTCCAGGTAGGCATGCCCTTCGCTGTCCCACAACCAAGAGCCCTGACCGCGCACGAACACCTGCGACGCACGTTCGACGCCAGGCATCAGCCGCTCACGGGAAGGCTGCGCGTTGGCCGGCTCGATCACCGGAGCTCGCTTGGGCTCGGCGACGACGGGTGCCGAACGGCGCAGGTTGAACAGGTTCATCGGGGCTCCGACCAATCACGGTGGTGGCGGTCAAGGCTGCGGTCGTATGCCGCTCATGAATATTTTGCCTTGCCTATCAAAAGTGTTTTTCATCCTGGGCAACAATCGCTCGATCAAGCGCTGTAACCCTTTGGAATACGGCGATAGACTAGGCCTCCAGCCGGTTCGCGGCCATTTCGTTTTTTCAGCTTTTTCGATAATCAAATCTTATGGATTTTCGCCAACTGCGTTACTTCGTCGCGGTCTACGAAGAAGGCCACGTCGGCCGCGCCGCCGAACGCCTGTCGCTGTCGCAACCAGCGCTGTCCCAGCAGATTCGCCAGCTGGAGCACGGCCTCGACCTGAACCTGTTCGAGCGTAGCAACAAGCGCCTGCTGCCGACGCTCGCGGCCCACACCCTGTACAACCACGCCGTGCCCTTGCTCGACGGCCTGCAACGCGCCCACGAGGCCATGGACAACTTCAAGGGGCAGTCGCTGCGCACACTGGCCATCGGCGTGCTGCAGACCGTACGGCCAAGCCTGGTGCCACGACTGCTGGAACGGGTGCGCAAGGCGCAGCCGCACCTGGTGGTACAGATCTACGAACTGTCGGGCTCGGAGATCGAGCGGCGCCTGCTCAATGGCAGCCTGGACATCGGCATCAGCTACCTGCCACCGCGTCAGCCGGGGTTGCATGGTTTGCTGCTGTACGAGGACGAACTGCAGCTGGTCATCCCCAATACCCACCCGCTGAAGGACTTCAAGAAGGTCTCGATCCGCCAGGCGGCGGAGCTGCCGATGCTGATGCTCGGCGAGGAATTCCAGATCCGCCAGATCTGGAAGGCGCAACTGGCCAGCCAGGGGCGCAGGCCGCAGGTGCAGGCGGAGATGAACAACATGGCGGGGATTCTCGACAGCCTGGCGCACACCGCCCTGGCTACCATCCTGCCAGGCCGGGCCAAGGATGCCGCGCAAGACGACCAGCAACTGCTGTGGAAGCCGTTGAGCGAGCCTCGGGTGCCGCTGAGGATCGGTCTAGTGTTCCGCGATGCCCAGCGCCAGCAGGCCTCGGTAGAGCTGCTGCGGGCCTTGCTCGAGGAAGAAGCCGACGCCCGCCAGCTGGGCGTCTCGCCACTGGACGTGCTGGGCTGAAACACGCGCACAAAGAAAACCCCGCCTAAGCGGGGTTCTCCAGACTGTTTCCCTTTCGATATCCCTATCGCCCCGCCTTCCTGGCAGGAAATCCTTCGTGTCCCTGTTCTATCTGTCTGCGCTTCCTGCGCTACTTCCGTGTAAGGCGTCCTGCTCTGTCCATTGCGCGTCCTGCGCTGCGTCCATGAAACAAAGAGTAACCGTGGATCCAATCTTAGGAAAGAGGCGAAAAGTCACCACGCCATGTAAGCCAAAGCTTACAAAAAAGGTTCATTCGCAAACATGCCGCTCTACCAAAGCAAAAGGCCGCTCCTGCGGGCGGATGACATCCCCCAGGAGCGGCCTTGTGATGCGACGGGCTGCGTAGCAGCCCGTGAATGGTCAGAACTGCGCGGCGTCCAGCAGGTAGAGCGACTCGCTCCCCGCCTTCACCGATGCCACCAGGGAGTGGACCCGTGGCAGCAGGCGGGAGAAGTAGAACCGCGCCGTCCCCAGCTTGGCACCATAGAAGTCCGCATCCCCTTCAGCGGCCTTGGCGGTGCGCGCCATCAGCGCCCACATGTAGCCATAGGCGACATAGCCGAATGCCTGCAGGTACTCGACCGAGGCCGCGCCGATCTCGTTGGGGTTGCCCTTGGCCTGGTCCAGCACCCAGGCCGTCAGTTCGTCGAGCTGGTCAAGGGACGCCGCCAGAGGCTTGGTGAACTCACCCAGGTCGCCGCCGGCAGTGGCGATGAACTGGCGGATCTCATCGGCGAACAGCTTGTAGTAGGCGCCACCGCTGGCCACCACCTTGCGGCCCATCAGGTCCAGGGCCTGAATACCGTTGGTGCCTTCGTAGATCTGGGTGATGCGCACATCGCGCACCAGCTGCTCCTGGCCCCACTCGCGAATGTAACCATGGCCGCCGAACACCTGCTGGCCATGCACGGTGCACTCCAGGCCCAAATCGGTGAGGAAAGCCTTGGCCACGGGGGTCAGCAGTGCCACCAGTTCCTCGCTGCGCTTGCGGGTCGCGGCGTCTTCGCTGTACTTGGCGGTGTCGAGTTGCATCGCCACGTAGGTGGAGAACGCGCGACCGCCCTCGATCAGCGCCTTCATGGTCAGCAGCATGCGACGCACGTCGGGATGGACGATGATCGGGTCTGCCACCTTGTCCTTGGCCTGCGGGCCAGTCGGGGCACGGCTCTGCAGGCGGTCGCGGGCGTACTCCACGGCATTCTGGTAGGAGCGCTCGGCCGAGGCCAGGCCCTGGATACCGACGCCCAGGCGCTCATAGTTCATCATGGTGAACATCGCCGCCAGGCCTTTGTTCGGCTCGCCGACGATATAGCCGACCGCTTCGTCGAAGTTCATCACACAGGTGGCGGATCCCTGGATGCCCATCTTGTGCTCGATCGAGCCGCAGTTGGCCGGGTTGCGCGCGCCGAGGCTGCCGTCTTCGTTGACCAGGAACTTGGGCACCAGGAACAACGAGATGCCTTTCGGACCCGCCGGGGCGTCCGGAAGCTTGGCCAGGACCAGGTGGATGATGTTCTCGGTGAGGTCGTGCTCGCCACCGGTGATGAAGATCTTGGTGCCGCTGACCTTGTAGCTGCCGTCGGCCTGGGGCTCGGCCTTGGTGCGGATGATCCCCAGGTCGGTGCCGGCGTGGGGCTCGGTGAGGCACATGGAGCCGGCCCAGACGCCGGCATACATGTTCGGCAGGTATTTCTCCTTCAACGCTTCGCTGGCGTGGGCGTTGATCGACAGGCAGGCGCCCGCGGTCAGCATCGGGTACAGGCCGAAGGCCAGGCTCGAGGCGTTGACCATCTCTTCGACTTGCGCCGAGATGGCCTTGGGCATGCCCATGCCGCCGAACGCCGGATCACCGCCAACGCCGACCCAGCCACCTTCGGCGAAGGTCTGGTAGGCCTCGATGAAACCGGCCGGGGTGCGCACCGCGCCGTTGTCCCAGTGACAGCCCTCTTCGTCGGCGGCGCGGCTCAGCGGGGCGATGGACTTACCGGTGACCTTGCCGGCCTCTTCCAGCACGGCCATGGCGGTATCCGCATCGACCACCTCGGCCAGGCCGGGCAGCTGCGACCACAGGGTGGCCACGTCGAAGACTTCATTGAGAACGAAGCGCATGTCGCGCAGGGGCGCTTTATATTCAGCCATGACAACCTCTCGCTATCGGGGTCGGGGCGGCCCGTCGGAGCCGCGGCACTGGGATGAACGCAGTGTAACCGAACAACTTTTACGAGACATAGGGTCATCATGCGACTGAATGGTCAGCCATGGTCACGCCATGCGAACCGCCCCACGCTGCGACTGCTGACCGAATGTCATCACGCAGTTGCGCCCCGCGCCCTTGGCGCCATACAGGGCCTGGTCGGCCGATTTGAGCACTTCGTCGGGGTTGCGATGCTCGGCCTGGCGTTCGGCCACACCGATGCTGATGGTCACCGAGACGGTGCTGCTTGCGCTGCCACCACGGCGCTGCCGTCCGGCTGAGTCGTCCTGCGGACGGTTGCTCTGGTCGCGCAACTGAATCGCATAGTTGGCGATCATCTCGCGCACCGCTTCCAGGTGCGGCAGGCATTCTTCGGCCGTCTTGCCCGCGAACACCAGCGCGAACTCCTCACCACCGTAACGATAGGCACGTCCGCCGCCCGTGACCTTGGACAGGCGGCTGGCGACCAGGCGCAGCACCTGGTCGCCAACGTCGTGACCGTGGGTGTCGTTGAATTTCTTGAAGTGGTCGACGTCGGTCATGGCGATCACGTAATTGCGCCCCAGCCGCTGCATGCGCTCGTTCAGGGCACGGCGGCCGGGCAGGCCGGTCAGCTCGTCGCGGAAGGCCATCTGGTAAGCCTCGTGGGACACTGCGGCGGCAATCATCAGCATCACCTGGCTGCACATGATGTTGAGGGTGAACGGCAGGATGAAGGTCTTGGGCAACATCCAGAAGATGCCGATCAAGCCGATGATCTGCGCGGCATGCAAGGGCCTTGGCTGGCGCAGGTACTGCACCACCAGCAGGATGAACACAGCGAGGAACAACGGGTAGGCGAGCTGGATCAGGCTCATCCACTGGCCATGCAGCGCAGGCCAGCGGATTTCCGCCAGCCAGCCCAGCAGCGCCTCGGGAAAGCTCTGCTCCAGCGCCACCGCGACGCTGCCCACGGCGAACAGCACGGCGAAGCGGGCAAGCATGTCCTGGGCCAGGTGCGTACGCTCCTGCCAGGCCGCATACAGACCGAACAGCGCCGGCAGCAACAGACAGACCAGGTGGAAGATCACCGCCGCGTCTTCGCGGACCCGGCCATTGTCGCGGTAGAAGTCGGTCTGGGTGTCGAGCAGGAAATAGGCGATGTACACCGTGACCATCAGGAACAGCTCGCGCTGGCGGCGATACACCGCGCAATAGGCGCCGCCCAGCAACAGGACCAAGGTGGGCAATACATTGAACAGCGATGTGAAGAAGACGCTGAGGTCCCTCACATAGGCTGCGGCGAGCCCCGCCAGCAGCAGAATCAGCGAAGGCAGGAAATGGCTCGCGCGTACAGCGGATAGACGAAACAAGGGTAATCTCCGACCCGGCAGATCAATAATGGCATTGTGCCCTTACTTCATCGGCAACGCACATGAATAGATGAGTACAGGTGCCCGCTTTAACGGCAGATCAGAAGCGAAGCTTGAGACTTTCTCGTTACTGGATGCGACATTCCTGATGTTGCGCGATCCCTGTAGGAGCGGCCTTGCGTCGCGAAAGGGCTGCGCAGCGGCCCCAGGATTTCAGCATTGATGCAAAGATCGCCGGGACTGCTTTGCAGCCCTTTCGCGGCACAAGGCCGCTCCTACAGGGGGCAGGCGTGGAAGCCCAGGCGAAAAAAAACCGCCTGCCGGTGAGGGCAGGCGGTTTTCATGCAAGCAACCGGCTTAGATGGACAGACCGAAGTCTTCTTCCTTCATCGCCATCAGGTTGTTGGCGCCGGACAGGATCGCCGCCACGTGCGAACGGGTACGCGGCAGGATGCGCTGGAAGTAGAAACGCGCGGTCTGCAGCTTGGCGGTGTAGAACGCCTCTTCGCTGGTGCCGGCCGCCAGTTTCTCGGCCGCCAGGCGAGCGATGTCGGCCCAGAAGTAGGCCAGGCAGGCATAGCCGGAGTACATCAGGTAGTCCACCGAAGCAGCACCGACTTCCTCGCGGTCCTTCATCGCAGCCATGCCGATCTTCATGGTCAGCTCGCCCCACTCCTTGTTGATCGCGGCCAGTGGCTCGACGAACTCCTTGGTAGCCTCGTTGCCTTCCTGGGACTGGCAGAACTTGTGGACGATCTTGGTGAAGCCCTTGAGTGCCTCGCCCTGGGTCATCAGAACCTTGCGACCGAGCAGATCGAGCGCCTGAATGCCGGTGGTGCCTTCGTACAGCATGGAGATACGGCTGTCGCGCACGTTCTGCTCCATGCCCCACTCGGCGATGAAGCCATGGCCGCCGTAGATCTGCACGCCGTGGTTGGCGGCCTCGAAGCCGACTTCGGTCATGAACGCCTTGGCGATCGGGGTCAGGAAGGCCAGCAGGGCGTCGGCCTTCTTGCGCTCCTCTTCGTCCTGGCTGTACTTGACGATGTCCACCTGCTTGGCGGTGAAGTACACCATCGCACGGTTGCCTTCGGCGAAGGCCTTCATGGTCAGCAGCATGCGGCGCACGTCCGGGTGGACGATGATCGGGTCGGCGGCCTTGTCCGGTGCTTTCGGGCCGGTCAGCGAGCGCATCTGCAGGCGGTCACGGGCGTACTTCAGGCCGCCCTGGAACGCCACCTCGGCGTGGGCCAGGCCTTGCAGCGCGGTACCCAGGCGAGCGGTGTTCATGAAGGTGAACATGCAGTTCAGGCCCTTGTTGGCCGGGCCGATCAGGTAGCCGGTGGCGCCGTCGAAGTTCATCACGCAGGTGGCGTTGCCGTGAATGCCCATCTTGTGCTCGAGGGAACCGCAGCTCACGCCGTTGCGCTCGCCCGCGCCGCCTTCGGCGTTGGGCAGGAACTTCGGCACGATGAACAGCGAGATGCCTTTGGTGCCGGCCGGTGCGTCGGGCAGGCGGGCCAGGACGATATGAACGATGTTGTCGGCCATGTCGTGCTCACCGGCCGAGATGAAGATCTTGGTGCCGGAAACCTTGTAGCTGCCGTCGGCCTGAGGCTCGGCCTTGGTACGCAGCATGCCCAGGTCGGTGCCGCAGTGCGGCTCGGTCAGGCACATGGTGCCGGTCCACTCGCCGGACACCAGCTTGGTCAGGTAGGTGTGCTGCTGCTCGGGGGTGCCATGGGCGGAGATGGTGTTCATCGCGCCGTGGGACAGGCCCGGGTACATGCCCCACGACCAGTTGGACTCACCCACCATCTCGCTCAGCGCCAGGCCCAGCGACTCCGGCAGGCCTTGGCCGCCATGGTCGACATCGTGCGCCAGGCTAGGCCAGCCGCCTTCGACGAATTGCTTGTAGGCTTCCTTGAAGCCAGTCGGGGTCTTAACGCCCGATTCGCTCCAGGTGCAGCCTTCCAGGTCGCCGACGCGGTTCAGCGGGGCCAGGACCTCTTCACAGAATTTCGCGCCTTCTTCCAGGATCGCGTCGACCATGTCGGGGGTGGCGTCCTGGCAGCCCGGCAGGCTCTGATAGTGCGCCTCATAGCCGAGCAGCTCGTCGCGAACGAAGCGGATATCACGCAAGGGGGCTTTGTAATCAGGCATTGCGATGAACCTCTGTGATGAGTTCGGTAGGGAGACCGCTGATACCGACCAGCTCTTGGCGGCTTTCGGTCAAACAGTTGTTTGAAACTTACGTTTAGGTGATCTCATTGTCAAGGTGGGTCAGTAGTGTCATTTAAGCCGCCGAACACGACATTTATGCCAAGCCTCTTCAAACGCATCGCGGGGCAAGCCCGCTCCCACGCAATGTCATTAGACGGGGCGTGGGAGCGGGCTTGCCCCGCGATGCGTTGCCGGACGAGCCGGCAGGTCAGACGTAGGTGTCGATGAAGCGACCGAGCATTTCGTCCGAAGCCTTGGCGACCTTGGCGCCCAGTTCGACCTCATGCTTGCCCAGGGCCAACTGGACGGTGCTGGTGGCCAGGTCCAGTTGCTGGCTGCGGTCGACACCACGCAGGCGTTCGGCCTGGTACTCGGTGGACTGGCCACCGGCCCCGCGCTCGACCGCACCGCTGGCGATCTGCTGGGCGGCCTGGTCGACACGGTTCTGGCCGTTCTGGATGGCGCCAAGGCCCGCGTAGAAAGCGGAGCTCGCATTGATTTCCATGTCAGGACTCCGTGACGCTGAAGGGGAAACAGAGCTTATTAAAGCAGCACATCAGGCAAAAGGCCCGTTTAAATCGCTAATGGCCTAGTGCCATTTAATAGATTGGGCGATGGAACGGTGCCTTTCATTGGCAGCGCCTGGCCATCAGCAATTCATGGGAGCGCCAGATCGAGCAGAGGCTAATCCAGCAGATCCAGCTGCAAGTGCTCGGCCACCGCGTCCGGCCCCGCCTGCTTGAGCCAGGGTACACGTCCGAGGCACGGTGCCGGCAAGCGCTCGGCCAGGCTGGAGAGGTTCTCTTCCAGGCGCGATGTCCGCGGATCGACGATATTCGCCACCCAGCCGGCCAGTTGCAGCCCGTCCCGAGCGATGGCCTCGGCGCTGAGCAGTGCGTGGTTGATACACCCCAGGCGCACGCCGACCACCAGGATCACCGGCAGTTTCAGGGCGATGGCAAGGTCCGAGAGGTTGGCATGATCGGACAGCGGCACACGCCAGCCACCGGCGCCCTCGATCAAGGTGAAGTCGGCACGCTGCTCCAGCACCTGCTGCATGGCATCGCGCAGCGTCGGTACGCTCAGCGCCACGCCGGCCTCGCGCGCCGCCACGTGCGGGGCGATGGCCGGCTCGAAGGCGAACGGGTTGATGGCCTCGTAAGGCAGCTTGATCGAGCTTTCATCGATCAGCGCCAGGGCATCGCTGTTGCGCAGCCCTTTTGGCGTGACCGAGCACCCGGACGCCACTGGCTTGGCCGCCAGCGTGCTGAGGCCGAGCTGACGCGCCGCATGCAGCAGCCCTGCGGCGATGGTGGTCTTGCCGACATCGGTGTCGGTACCTGCGATGAAGTAGGCCTGGCTCATCTCACGACTCCTGCGCCAACGGTTTACGCAACACACCGTAGACCACCTGATAGGTGGCGGGCAGGCCCTGCGGCTGGCGGAACTGCTCGTAGGCCTGCAACAGGCCTTGCATTCGCGCGCGCCCGGTAAGCCCCGATGGACGCCCCGGGTTGAGGTTGTGCGCGCCCAGTGCCTTGAGTTCATGGGTCAGGCTGCGCACATCGGGGTAATGCAACACGTGAGGACGGCGATCCAGTTCGAGCAGATCCAAGCCGCTTTCGGCGCACAGGCGCTGGTAGTCCTCGAAACGCCGGAAACGATTGACGTGCACCATGCCGTCCACCGCCTGCCAGCTGGCGCGCAGCTCGTCGAGGGTGCCCACGCACAGGCTGCTGAACGCCAGCACACCACCAGGGCGCAGGGCCCGCCGAGCTTCGCCCAGCACACTGGCGAACTGTCCGCACCACTGCACCGCCAGGCTGCTGAACAGCAGGTCGACGCAACCGTCACGCAAGGGTAGGCGCTCGGCGTCGCCCGCCACATGATGCCGGGCACCGCCCTGCCCGCGGGCATGGCGCAACATGCCCTCGGCGATGTCCACCGCCACGCCGTCGGCGGCGGCGAAACGCTCGCCCAACATCCGACTGAAATGCCCAGTGCCGCTGCCCAGGTCGAGCCAGCGCGCAGGCGTGAACCCGGCGGGCAGCCGCGCCAGCAGCGCCATGCCCACGGCGCGCTGCAGGGCCGCGACACTGTCGTAGCTGGCCGCCGCGCGGGAGAACGAAGCCGCCACCTGGCGCTTGTCCGGCAAGGTGCCGGGCAGGGTTGGGCGGGAAAGATCAGTCATCACCACTCTCATGCAGGAAACTCTTGATGCCCGCTGCCAACTCCTGGGGATACTCCAGCAGGAAGGCATGGGAACTGTCTTCGACCAGGCCGACTTCCACGTCCGGCAGCAGGTCGCTCAGGGCCTTGGCCGCTTCCACCGGTACCAGCGCGTCACTGCCGGCGAACAGATGTAGCTGCGGGCCTCCGTATTGCTCCAGGGCGCTGCGCGTATCGAGGCTGGCCAGCACTTCGAGGCCTCTGGCCAGGTACAGCGGATCGGTGTCGGGCACGCCTACCCCCAGTTGACGCAGCAGGGTGCGCGGTTGCTGCGCGCCCTCGCTGCACAAGGTGCGAAAGCGCTTGAGGGTGACGTGCGTGTGGCTGCGGCAACCATCCAGGAAAGTGCCGAAGGTATCTGCAGCCATGCCGTGCGGCCAGTCCGCCCGGGCCACGAAGCTGGGGTTGCTGGCCAGGGTGAGCAGGCCACAGCAGTGGTCGCCGCGCTTGTGCGCCAAGGCGCTGGCGAGCATGCCGCCCAGCGACCAGCCACCCAGCCACACATCGGTCGGCAACGTGCGGTCCAGGTGTTCGATCCAGGCTTGGGGATCACTGTCGGCCAGTTCCGGCAGGGGCATCAACTCGACTTGCAGGCGTGAATCCTGGGCGCGCAGGCTGGCGGCCAGCGGTTCCAGTGAGGCGGTGCCCAGGCCCCAGCCGGGCAGTAGGATCAGGCGGTTACGCATCGGCGGACTCCAGCTGTGGATGACACTCGGCCAATGCATTCAACAATAGCTGGACCTGCGCCTCGCTGTGGGCGGCGCTCAAGGTCACGCGCAAGCGCGCGCCGCCAGCGGGCACGGTGGGTGGTCGAATCGCCGTGACCAGCAGCCCGCGTTCGCGCAACAGCCGGGACAATGTCAGCGCCCGCCCCGCATCGCCGATCAGGATCGGCTGGATCGCGGTGTGGCTTTCCATCAGCGTCAGCCCGATTTGCTCGGCGCCCGTGCGGAATTGCCGGATCAACGCGGCCAGGTGCTCGCGACGCCAACGCTCGCTGCGCAGCAACTCCAGGGCCTTGAGGGTGGCGCAGGCCAGCGCCGGTGGCTGGCTGGTGGTGTAGATATAGGGCCGGGCAAACTGTACCAGCGCCTCGATCAGTTCCTCGCTGCCGGCGACGAAGGCACCGGAAGTGCCACAAGCCTTGCCCAGCGTGCCGATCAACACCGGCACGTCGTCGACAGCGAGGCCGAAGTGCTCGACCAGCCCGCCGCCGTTGTCGCCGAGCGTGCCGAAACCATGGGCGTCGTCGACCATCAGCCAGGCATCACGGGCGCGGGCCTCCTTGGCCAGGGCCGGCAGGTCGGCGCAGTCACCGTCCATGCTGAACACGCCGTCGGTGACCACCAGGGTATTGCCGCTGGCCTTGTCCAGGCGGCTGGCCAGGCTGGCCGGATCATTGTGCAGGTAGCGGCTGAAGCGCGCGCCGCTGAGCAGCCCGCCATCCAGCAGGGAAGCATGGTTGAGGCGATCCTGCAGCACCGTGTCGCCCTGCCCCACCAGCGCGGTGATCGCGCCGAGGTTGGCCATGTAGCCGGTGGAGAACAACAGCGCGCGCGGGCGCCCGGTCAGGTCGGCCAGGGCCTCTTCCACCTGATGGTGCGGTGTGCTGTGGCCGATCACCAGGTGCGAGGCACCGCCGCCGACACCCCAGCGCTCGGCGCCCTCGCGCCAGGCCTTGATCACTTCAGGGTGGTTGGCCAGGCCCAGGTAATCGTTGCTGCAGAACGCCAGCAATGGCTGGCCGTCGACCACCACCTGCGGCCCCTGTGGGCTCTGAAGCAGAGGACGTTGGCGGTAAAGGTCGGCGGCGCGCCGTTCGGCTAGCCGCGCGGCGAGGTCGAAAGCCATGTTCAGGCCGTGGCTGCGTCGTAGAACAGCTCGCTGCTGCGTTGCTCGACCAGGGCCTGCTCGATGGCCGCCTGGTGTACTTCGTCGGCGTGCTCTTCGCGGGCTTCGGGCAGGATGCCGAGGCGGGCGAACAGCTGCATGTCCTTGTCGGCTTGCGGGTTGGCGGTGGTCAGCAGTTTTTCGCCGTAGAAGATCGAGTTGGCGCCAGCCATGAAGGCCAGGGCCTGCATCTGCTCGTTCATCTGCTCGCGGCCGGCGGACAGGCGCACGTGGGACTTGGGCATGAGGATCCGGGCCACGGCCAGCATGCGGATGAAGTCGAACGGGTCGACGTCCTCTTCATCGGCCAGCGGCGTGCCAGCGACCTTGACCAGCATGTTGATCGGCACCGACTCCGGGTGCTCAGGCAGGTTGGCCAGCTGGATCAAGAGGCCGGCGCGGTCGTCCAGCGACTCGCCCATGCCGAGGATGCCGCCGGAGCAGATCTTCATGCCGGCATCGCGCACGTAGGCCAGGGTCTGCAGGCGCTCGCTGTAGGTGCGGGTGGTGATGATGCTGCCGTAGAACTCCGGCGAGGTGTCGAGGTTGTGGTTGTAGTAGTCCAGGCCGGCCTGGGCCAGGGCCTGGGTCTGCTCCTGATCGAGCCTGCCGAGGGTCATGCAGGTCTCCAGGCCCATGGCCTTCACCCCTTTGACCATCTCCAGCACGTACGGCATGTCCTTGGCCGACGGATGCTTCCACGCCGCGCCCATGCAGAAACGGGTCGAGCCGATGGCCTTGGCCCGGGCGGCCTCTTCCAGCACCTTCTGCACTTCCATCAGCTTCTGCTTTTCCAGCCCGGTGTTGTAGTGGCCGGACTGCGGACAATATTTGCAATCTTCCGGGCAGGCGCCGGTCTTGATCGACAGCAGCGTGGAAACCTGCACGCGGTTGGGGTCGAAGTGCGCGCGGTGGACGGTCTGGGCCTGGAACAGCAGGTCGTTGAACGGCTGCTGGAACAGCGCCTTGACCTCGGCCAGGGACCAATCGTGACGTGTGGTTGCAATTGCACTGGCGCTCATCGGCGTTTCCTTATCTAGGGTCTGACTGACGCCGGGAGAAGAAAGCCCGCCAGCGCATCACGGATAGCTCGCATAGTCACGGAAGGCCCATGAACTGTCAACCAAGCATAAAGACACTGGTTTACATCTGTACAAATATCAATCAGTCATGCCTATTGTGTGACGAACCCGCCCTGCAGCCCTATCCGCTATGCATGGCCTGCGAACGCGAACTGCCGTGGCTGGGCCTGCACTGCCGCCGCTGCGCCTTGCCCACGGCCTGCGGCGAACTCGCTTGCATCAGCTGCGAACAGCGTCCGCCAGCCTTCAGCCAGGTGATCGCGCCCTGGTCTTTCGGCTTTCCCATCGACACGCTGGTCAGCCGCTTCAAGCATGCCAGACAGTGGCCCCTGGGCCGGCTGATGGCGCAGCTGCTCGGCCACGCACTGGAGCATCACTACGCAGAAGGCCTGCCGCGCCCCGACCGACTGCTGCCCGTGCCACTGGCCAAGGGTCGGCTGCGCCAGCGAGGTTTCAACCAGGCGGCGATGCTCGCCCACTGGCTGGCCAGGCAATTGCGCCTGCCGTGCGACGAACATCTGCT
Organism: Pseudomonas sp. GD03858; assembly: GCF_029840925.1. GTDB lineage: Bacteria > Pseudomonadota > Gammaproteobacteria > Pseudomonadales > Pseudomonadaceae > Aquipseudomonas. Next base: position 14,256 of record NZ_JAOCDM010000031.1, read on the forward strand.
TGAACGCATCCGTGACACCCCGGCCCAGCAGGTACTTGGCGCCAAGGCCCGTCGGGGCAACCTGCGCCGGGCCTTCGCGCTCGCCAAGGAGGCGGACATCGACGGCCTGCACCTGGCGGTGGTCGACGACGTGCTGACCACCGGCGCGACCGCCCAGGCGCTGGCCCGACTGCTGCGCGGGGCCGGCGCCCGCCGTGTCGATATCTATTGCCTGGCACGCACACCCAAGCCGGATCAGGCTTGACTTGACCCGGTGACGGCGGCAACGTCGCGGGACCTACACAACACCCGAATGCCCGCCCATGTCCCTGCCTGCCCTGCTCACCCAGCACATCGTCCGTCGTCCACAGCGCATCGCCCTGCTGCAGCATGTCGCCGAGCAGGGCTCGATCACCCGCGCCGCCAAGGCCGCCGGGATCAGCTACAAGGCCGCCTGGGACGCCATCGACGAACTCAACAACCTGGCGGCGCAACCACTGGTGGAGCGCAGTACTGGAGGCCGCGGCGGTGGCGGGGCGCGCTTGTCCGCCGAAGGCGAACGGGTCTTGCGCCTGTACCAACGCCTGCAGGCGTTGCAGGCGGAGATTCTCCAATCCCCCGAGGACAGCAGCGACCTCGACCTGCTCGGGCGTCTGATGCTGCGCACCAGTGCCCGCAATCAGTTGCAAGGACGCATCAGCGGGCTGCGCCGCGAGGGCCGGCATGATCGCATCAGCCTGGCCCTGGGCGGCGGGCTGGAGATCGAAGCGTTGATCACCCGGGGCAGTACCGAGCGCCTGGAGCTGGCGCTAGGCGGCAGCGTGGTGGCCCTGCTGAAGGCGGGCTGGGTGCAGTTGCTGGGCGATGACGAACAGGCGCAGGCAGGCAGCAACTGCCTGAAGGCCACGGTCGAGGAAATTCTCAGCGAGGAGGACGGGCCGGGCGAGGTACGCCTGGCACTGGGTAACGGCCAGACCTTGTGCGCCATCGCCGAAGCCGCCTGGCTGGCGCAGTACCAGGTGCAACCGGGAAACGAGTTGCGGGTGCAGTTTCATCCGTCGTTCGTGCTGCTGGGGGTGCCGGTCTAGCCCGGCCAGCCCGCGTCCACGGGAGCTTGTGGCCACCGATCTGCGGCAAGGACTGGCCTGGGGTAACATGCCCGCACGCAGTCCCCGCGACCGGAGCCTTTCATGTCCCACCCCTTCGATACCCTCACACCCGACCTCGTGCTGGATGCCGTGGAAAGCCTCGGCTTTCTCAGCGACGCGCGGGTGCTGGCACTCAACAGCTACGAGAACCGCGTCTACCAGGTGGGCATCGAGGACGCACAGCCGCTGATCGCCAAGTTCTATCGCCCTGGGCGCTGGAGCGACGCGGCGATCCTCGAGGAGCACACCTTCACCCGCGAGCTGGCCGAGTGCGAAGTGCCGGTGGTGGCACCGCTGCTGCACGAGGGGCGCTCCCTGTTTGAACACCAGGGCTTTCGCTTCACCCTGTTCCCGCGCCGTGGCGGCCATGCCCCGGAGCCGGGCAACCTCGACCAGCTCTATCGCCTCGGGCAACTGCTCGGGCGCCTGCATGCGGTAGGCGCGAGCAAACCCTTCGAGCACCGCGAATCCCTGGCTGTGGACAACTTTGGCCACGCCTCGCTCAAGACCCTGCTCGACGGCAACTTCGTGCCCCGTGAGCTGCTGCCCGCCTATGAGTCGGTGGCCCGCGACCTGCTCAAGCGGGTCGAGGATATCTACGCCCGCACCCCGCACCAGCTGATCCGGCTGCACGGCGACCTGCATCCAGGCAACCTGATGCACCGCGACGACGTCTACCACGTGGTCGACCTCGACGACTGCCGCATGGGCCCGGCCGTCCAGGACCTGTGGATGATGCTCGCCGGCAGCCGCGAGGAACGCTTGGGGCAACTGGCGGAATTGATCGACGGCTACAACGAGTTCCATGACTTCGACCCACGCGAACTGGCCCTGATCGAGCCGCTGCGCGCCCTGCGCCAGTTGCACTACAGCGCCTGGCTGGCACGGCGCTGGGACGATCCGGCGTTCCCGCCAAGCTTCCCCTGGTTCGGCCAACCGCGCTACTGGGGCGACCAGATCCTCGCCCTGCGCGAGCAGATCGCCGCGCTCGATGAACAACCGTTGAAATTGTTCTAGGTCTGGGCCGCGCGCTGTCTACAATAGGCGTCGCTTTATTTAGCTACCTAAGCAAGGATTCTGCATGCACGCCGCCAACCCGCGTCGCGGGTACCTCCTGGGCCTCGGCGCCTACATCATCTGGGGCTTGTTTCCCCTGTACTTCAAAGCGATCCAGAGCGTTCCGGCGGTGGAAATCATCGTCCACCGGGTGCTCTGGTCGGCCCTGTTCGGCTCGCTCCTGCTGCTGGTATGGAAACACCCCGGCTGGTGGCGCGAACTGCGCGACAACCCTCGGCGCCTGGCGATCCTCGCGCTCAGCGGCGCGCTGATCGCCGGCAACTGGCTGACCTACGTGTGGGCGGTGAACAATGGCCGCATGCTCGAGGCCAGCCTGGGCTACTACATCAACCCGCTGATCAACGTGCTGCTGGGCATGCTGCTGCTCGGCGAGCGTCTGCGCCGCTTGCAATGGCTGGCGGTGGGGCTGGCGGCCCTGGGCGTGGCCCAGCAGGTGTGGCAGGTCGGCAGCCTGCCTTGGGTGTCGCTGGCGCTGGCGCTGTCATTCGGCTTCTATGGGTTGATTCGCAAGCAGGCGCCCGTGGCCGCACTGCCTGGGCTGGTGGTCGAGACGTGGATGCTGGTGCCCATTGCCATCGGTTGGCTGTTGCTGCACCCGGCCGCCAGCAGTGCCAGCCCTGAGTTCTTCAGCAGCAGCGAGGCGCTGTGGTTGATCGCCGCCGGTCCGGTGACGCTGGTGCCGCTGGTGTGCTTCAACGCTGCCGCCCGGCACCTGCCCTACACCACGCTGGGCTTCCTGCAGTACCTGGCGCCGACCCTGGTGCTGTTGCAGGCGGTGCTGCTGTTCGACGAGCATCTGACGGCGAGCAACCTGCTGGCCTTCGCCTGTATCTGGGGCGGCCTGGCGATTTATAGCGTCGATGCCTGGCTGAGTTTGCGCAAGCGCGCCTGATCAGAAAATAATCAAATCTCTACAGGCCACGGGGGACGTGGCCTGCAGCAAGCGCTCCAAAGGTTATCCACACCCTCGTCCCCGCCGTTTGTGCACAAGCCACTGATTAGTGGACATTTTTTGCTCAAACCTCGCCAGCCCTTGCTGTTACTGGCCTCCAGCGTAGCGCCCCCAGCTTATCCACAGGGGCTTCCCCGTAAAATCGGGATAACCATCTAAGGGCCGCTTCGCGCCCCATCGCGACACAAGGCCGCTCCTACAGGAAATCGAGATCCCCTGTAGGAGCGGCCTTGTGTCGCGATGGGGCGCGAAGCGGCCCCGGCGATCTTGAATCACTCCTCCGGCCGCAGCCGCAACTCCACCATCAGATCATCCGCCAGGCTCTCCAGCCGCGCCTGCAGATCGTCCAACGACAAGGTCAACGGCAACGCCAGCAACGCATCGGCATGGAACAACGGCTCGCTGCTCATCGGTGCTGGCCGCACCTCGGTGCTCAGGCGCTCCACGTTCACCCCTTGCTCGGCCAGCAAACGGGTGATATCACGGACGATACCCGGCCGGTCGTTACCCACCAGTTCCATTGCGATCGGCTTCCAGGTGCAGGACGGCTCGATCCCGCTTTCGGCAATGAGCACACGGATGCCGTGGTCACCCAGTTTATGCAGCGACTCGACCAGCTCGGCGTAGTTTTCCGCCGGCACCGCCACCCGCAGGATCCCGGCGAACTGCCCGGCCATGCGCGACATACGGCTTTCCAGCCAGTTGCCGTTGTGATCGGCGATGCACTGGGCGATACGTTCGACCTGACCGGCCTTGTCGGGGGCGATCACAGTGAGTACGAGATGGTCCACGGGCCACTCCTTTCGATTCGCTCGGGGCGCGACAACAGGCCGCGAGACAGGGGTCGATTCAGTATAGGCAAGGCGCGGCAACCTGCCGCAGGACAGTCAGGGATCTTGATCGTGTACTGTTTCAAGATTTATCTGGAACAATCCACCTGTTTTTTGCGAACATACCGTCTCCCAGCGTGACCCTATGCGACCAGTTGGTCGCAGAGCGACGCTTTTAGTCTGATGTTCACCTGCCTGCTGCTTCATGTAGTATGCGTCGACGCGGACTACAAAACGTCGTTTCGATGTCTGCCAAGGCGCCTGTGAAAATACGCCAACCGCCCGCCGATCCGTCTGGCGAGCCGCACCCAGCCGCCCCCGAAGTCCGCGGGCATGCACTGGTGCCGTGTTTAGAGAAGCGCTACAGGCTTAATACGATGAGCGAAAGCGAAATAGCTGAGCAGAGGTGAGGCAAGCAATGACTGGATACGTTCAAGTCGGTGGCCTTCAGGTCGCCAAGGCCCTGTATGACTTCGTCAACGACGAAGCGATCCCTGGAACCGGCGTCAAGGCCGATGCGTTCTGGGCCGGGGCGGAAAAAATCATCAACGACCTCGCCCCCAAGAACAAAGCCCTGCTCGCCAAGCGCGACGAGCTGCAAGCCAAGATCGATGCCTGGCACCAGGCACGCAAAGGCCAGGCCCACGACGCCGCAGCCTACAAAGCATTCCTCCAGGAAATCGGTTACCTGCTGCCACAAGCCGACGATTTCCAGGCCACCACGCAGAACGTCGACGAAGAAATCGCCGTCATGGCCGGCCCGCAGCTGGTGGTGCCGGTGATGAACGCGCGCTTCGCCCTGAACGCCGCCAACGCCCGCTGGGGTTCGCTGTACGACGCCCTCTACGGCACCGACGCCATCAGCGATGCGGGCGGCGCCGAGAAAGGCCAGGGCTACAACAAGGTGCGCGGTGACAAGGTCATCGCCTTCGGCCGGGCCTTCCTCGATGAAGCCGCGCCACTGGCAGCCGGCTCCCACGTCGACTCCACCGGCTACCGCATCGAAGGCGGCAAGCTGGTGGTCGCCCTCAAGGGCGGCAGCAACAGCGGCCTGCGTGACGACGCCCAGCTGATCGGTTTCCATGGCGACGCCAAGGCGCCGACCTCCGTGCTGCTCAAGCACAACGGCCTGCATTTCGAGATCCAGGTCGACGCCAGCACCCCGGTCGGCAGCACCGACGCCGCTGGCGTGAAGGACATCCTGATGGAGTCGGCGCTGACCACCATCATGGACTGCGAAGACTCGGTCGCCGCCGTCGACGCCGACGACAAGGTGATCGTCTACCGCAACTGGCTGGGCCTGATGAAAGGCGACCTGGCCGAAAGCGTGACCAAGGGCGAAAAGACCTTCACCCGCACCATGAACCCCGACCGCGAATACGCCGCGCCCAATGGCGGCAGCGTCACCCTGCACGGTCGCTCGCTGCTGTTCGTGCGCAACGTCGGTCACCTGATGACCAACCCGGCGATCCTCGACGCCCAGGGCAACGAGATTCCCGAAGGCATCCAGGACGGTCTGTTCACCAACCTCATCGCCCTGCACAACCTCAACGGCAACACCAGCCGCAAGAACACCCGCAGCGGCAGCGTGTACATCGTCAAGCCGAAGATGCACGGCCCGGAGGAAGTAGCCTTCGCCGCCGAGATCTTCAGCCGCGTCGAAGACCTGCTCGGCATGAAGCGCAACACCGTCAAGGTCGGCATCATGGACGAAGAGCGCCGCACCACGGTCAACCTCAAGTCGTGCATCAAGGCCGCCGCCGAGCGCGTGGTGTTCATCAACACCGGTTTCCTCGACCGCACCGGTGACGAGATCCACACCTCCATGGAAGCCGGCGCCGTGGTGCGCAAGGGCGCCATGAAGCACGAGAAGTGGATCGGCGCCTACGAGAACAACAACGTCGACGTCGGCCTGGCCACTGGCCTGCAAGGTCGCGCGCAGATCGGCAAGGGCATGTGGGCCATGCCCGACCTGATGGCCGCCATGCTCGAGCAGAAGATCGCCCACCCGCTGGCCGGAGCCAACACCGCCTGGGTACCGTCGCCGACCGCCGCCACCCTGCACGCCCTGCACTACCACAAGGTCGATGTGCAGGCGCGTCAGCGCGAGCTGGCTTCGCGCACCCCGGCCTCGGTCGACGACATCCTGACCATTCCGCTGGCCGCCGACACCAACTGGTCGGCCGAGGAGATCCGCAACGAGCTGGACAACAACGCCCAGGGCATCCTCGGCTATGTGGTGCGCTGGATCGACCAGGGCGTGGGTTGCTCGAAGGTGCCGGACATCAACGACGTCGGCCTGATGGAAGACCGCGCCACTTTGCGCATCTCGGCCCAGCTGCTGGCCAACTGGCTGCGCCACGGCGTGGTCACCCAGGAGCAGGTGCTGGAAAGCCTCAAGCGCATGGCCGCGGTGGTCGACAAGCAGAACGCCGGCGACGCCCTGTACCGTCCGATGGCGCCGAACTTCGATGACAACATCGCGTTCCAGGCCGCCGTGGAACTGGTGGTGGAAGGCGCCAAGCAACCGAACGGCTACACCGAGCCGGTGCTGCACCGCCGTCGCCGCGAGTTCAAGGCGCGCAACGGGCTTTAAGCCGCCAGCAACACATCGCGGGGCAAGCCCGCTCCCACGCCGATTGTCACTCGGCGTGGGAGCGGGCTTGCCCCGCGATCGCTTTCAGCCATGACCCATTCTCAATTCACGTCGCACCAACTCCAGGAGCTTCTCCAGGTCCACCGGCTTGAGCAGGAAATCCACCACGCCCAGGTGCATAACGTCCACCGCCTCCTTCACATCGGTGTCGCCCGACACGACGATGATCGACAGCGCCGCCCGCTCCGATTCGCGAATCTGCCGGATCAGGTCCAGCCCATCATCGGGCTGCATACGCAAATCAGTGATCATCAGGGCAATACGCGGCTCGTAATGCAGCTTGAACATCGCCTCCTGGGCGCCATCGGCCTGCATGCTCTCGATCCCCCGGCTTTTCAGGTAAAGGCACAATGCATCCCTGTTCACCGGATTGTCGTCCACCACCAGCACCACGGGCTTCGGTGCGACGGGGGCACTCGCCACGGCCAACGCCTCACGTTCGGCGTCACTCAGAATGTCGTCATGCTCAGCCATGGTCATCTCGTCAGAAAAATCGTGCTCACCCTTGAGACCGTATACCCGCGCAGCCCGGTTCGCCTTTCGTCGGGGCGTTGAGAGCGGTGTCTCTAGACTTACGTCCAATGGGCACCGCAAGGCGGCCAGCCGACCATGGAGGCCGAGAACAACAAAGCCGACCCCTATAGATAGATATATATAGTTCGGCATAGCGATACGGTCAGCTTCATGAGCAAAAAGGACGCCTACCACCTGGCGGGCAGGACAGCAGTGCTGCAAAACATCCAGGGCACCCTGCAGTTCCTGCAGCGTTTCCCGCCCTTCAACCAGATGGAGCACAACCACCTGGCTTTCCTGGTGGAACAATGCCAGCTGCGTTTCTACGCGGCCGGAGAAAGCATCATCAAGCCCGCCGACGGGCCGGTCGAACACTTCTACATCGTCAAGCAGGGGCAAGTGGTCGGCGAGCGTCACCACGTGACCAGGCCAGGTACCGAGACCACCTTCGAGATCACCAGCGGCGAGTGCTTCCCGCTGGCCGCGCTGCTCGGTGAACGGGCCACCCGCACCGAGCACCTGGCCGGCGATGACACGTTCTGCCTGCAACTGAACAAGGCGGCGTTCATCCGCCTGTTCTCGATGTCCGAGGCCTTCCGCGACTTCGCCTTGCGCGGGGTGAGCAGCCTGCTCGACCAGGTCAACCAGCAGGTGCGCCAGCGCGCCGTGGAAACCCTGGGCACCCAGTACTCGCTGAATACACCGCTGGGCGAACTGGCGTTGCGTCATCCGGTGGTCTGCACGGCGGACACGCCCTTGCGCGAAGCCGTGCGGTTGATGCACGAGCAGCAGGTCGGCAGCATCGTCATCATCGATGAGCGGCGGTATCCCATCGGCATCTTCACCCTGCGCGACCTGCGCCAGGTGGTGGCCGACGCCAGCGCCGAGCTGACCGCGCCGGTCGAACGCCATATGACCGCCCGGCCCTTCCACCTCAGTCCTCAGGCCAGCGCCTTCGATGCCGCCATGGCGATGACCGAGCGGCACATTGCCCATGTCTGCCTGGTGGACAACCAGCGCCTGTGCGGGGTGATCTCCGAACGCGACCTGTTTTCCCTGCAGCGTGTCGACCTGGTGCACCTGGCGCGTACCATCCGCCATGCGCCACGCTTGGACACCCTGGTGGCGCTGCGCGGCGAGATCGGCCAGTTGGTCGAGCGCATGCTCGCCCACGGTGCCTCGTCGACGCAGATCACCCAGATCATCACCCTGCTCAACGACCACACCGTGTGCCGGGTGATCGAGCTGGCCATGGCCGAACGCGGCGACCCCGGCGTGCCGTTCAGCTGGCTGTGCTTCGGCAGCGAAGGTCGCCGCGAACAGACACTGCACACCGACCAGGACAACGGCATCCTGTTCGAAGCCCGCGACAGCGTCGAAGCCGATGCCATCCGCGCGAAACTGCTGCCGCTGGCGCAATACATCAACCACAACCTCGCCCAATGCGGCTTCACCCTGTGCAAGGGCAACGTAATGGCCGGCAACCCCGACCTGTGCCTGTCGCGCAGCGAATGGGCACGGCGCTTCGCCGGTTTCGTGCACGAAGCCAGCCCGGAAAACCTGCTGGGTTCGAGCATCTACTTCGACCTGCGCGTGGTCTGGGGCGATGAGCAGGGTTGCGAGCAACTGCGCCAGGCCTTGCTGGAGCAGGTGGCCGACAACCGCATATTCCAGCGCATGCTGGCCGACAACGCCCTGCGCCAGCGCCCACCGTTGGGGCGCCTGCGCGACTTCGTGCTGACCCGCCAGGGCGACGACAAGGCCGCCACCCTGGACCTCAAGGTGCAAGGGCTGACCCCGTTCGTCGACGGCGCCAGGCTGCTGGCCCTGGCCAACGGCATCAAGGCGTGCAACACCCTGGAGCGCCTGCGCCAGCTGGTGGACAAGGGGGTCATCGAGGCGCTGGACGGCGCCGCCTACGAAGAGGCCTATCACTTCATCCAGCAGACCCGCATGCAGCAGCACCAGCGCCAGAGCCGCGACCACCAGCCCTACTCCAATCGGCTCGACCCCGACAGCCTCAACCACCTGGACCGGCGCATCCTGCGCGAGTCCCTGCGCCAGGCCCAGCGCCTGCAGAGCAGTCTCGCCCTGCGGTACCAGCTGTGAACCTGTTCGCCTGGCTGCGGCCCACGGCGCCGGACCTGGCCGATAACCTGCGCCAGCGCCTGGCCGCGCTGCCCGCGCCGGCTCCGCTGGGGGTCTGCACCCTGCGCGAGCAGCGCTGGGTGGTGCTGGATCTGGAAACCAGCGGCCTGAACCTCAACCGCGACCAGGTGCTGTCGATCGGCGCGGTGGCCATCGAGGACGGGGCCATCGACATGGGCCGGCCATTCGAGCGCACGCTGTACCGCCCCGGGCAGAAGACCAATGCCAGCGTGCTGATCCACGGCCTGGGGCCCAGCGCCCTTGCCGCCGGTTGCGATCCCGCCGAGGCGCTGCTCGACCTGATGACGTTCATTGGCGACAGCCCTGTGCTGGCGTTCCATGCCCCGTTCGACCGGCACATGCTGGCCCGGGCTCTCAAGGACAGCCTGGGACTGCGCCTGCAGCATGGGTTTCTCGATGTGGCGGAGCTGGCACCGATGCTCAACCCCGACACCGTGCTGCGCGAAGCCGGGCTGGACGACTGGGTTGCCCGCTTCGGGCTGGAAGTGCAGGCCCGTCACCACGCCAGCGCCGATGCCCAGGTGACCGCCGAGCTGGCGCTGATCCTCTTCAGTCAGGCCCGGCGCCAGCAACTGGACAGTCCGTTGCAGCTGGAGCAGGGGCTGCGTCAGTGGCGGCGACGCAAAGTCCAGAGTCACGGCCTCTGAGCCATACATCGCTCCTGTAGGAGCGGCCTCGTGTCGCGAAAGGGCCGCAAAGCGGCCCCGGCATTATCCGCTTGATGCACTAATCGTGGGGGCGCTTCGCACCCCTTTCGCGACACAAGGCCGCTCCTACAGGAATTGCACATCGCCTGAAGAGAACCGCAAAACGTTTGCTATTGCTGCTGGCAATCCGATAAGCGTCAATTGCGCCCCCACCCTCGCCTCTGCCACAATCGCGAATAATTATCGTTAGTTAACGCATGCTTCCCGGGGGACGCCTTTTGACGTCTGTACGCAGCCCACACACCGAGCTGGTCGGAACGCTGTACCGCGACCATCGCGGCTGGCTGCTGGCCTGGCTGCAACGCAGCACGGCCTGCCGCCAGCGCGCCGAGGACCTGAGCCAGGACACCTTCGTGCGCCTGCTCGGTCGTGAACGCCTGGACGCCCCCCGCGAACCCCGCGCGTTCCTCGTGGCAGTCGCCAAGGGCCTGCTGTTCGACCACTTCCGCCGCGCCGCCCTCGAGCAGGCCTACCTGGCGGAACTGGCCTCGTTGCCCGAGGCCGAGCAACCCTCCCCGGAAATGCAGCACCTGGTCCTCGAAGACCTCAAGGCCATCGACCACCTGCTCGGCAAGCTGTCGAGCAAGGCCCGCGCGGCCTTCCTGCACAACCGCCTGGATGGCCTGGGCCACGCCGAGATCGCCGAGCGCCTGGGCGTTTCGGTATCGCGCGTGCGCCAGTACATCGCCCAGGGCATGCGCCAGTGCTACATCGCCCTGTACGGGCAACCGACATGAACAACGGCCCGGTATCGAGCACGGTGCTGGAAGCGGCCATCGCCTGGAAACTGTGCCTGGACGAAGGCTGCGGCACACCGGACGAGCGCAGTGCCTTCATACGCTGGCACGCCGCCCACGAAGAGCACGCCCGCGCCTGGCGGCAGTTGGGCATGCTCGACCAGCGTGTCAGCACCGCCGCAGGCCCGGTACGCCACGCCCTGTTGCAATCGCGCAGCGGCCTGCGCCAGCGCCTGAGCGGCTTGGGTGGGGGCCTGGCCGGGCTGTTGCTGGTCGGCTGCCTGCTGGTCGGCGCTGGCGTGCCGACCCTGTCGCCGGACTACTGGCTGGCCGACCAGCACACCGGCACGGGCGAAATGCGCACCCTGCGCCTGGAAGACGGCACCTTGCTGAGCCTGAACACCAGGACCGCGGTGGATATCGACTTCCAGGGCGAACAGCGGCTGATCGTGCTGCACCAGGGCGAGATCTCGGTGGAGACCGGCCATGACGACAGCCGCCCGTTGCTGGTGCGCACCGAGGAGGGCCGCCTCAGACCACTGGGCACGCGCTTCCTGGTCAAGCGCGAGGACGCCGGCACACGCCTGGAAGTCTTGCAGTCATCGGTGGCCGCCAAGCCGCAGAACAGCGGTGACGAGCAGGTCCTGCGCGAGGGCCAGCAGGTGCTGATGAGCGCCGATGGCCTGGGCCGGGTCGGATCCGTGGCGGTCGGCAGCGATGCCTGGACCCGCGGCATGCTGGTGGTGGACAACGTGCGCCTGGCCGACCTGGTGGCCGCGCTCGGCCAGTACCGCAGCGGCCACCTGGGTGTCAGCGACGAAGTCGCCGACCTGCGCGTGAGCGGCAGCTTCCCGCTGACCGACACCGACCTGGCCCTGGCCTCGCTGCAACCGGCGCTACCGGTGAAGATCGAGCGGCATACGCCGTGGTGGGTCACCGTCGAGGCAGCTGCAAGAAACTAGCTGCAAGCTGCAAGCTGCAAGCTGCAAGCAAAAGCAAAAGCAAAAGCAAAAGCCATCCGTACCGACCTGCTTTTACTTGAAGCTTGCAGCTTGCAGCTTGCAACTTTTTTCAAAGCCCCCCTGTCACTTTCCCAATCTCGCTCGGCAAGGAAGCAGTCAGCACTATTTCGTCGAGGAGCCGCTGCATGTCCCGTGCCGTTGATGCTTTGCTTCGCCCCAGCCTGATGGCCCTGGCCATCGGCCTGGCCACCCCGTTGGCCAGCCCCGCCCTGTTCGCCGCCGAACAGTCCGCCATGCGTGCCTATGATCTGCCCAGCGCGCCGCTGGCCAGCACCCTGAACCAGATCGCCAGCCAGGCCGGCATCGCCCTGGCGCTGGATCCGGCCTTGGTCAGCGGACGCAACTCGGCACCGGTCAGTGGCCAGTACGACGCTGTCGGCGCCCTGCAGGCCGCCCTGCGCGGTACTGGTCTGCAGCTGCAGCAGAGCAGCGCCGGCAGCTACAGCCTGGTAGCCACGGCCGAGGGCAGCCTCGCGCTGCCGGAAACCAACATCAACGCCAACAGCAGTTACGAAAGCGCCTGGGGACCGGTCGAGGGCTACACCGCCAAACGCACAGCCGCCGGTACCAAGACCGACACTGCGCTGGTGGAAGTCCCACGCTCCATTTCCGTGGCCACCCGCCAGCAGATGAGCGACCGCGGCGTGCAAAGCCTGGATGACGCGGTGAAGTACATGCCGGGCATCGTCTCGGCCAGTTTCGGCAGCGACACCCGCTATGACTGGATGCGCGTGCGCGGCTTCGAGCCGACCCAGTTCCTCGACGGCCTGCCCCTGCCCCGCGGTGTGTATGCCAACCCGAAAGCCGAAACCTGGAACCTCGACCGCCTTGCGCTGCTGCGTGGCCCGGCCTCGTCGGTGTATGGCCAAACCCCGCCCGGCGGTCTGCTGGACATGGTCAGCCGCCGCCCCCAGGCCGAGAGCAGCCACGAGATCCAACTGCAGTACGGCAGCGACAACCACCGCCAGATCAACTTCGCCAGCACCGGCAAGATCGATGAGCAGGGCCAGTTCCTCTATGGCGTCAGCGGCGTGGTGCGCGACAGCGGCACGCAGATCGACCACATGGACAACAAGCGCTACAACATCGCCCCGAGCCTGACCTGGAACATCGACGAAGACACCTCGCTGACCTTCCTCAGCCAGTTCACTCGGGACGACACCGGCGCCACCAGCCAGTTCTACCCGATACAAGGCACCAAGATCGACATGCCGTTCGGCAAGGTCTCCCGCCACAAGAACCTGGGCGACCCGGATTACGAATACTACGACCGCACCTATTACGCGCTGGGTTATGCCTTCGAACATCGTTTCAACGATGTCTGGCAGTTCCGCCAGAACCTGCGTTACACCAAGAGCGAGTTGTCGTTCCAGACGCTCACGGTCGGTAGCTACTACCAACCTGGTGGCCCTGTGGATAACCAGGGCAACGCCAGCCGCATGTCCACCAACGTCGATGAGGACATCAGCCAGTTCGCGCTCGACAACAACTTCCAGGCCGACTTCGCCACAGGCGATATCAGCCACACCGTGCTGATCGGCCTGGACCACCAGCGCAGCGAGTCCGACTTCCTCTCCATCTATGGCTTCAACGTGCCGTCCACCAACGTCAACAACCCGGTGTATGGCTTGCCGATCACCCGTCCGGACCGCGCTTCGGCCTATCTGGACTACAACCAGAAAACCGTCCAGACCGGGCTCTACATCCAGGACCAGATGGCGCTCGACAAATGGCGCCTGACCCTGGGCGGGCGTGAGGACTGGGTGCATACCGGCACCACGTTCCTCAACAAGGGCAATGCCACCAACACTCAGCGCGACAAGCAGTTCAGCGGCAATGCGGCGCTCAGCTACGTGTTCGACTCGGGCTTTGTACCGTACCTGTCCTACGCCGAGTCCTTCCAGCCAAGCAGCGGTTCGAGCGCTGACATCGAGAAATCGTTCAAGCCAACCGAAGGCCAGCAATGGGAGCTGGGGGTCAAGTATCAACCGCCTGGCTCCAACACCTTGCTGTCGGCGGCAGTGTACGACCTCAAACAGAAGAACGTGACCGTCACCAACAATGTGGCTGGGGTGCCCGTCTCCAGCCAGACCGGCGAGGTCAAGGTCCACGGCCTGGAGCTGGAAGCCGTCTCCGACGTCACCGACAACCTGAAAGTGATCGCCGCCTACACCCTGGCCAAGTCCGAAGTGCAGAAAGGGCTGTACAAAGGCAACCGCCTGCAACAGATGCCCAACCAGCAGGCCTCGCTGTGGGCCGACTACACCTGGCATACCGGTGTGCTTGACGGCTTCGGCATTGGCCTGGGCGCACGTTACACCGGCAACCGCTACGGTGACGAAGCCAACACCTGGCTCGGCAAGAGCAAGGCCTACACTGTGTTCGACGCCGCCGTGCACTACGATCTGGGCCGCCTGGACAACAGCCTCAAGGGCGCCTCGGTGGCGGTCAACGCCAGCAACCTGCTGAACAAGGACTACCTGTCCACCTGCGACGGGTATTACTGCTACTACGGGGACCAACGCAGCGTTGTCGCCAGCGCCACCTACAAGTTCTGAGTGACGGGGCCGCCTTGCGGCCCATTCGCGGGCAAGCCCGCTCCCACAGGGAAAGCGCCGATCTCAGGATATGCGCATTTCCTGTGGGAGCGGGCTTGCCCGCGAATGGGCCGCACGGCAGCCGCTCGATCCTTCAGGCAAAGACGGAACCGTGATGAAAAGCCAAACCATCCGCCGCTGGTCAGCGATCCACACCTGGAGCAGCCTCGTCTGCACGCTGTTCCTGTTGCTGCTCGCCCTCACCGGCCTGCCGCTGATCTTCCACCATGAACTGGAGCACCTGCTGGGCGACGCGCCGGAGCTGCGCGAGATGCCCGCCGACACCCCGCACCTGGACCTGCAGCAGCTGGTGCTCAAGGCCGAACAGCACCGCCCCGGCGAGGTGATGCAGTACTTCGGCTATGAAGACGACGAGCCCAACGGCGTGGTGGCGATCATGGCCGCCACCGCCGGCACCCATCCCGACGATTCGCACACCTTCATGCTCGATGCGCGCACCGGCGAGGCGGTGGCCATGCCAGCGGCCAACGGCGGCTTCATGATGCTGATGCTGCGCCTGCACGTGGACATGTTCGCCGGGCTGCCCGGCAAGCTGCTGCTGGCGTTCATGGGGGTGCTGTTCATTGTCGCCATCGTCTCCGGCACCGTGCTCTACGCGCCGTTCATGCGTCGTCTGCGTTTCGCCACGGTCCGCCACGACAAGTCGCGGCGCCTGCGCTGGCTGGACCTGCACAACCTGATCGGCGTGGTCACCCTGACCTGGGCCCTGGTGGTCGGCGTCACCGGGGTGATCAGCGCCCTGTCCGACCTGGTCATCGCCGCCTGGCGCAACGACAGCCTGGCGGCCATGGTCGCGCCGTATCGCGACGCCCCGCCGCTCACCGAGCGCGCCCCGGCCACCGAGCTGCTGCGCATCGCCGAGCAGGCGGCACCGGGCATGCGCCCGGACTTCATCGCCTTCCCTGGCACGCGCTTCTCCAGCGAGCACCACTATGCGGTGTTCATGAATGGTGCCACGAACCTGACCTCGCACCTGTTCACGCCGATCCTGATCGACGCGCGCACCCTGGAGGTGACCGCCGTGGGCGAACGCCCCTGGTACATGGACGCCATGGGCCTGTCGCAACCCCTGCATTTCGGTGACTACGGCGGCCGACCGATGCAGATCCTCTGGGCCGTGCTCGATGTGCTGACCATCATCGTGCTCGGCAGCGGGCTGTACCTGTGGTGGGGCAAGCAACGCAAGCCGCGGGAGGTGCGGGCATGAGCCACAAATCGCAAAGCACCCGCAGGATCTTCGCCTGGCCGGCGTTGATCGCCGTGCTCAGTGCGGCCGGGCTGTTTGCCGCACTGCTCGGGGATGGGGTGTGGGATGTGCTGGCCTGGGTGGGGCTGGGCCTTTCAGCTGGCCTGGGCCTGAGTGGGTTCTGGCGGCGCTAGGCAGCTCTCATGGAACTGCGCATGACTAAATTGATTTAGCAGGGACCTGTAGGAGCGGCCTCGTGCCGCGAAAGGGCTGCAAAGCAGCCCCGGCGATCTTTGCATCAACGCTGAAATCCTGGGGCCGCTGCGCAGCCCTTTCGCGACACAAGGCCGCTCCTACAAACCGATCGTTCAATCAGCCAAGCGCGGCAACACCTGGTCCAGCCGCTGGTGCAGCGCGCTGCTGCTTGGCCAGTTGCGCAGCAACCTTGCCCGATCACGGGCAAAAGCGGGAGCGAAGCTGAGCTGGGTGGCGTGCTGGCACATGGCATCCAGGTCGATCAACGACCACTCCCCGTTCTGCCAGAACAGGTTGTGCCCCTTGAAATCGCCATGGCTGATGCGCTCGCGGATCAGCTGCTGCATCACCCGCACCAGTGCCTCGACCTGCTCGTCAGGCGCCTCGCCGCTTTGCACGAAGGGCGCGAAGCATTCGATCAGGTCCGGTCCATCGGCATACTCGGTCACCAGGTAGGCCGTGCTGCGCAGGCCCATCACCCGTTGCTCGAGCACCGCCAGCGGTCGTGGCGTGGCGATGTCGAGAAATTCCAGGCGATGGCCCTCGATCCACGAATGCCAGGCCCGGCTCGGACGCCAGAAACGCTTGAACCAGTGGGCGGTGTTCTTGATGTTGTAGCGCTTGAGCACCAGTTTGCGCCCACCGACCTCGATACGCGCCACGCTGGCCGCGCCACCGGTCTTGTACAGGTGGCCCTGGTCGATCAGCGCATCGGCCTGTTCCAGCACCGGCCGCAGCGCCTCGACCTCGCCACGGCGGATCGCCCGCAGCCCGGCAAGACTGCGCTCGACGCTGAACAGCGTGCACTCGCGCCCGGCCTTGTCCAGGTAGTCCTTCAGCCGCCAAGCGCGCACCTTGTCCACCTGCTTCTGCAGCGCCTCCAGTGGCAGCGCATGCTCGGCGTTGGCCAGCACGTAGTGCACCAGCGCCTCTTCGATGAAGGGCTCCAGGCGCTTGGGCAACTGGGCGAAGAACACCCCGAGGTTTTCCAGCACGCGCTGGCGCGACAGCTGCTGACCGGGCGTCTCGGCCTTGATGCCGGCGCCATCGATCAGGTACAGCTGGCCGTCCTGGCGCAGCAGGTTGTCCAGGTGCAGGTCTTCCTGCCACAGGCCCTTGGCATGCATTTGCGCCACCGCGGTCAGCGCCTCGCCCAGCACCTGGTGCTGCTCGTCGGCGAGCATCGGCAGGTGCTCCACCCTGGCCCAGGCATCGCCCAGGCTTTCGGCATGGTCGAGGTACTCGAACAGCAGCCAACCGCCCTCGCCATCCTTCAGGCCATCGGCCAACAGGCGTGGGGTGGTCAGGCCCTGCTCGGCCATCAGTCGAGCGCCGTCCCGTTCACGCTGGAAGTGACGGGCGGCATTGGCGCCGACCAGCAGCTTGGCCAGCACCTTGGTCCCACGCCAGATACCGGCGCCGACATAACGCTGCCCCGGCAGCACGCGCAGCAGGCTGAGCAGCTGCAGGTCGGCGCTACCGGCGGCGTCGGCGAGGGTGACGGTCAGGGGCAATGCCGGGCTACGCCCGGCGTCCTTGAGTTCAGACAGGCGCATCAGCGGGCCTCTTTGTGGCGACGGCGTTGCGTCAGGCGTTGCAGCCAGGTGGATACCAGCGCGCTGCTGGCCGGTTGCTCCAGGTAGGCGGCCAGCAGCACGCGCACGTCCGCCTCGTCCCAGGCCCGGGCCCGCCGCAGCAGCGGCTCCAGGTCCTTGACCCGGTCACGCATGCCGAACAACAGCGGTCGGGTCTTCTCCAGGTCGATCAGCTGAGCCTGCCAACCCTCGCGACGTTCGCGCAGGAAGATGTGCTTGGGATAGAAACAGCCGTGCATCTGCCCGGCGCCGTGCAGGGTCCGGGCCAGCTGGCCGCAGGCCTGGAGAATGCCCTGGCGCTGCTCGACAGGCAGTTGCTGCCAGCGACCCAGCCATTGTTCCAGGTCGGTCCACTCGTCCAGTGCCCGGGTCATCAGGATCGCCCGGTGCTGGCCACCCTGCTTGCGCTCGCCGTAGAACACCGCCTGCAAGGCCGGGATATCGAGCTTCTGGTAACGGCTGATGTTGCGAAACTCGCGAGCGAAGGTCGGCTCGCCGAAGGGCCGCTGCAGGCTGCGGGTGAAGTAGTCGCTCTGGCGCTTGAGGTAGTAGCCCTTGCCCTCCAGCTCCAGGCGGAATACGCTGCTCCAGCCGCCACGACCGGTGTTGGGCTCGTCGACGGCGTCCAGCTGCAGGGCCCAGAGCGCCTCGAAATCGCCCAGGCCGTGACGTTGCAGCAGCGCCTGATCGGCGCTGGCCAGGTAATCGGTCATTCCCTTCCCTCGAAAAAGCTCAGCACCTGGCGGATGCGCTTCTTGTCACGCGCGTGCAAGCGCGCGTGCCCGCGATAGCGCAGGTAGAAGCGCAGGCGCTGGGTCGCCGACAGGTGATACTTGGCAACCTTGTCCAGGCACGCCAGATCCTTGATCAGCCGGTGGCGCAGCATGAAGCCGCGCCAGAAATCGCCGGTCGGGCAGTCGATGAAGAATAGCGTGCCTTCGTCGTCCACCAGCAGGTTGCGCCATTTCAGGTCGTTGTGGGCAAAGTGGTGATCGTGCATCACCCGGGTATGCCGGGCCAGCTGGCGGCTGACATGGTCGACCCAGGCCGCATCGCGCAGGCGCGGGTCATTGCGCTCGGCCAGGGCCGAAAGGTCTTCGGTACGCGGCAGCTCGCGGGTGATCATCGCCCCACGGCCAAAAGCCAGACCCTGGCGCTCCAGGCCCCAGGCGACCACATCGGCGGTGGGAATGCCCCACTTGGCGAACTGCTTGAGGTTCTGCCATTCGGCCTTGACCCGTGGCCGGCCCAGGTAGCGGCGCATGTGCTTGCCGGCGCCGGTGTAGCGTTTGACGTAATAGTTGACCCCGTCGCGCTCGATGCGGATGACCTCGCTCAGCGGGTCACGGGTCAGGCGCTCGCCCGTGATGGCGAACACCGCATCGAGGCTGCCGAAGTCGGCGGCCAGGTGCGCGTACTCCGGCGCCAGGTTCCAGCTCGCCATCAGAGTGCGTCCCCGTAACGTTGCTTGCGGTCGTAGAGTTTCTGCGCCTTGCGCTCCAGCCAGGCGAGCAGCGCGGCCTCGTCCTGGAGCACCTGGCGCAGCGGGCGCTGGAAGTAGCCGCGCAGGAAGCGCAGCTTGTCGCGCCGGGTCAGGCCGATGTCCAGGGCCGAGAAGTACAGGGCGGCCAGGTCCTTGTCGCGCCAGCGGCGGCTGATCCTGGCCCGGGTCTGGGCGCGGTGCAGGTCGATCACCGACAGCTTGAAATCATCCGCCGTCACCGGACGGTCGGTGTGCAGCAGGAAGTGGCAGATATAGCAGTCGCGGTGATTGACCCCGGCGCGGTGCATGCCACCGGTCATCTTCGCCACTTCGGCGATCAGCGCGCGTTTCAGGCGCGGCTCGGGTGGCTGCTTGACCCAGTCGAGGCTGAAATCTTCCAGGCTGATGGTCGGCGCCAGTTCCTCGGTGATGATGAACGAGTGCTGGGTGGCCGGGTTGCCGCCACGCTCGCCGTAGGCGACCGCAGTCATGGTCGGCACGCCGACTTCATGCAGGCGCTGGATGGCCTGCCACTCCTGGCCCGCGCCAAGCACCGGCAGCTTGGCGCTGAACAGGTTCTTGAAGATCTCGCCCCAGCCGATGCCCCGGTGGATCTTGACGAAGAAGCCCGCGCCATCGACCTCGGTGCGCAGCGTGCGGCGGCCTTCAAGCTCGCGGTACACCTCGCCCTGCAGGCCCTCGACGGCCTCGAAGGGGTCGCGCCCGGCCCACAGGCGCTTGAACGGTTCGGCCAGTATCAGCTTCATGCGGTCTCCTGACCAAGGATCACGTCGGCGGCATGCTGCGGCATGCTGTACAGGTCGGCGGTCTCGGCAAAGGCCACGCCGTTGCGCGACCAGGCCGCGCGGGCCCCGGCGTCTTCGAGCATGCGTTGCAGGTAGTGGTTGAGCTGGTCCTGTTCGAACGGCTCGTCCAGCACCAGGCCGCTGTCGGCCTCGGCGATGTAGTGGGCATAGCCGCAGACCTTGGACACCAGCACCGGCAGGCCGGCGACCAGCGCTTCGAGCAGCACGGTGCCGGTGTTCTCGTTGTAGGCCGGGTGGATCAGCAGGTCGGCGCCGAGCAGGAAGCGCGGAATATCGCTGCGCCCCTTGAGGAACTGTACCTGGTCGCCCAGGCCCAGGGCCGTGCTCTGCACCTGGAACAGCTTGGGGTCGTCCTGGCCGATGACCATCAGCCTGGTGCGCTTGCGCAGTGCCGAGGGCAATGCCGCCAGGGCCTTGAGGCTGCGATCCACGCCCTTGGTCTTGAAGCCCGAGCCGATCTGCACCAGCAGCAGCTCATCGTCGGCCAGGCCGAACTCCTTGCGAAAATCGGCGCGAATGGCATCGGCGTCGGCGGGGCGCCGGCGATCCTGGGAAATGCCCGGCGGCAGCAAGTGGAAACGTGCCTCGGGGGTGTCGTAGTGCTTGATGAACAGCGGCTGCTGCACCTCGGAGATCATCAGGATCTCGGTGTGTGCGTCCCTGGCGAACACCGCCCGCTCGTACTCGGCGAAATGGCGGTAGCGGCCCCAGCGACGGTACAGGCCGCCGCGCAGGGTCTGGGCCTTGTCCTCGAAGCAGCCGTCGGCGGCATAGTAGACATCCAGACCAGGCATCTTGTTGAAGCCGATCAGGCGATCGACCGGGCGCTTGGCCAGGTCGGCGGCCATCCAGGCACTAAGCTTCTCGTTGCGGCGATGGTTGAACAGCGCCTTGACCGGCGCCACCAGCACCTCGAAGCCCGGTGGAATGTCGCCTTCCCAGATCAGCGTGTACACGCGGATCTGGTGTCCCCGTTTCTGGCACTCGAGGGCGATGCGCATGAAGTCGCGCTGCAGCCCGCCAAAGGGGAAATACTTGTAGAGCACAAAAGCCAGTTGCATCAACGAACATCCTCAGCCAGCAGCAGCGCGCTCAAGCGGCCCGCCACATGCTCGGGATTCAGGCGAGTGAAGCACAGCGGCCACTCGCGTTTGAGATCGAACCGGCGCAGGTCCTCGGCGCTCGGTTTGTAGGTGCACTTCTTCTGCAGGCACGGGGCGCAGGGGAAGTCGCTCGCCTGGTGGATCTGGGCGCGTCCGTAGGCACCGGTCAGACCAGGGTTGGTGGGGCCGAACAGCGAGATGGTCGGCACATCCAGGGCGGCGGCCAGGTGGCCCAGGCCGGTATCCACCGCCACGCAGGCCTTGGCCGCCGCCAGCACGCGGGCCACACCCGCCAGGTTCAACTTGGGCAGCACCTGGCAATTGTTCAAGCCTTGGGCAATGCGTTCGGCGCGGGCCTTCTCCGCCGGGTTGCCCCACGGCAGCATCACTTGCAGCTTGCGTCGGCCCATGCGCTCGGCCAGCTCGCGCCAGTAGGCTTCGGGCCAGTGCTTGGTGGCCCAGGTGGTGCCGTGCAGGAACACCACGTAGGGCGCGGCAGGCGGCAGTTGCAGGCGGTTGAGGTCGAGGCCGTAGTTGCCCAGCCCTTCCGGCAGGTCGTAGGCCAGGGCCATGGCGAACAGCTGGCGCACACGCTCCACGGCATGCTGGCCGACGGCGACCGACAGGCGCCGGTCATAGAAGCGACTGGCCAGGCCCTCGCGCGCCGAATAGCGATCCAGGCCGGCCACCGGCGCCTTCACGTAGCGGGTCAGCCAGGCCGACTTGACCAGGCCCTGGGCGTCGATCACCAGGTCGTACCTGTGCTCGCGCAGGCGCTGTTTGAAGGCCTTCCACTCACCGCTCTTGAGCGTCTGCCAGAGGTTCTTGCGCCAGCGGCGGATCGCCACCGGAATCACCTGGTCGACCGCGGGGTGCCAGCTGGGGATCTCGGCGAAACCCTCTTCCACCACCCAGTCGAAACGAATGCCGGGAATGGCATGGGCGGCATCGGTCAGCGCCGGCAGGGTGTGGATGACGTCGCCCAGCGACGACGTCTTGATGATCAGTACCCGCACTCAGTCGACCTCGGCCACGGTGTCGATCAGGCTCGGCCCGTCGAGGCTGTGCAGGGCGGCGATGACTTTCTCCGGTTCCAGCAGGCGCAGGCAGTTGTAGTGGCCGAAGCGGCAGGTGCGCTCGAAGCATGGGCTGCACTCGATGCCGGTGCGCACCACTTCCACCTGTTCGGCCAGCGGCGGGGTGAAGCCCGGCGAAGTCGAACCGTACACCGCCACCAGCGGGCGATTGAGCGCGGCGGCCACGTGCATCAGCCCCGAATCGTTGGAGACCACCGCACTGGCGCAGGACATCAGGTCGATGGCATCGGCCAGGGAGGTTTCGCCGGCCAGGTTGCACGACTCCTCGCGCAGGCCCGGGATCAGGCGCTCGCGAATCTGCTCGCCGACCGGGTGATCGTTCTTCGAACCGAACAGCCAGACCTGCCAGCCCTGGCGGATCATCGCATCGGCAACGCTGGCGTAGTGCTCGGCCGGCCAGCGCTTGGCCTCGCCAAACTCGGCGCCAGGGCACAGGGCCAGCACCGGGCGGTCCAGCTCCAGGCCGAACTTGGCCAGGGCGGCGTCGCGGCTCGCGGTCTCGATCTGCAGGCTAGGGCGCGGATACGGTTTGGGCAACTCGGCGTCCGGCGCGTAGGCCAGGGCCATGAAGCGCTCGATCATCAGCGGATAGCGGGCCTTGTCCAGCTTGCGCACGTCGTTGAGCAGCAGGTAGCGCATCTCGCCACGCCAGCCGGTGCGCTTGGGGATGCCGGCGAAGTACGGCACCAGCGCCGACTTGAGCGAGTTGGGCAGCAGGATCGCCTGGTCGTACTGGCCGGCCAGCGACTTGCCGATGCGCCGGCGCGTGGCCAGCTCCAGCGCGCCGTGGCCGAGCGGGAAGCTCAAGGCCTGGCGCACCTCGGGCATGCGTTCGAGGATCGGGCGGCTCCACTCGGGCGCCAGCACGTCGATCACGCAGTCGGGGTGCTGCTGTTTGAGGCACTGGAACAGGGTCTGCGCCATCACCATGTCGCCGACCCAGCTGGGGCCAATGATCAGTATTCTCATGCGTTATCCAGAAACATTCGGGGAGGCTGCAGGCTGCGCTACAACCTGGCCTCCCCTCTTTATATTCAGGCTATGTGGCGGACAGTGTACCACCGGTGGTGAGACGACGTTCCTTGGGGCTGCTACGCAGCCCTTTCGCGACACAAGGCCGCTCCTACAAAGGATTGCGTTCCCTGTAGGAGCGGCCTTGTGTCGCGAAAGGGCCGCACAGCGGCCCCAAAATCTCAAGTCAGACCCAGTTCACCCCAGATCCGCCTTACCTCACGACGCTCATCGACGAACTGCGCCGCATCGATCACCCCGGCCTGCTTCTGCAGGGCCTGGCGGTGCGACGCCGAGCGGAACGCCTTGTACACCTCGCGTAGCAGCACGGCGTCGGCGCCGGGCATCAGCCCAGCCTGCTCCAGCTCTTCGAGAATGCGGATGTTGTCGGTCCAGCGCAGTATGGCCGGATGGTCGTGGGACCAGGCCAAAGCGGCGTATTGCACCATAAATTCGATGTCCACGATACCGCCGGCATCCTGCTTGATATCGAACGGCTGGCCGGCCTCGAAGGCGTTGGCCGCAGTGCCTGCGGCAGTGGCCTTGGTGCCCAGGTTGTCGCGCATCTTGGCGCGCATCTCGCTCACTTCGGCGCGCAGCTTGTCCAGGTCTCGAGGCTGGCCGAGCACCTTGGCACGCACCGTCTCGAAGGCACCGGCCACCTGCTTGCAGCCCACCAGCACCCGGGCCCGCACCAGCGCCTGGTGCTCCCAGGTCCAGGCTTCGTTCTGCTGGTAGCGCTCGAAGGCGCCCAGCGAACTCACCAGCAGGCCCGAGGCACCGGATGGGCGCAGGCGCATGTCCACGTCGTAGAGCTGGCCGGAGTTGGTCTGGGTGGTCAGCAGGTGGATGATGCGCTGGCCCAGGCGGGTGAAGAACTGCGCGCCGTCGATGGGCTTGGCGCCGTCGGTTTCGGCGTTCGGGTCGCCGTCATGGATGAACACCAGGTCCAGGTCCGAGCCATGGCCCAGTTCGATGCCGCCGACCTTGCCGTAGCCGACGATGATGAAGCCCGGGTCGCACAGGCTGCCGTCGCTTTTTCGCGGTTGCCCATGACGCGCCACGGTCTGGCGCCAGGCCAGGGCCAGCACCTGGTCGAGAATCGCCTCGGCCAGCCAGGTCAGGTAGTCGCTGACCTTCATCAACGGCAGGTTGCCGCTGATCTCCGAGGCCGCCACCCGCAGACTGTGGGCCAGCTTGAAGTGGCGCAGGGCCTCCATCTGCTGTTCCAGGTCGTCCTCGGGGATGCGCGTCAGGCGTTCGCGCAGCTCGGCGGCCAGCTCCGGCGCCAGCGGCGGGCTGAACAGCCGGCCCTCGTTGAGCAGCTCATCGAGCAGCAGCGGGTAACGGGCGATCTGCTCGGCGATCCATGGGCTGGCGGCGCACAAGGTCAGCAGTCGGCGCAAAGCGCCGGGATTCTCGGTGAGCAGCACCAGGTAGGCCGAACGCCGGGCCACGGCCTCGACCAGCGGCAGCACGCGCTCCAGTACCAGGTCTGGGTTGTCGTGCTCGACCGCCTGCGCCAGCAGGCGCGGAATGAAAGCGTCCAGGCGCTCGCGCCCGATGCGCTGCATCGAGCGCAGGGTCGGGCTGACCCGCAAGGCGTTGAGCCGCCGCAAGGCCTCGGCGGGCTGGCGGAAACCGGCCTCTTCCAACTGGCGCCCGGCGGCGTCTTCGTCCTGGGCCTGTTCCCAAAGTGGCGACCATTCGCCGCCGACCACCAGCTCGCCCTCGGCCTCGTCTTCGTCCGGGTCGGCGATCACCTGGCGGAAATGCCAGTCGATGCGCTCGCGCCACTGCATGAGCTGGTCGTGGAAGGCATTCCAGTCGGCGTAGCCGAGCATATAGGCGATGCGCGCGCGATCGGTTTCGTCGTCGGGCAGCATCTGCGTCTGGCGGTCGGCGATGGCCTGGATGGCGTGCTCGGTGTAGCGCAGGAATTCATAGCCCTCGCGCAGCTCGGTCACCACGGCCGGTGGCAGGTAGCCCTGCCCCTCCAGGGTCGCCAGCACCTTCAACAGGGGGCGCTGCTGCAGGCTCAGGTCACGGCCACCGTGAATCAGCTGGAAGGCCTGGGCGATGAACTCCACCTCGCGGATGCCACCGGCACCGAGCTTGATGTTGTCGGCCATGCCCTTGCGCCGCACTTCCTGCTGGATCAGCTGCTTCATGGTGCGCAGCGCCTCGATGGCGGAGAAGTCCAGGTAGCGCCGGTAGACGAACGGCCGCAGCATCTCCTGTAGCTGCGCGCCAGCGGCCTGGTCGCCGGCCACCACCCGCGCCTTGATCATGGCGTAGCGTTCCCAGTCGCGGCCCTGGTCCTGGTAGTACTGCTCCAGGGCATTGAAGCTGAGCACCAGCGCGCCGGCCGAGCCGTAGGGGCGCAGGCGCATGTCGACGCGAAACACGAAACCGTCGACGGTCACCGGGTCGAGGGCCTTGATCAGGCGCTGGCCCAGACGGGTGAAGAACTCCTGGTTGTCCAGCGAGCGCTTGACCCCCTCGGTCTCGCCGCCCTCGGGGAAGGCGAAGATCAGGTCGATGTCGGACGACAGGTTCAGCTCCACCGCGCCAAGCTTGCCCATGCCCAGCACCACCATGTGCTGGGGCTGGCCGCTGCGGTTGCCGATGGGCGTGCCGAACTGCTGGCAATGGCGCGGATACAGCCATTGATAGGCTTCATCGATGCTGGCGTCGGCCAGGTCGGACAGGTCGCGGCAGGTCTCGGCCAGCGCCGCCTGTCGCGTGATGTCGCGCCAGATGATGCGCAGCTGCTGGCGATTGCGCTCGCGACGCAGGTTGCGCGCCAGTTCGTCCTCGCCCTGCGCGGCCAGGGCGGCGGCATTGATGTGCTCGCGCAGCCGCCCCGGCGCATAGGCGCGATCCATCGCCCCGCTCGTCAGCAGCTCGAACAGCATCGCCGGGTCGCGCTGGGTCTGGACCAGGACGAAGTCGCTGGCAGCGGCCACCTGGCCGAACTGGCGCCGATGCTCGGCGCTCAGCGTGTCGACGTCCAGATCAGGATGGCCAGCCAGGGCATCACGCAGGAACTGTTCATTGCGGGCGACCAGTGGTTGAAGGGCGGCAGGCAGATCGAGCGGCAAAGGCAGGCGCATGGTCTATCCTTGATCGGCGTGAAAGAGAGCGGTTGAGGGGCTGAAACGGGAGCTGGAGCACGGTTGGACTGTCGTACAAAAGTTGTAAATAGCCGAAAAAGACGAAAAATTAGCAAAACCAATCAAGAATCACCCATTCGCGACATGCTCACAACCAACATGAACGTTTTTCCTCACAACCCGGGATGCGACCAAACGTCGCATTTGTGTAGTTTTACTACTACTCCTGATACGCCAAAGCATGAAATGCGAATCCATTTGTAGTAAAACTACACCGCGCCGGATGACTGTCCGGTAATCCAAGAATTCACGACGTCTGCCCATAAGGCCAGTCGCAAACTCAGGCCATCGATTCTGGTGGCCTTTCCGCCCTGGAGCAAGCCATGCAAGACCTCGATCCAATCGAAACCCAGGAATGGCTGGATGCCCTGGAGTCGGTCCTCGACAAAGAAGGCGAAGACCGCGCTCATTACCTGATGACCCGTATGGGCGAGCTGGCCACCCGTAGTGGCTCCCAGCTGCCGTATGCCATCACCACGCCGTACCGCAACACCATCCCTGTCACCCACGAAGCACGCATGCCTGGCGACCTGTTCATGGAACGCCGCATCCGCTCGATGGTGCGTTGGAACGCCCTGGCCATGGTCATGCGCACCAACCTGCGCGACTCGGACCTGGGTGGTCACATTTCCAGCTTCGCTTCCAGCGCCACGCTGTACGACATCGGCTTCAACTACTTCTTCCAGGCCCCGACCGAAGAACACGGCGGCGACCTGATCTTCTTCCAGGGCCACGCCTCGCCAGGCGTCTACGCCCGCGCCTTCATGGAAGGCCGCATCAGCGAAGACCAGATGAACAACTTCCGCCAGGAAGTGGATGGCCAAGGCCTGTCGTCGTACCCGCACCCATGGCTGATGCCTGATTTCTGGCAGTTCCCGACCGTATCGATGGGTCTGGGCCCGATCCAGGCCATCTACCAGGCGCGCTTCATGAAGTACCTGGAAGCCCGTGGCTTCATCCCGGCCGGCAAGCAGAAGGTCTGGTGCTTCATGGGCGACGGCGAGTGCGACGAGCCGGAATCCCTGGGCGCGATCGCCCTGGCCGGCCGCGAGAAGCTGGACAACCTGATCTTCGTCATCAACTGCAACCTGCAGCGCCTCGACGGCCCGGTTCGCGGCAACGGCAAGATCATCCAGGAACTCGAAGGCGTGTTCCGTGGCGGTGGCTGGAACGTCAACAAGGTCGTCTGGGGCCGCTTCTGGGACCCACTGCTGGCCAAGGACACCAACGGTGCCCTGCAGCGCCGCATGGACGAAGTCATCGACGGCGAGTACCAGAACTACAAGGCCAAGGACGGCGCGTACGTCCGTGAGAACTTCTTCAACACCCCAGAGCTCAAGGCCATGGTCGAAGACCTGTCCGACGACGAGATCTGGAAGCTCAACCGTGGCGGCCACGACCCGTACAAGGTCTACGCGGCGTACCACCAGGCCGTGAACCACAAGGATCAGCCGACCGTCATCCTGGCCAAGACCATCAAGGGTTACGGTACCGGTGCCGGCGAAGCCAAGAACACCGCGCACAACACCAAGAAGGTCGACGTCGACAGCCTGCGTCACTTCCGTGACCGCTTCGACATCCCGGTCAAGGATGCCGACCTCGAGAACCTGCCGTTCTTCCGCCCGGAAGAAGGCTCCGCCGAAGCCAAGTACCTGGCCGAGCGCCGCGCCGCCCTGGGTGGCTTCGTGCCGCAGCGCCGTGCCAAGAGCTTCAGCGTGCCGACCCCGCCACTGGAAACGCTGAAAGCGATCCTGGACGGCTCGGGCGACCGCGAAATCTCCACCACCATGGCCTTCGTGCGCATCCTGGCGCAACTGGTCAAGGACAAGGACATCGGCCAGCGCATCGTCCCGATCATCCCGGACGAAGCCCGTACCTTCGGCATGGAAGGCATGTTCCGCCAGCTGGGCATCTACTCGTCGGTCGGCCAGCTCTACGAGCCTGTCGATAAAGACCAGGTGATGTTCTACCGCGAAGACAAGAAGGGCCAGATCCTCGAGGAAGGCATCAACGAAGCCGGCGCCATGTCGTCGTTCATCGCTGCCGGCACCTCGTACAGCTGCCACAACCAGCCGATGCTGCCGTTCTACATCTTCTACTCGATGTTCGGTTTCCAGCGCATCGGCGACCTGGCCTGGGCCGCCGGCGACAGCCGCACCCGTGGCTTCCTGATCGGCGGTACCGCCGGCCGTACCACCCTCAACGGTGAAGGCCTGCAGCACGAAGACGGTCACAGCCACATCATGGCGGGCACCATCCCGAACTGCCGCACCTACGATCCGACCTACGGCTACGAGCTGGCGGTGATCATCCAGGACGGCATGAAGAAGATGACCGAAGAGCAACAGGACATCTTCTACTACATCACCGTGATGAACGAATCCTACCAGCAGCCCGCCATGCCGGCCGGCGCCGAGGAAGGCATCATCAAGGGCATGTACCTGCTCGAGGAAGACACCCGCGAAGCCGCGCACCACGTGCAACTGATGGGCTCCGGCACCATCCTGCGCGAAGTCCGCGAAGCGGCGAAGATCCTGCGTGAAGAGTTCAACGTCGGCGCCGACGTGTGGAGCGTCACCAGCTTCAACGAGCTGCGTCGCGACGGCCTGGCCGTGGAACGCGCCAACCGCCTCAAGCCTGGCCAGAAGCCTCAGCAGACCTACGTCGAAGAGTGCCTGACCGGTCGCAAGGGTCCGGTCATCGCCTCCACCGACTACATGAAGCTGTTCGCCGAGCAGATTCGCCAGTGGGTGCCGAGCAAAGAGTTCAAGGTCCTGGGTACCGATGGCTACGGTCGCAGCGACAGCCGCAAGAAGCTGCGTCACTTCTTCGAAGTCGACCGCCACTTCGTGGTGCTGGCTGCCCTGGAAGCCCTGGCTGACCGTGGCGAGATCGAACCGAAGGTTGTCGCTGACGCCATCGTCAAGTTCGGCATCGATCCGGACAAGCGCAACCCACTGGACTGCTGAGGAGTATTTTTAAGTGAGCGAACTCATTCGCGTACCTGACATCGGCAGCGGTGAAGGTGAAATCATCGAGCTGTTCGTCAAGGTCGGTGACCGTATCGAGGCTGACCAGAGCCTGCTGACCCTGGAGTCCGACAAGGCCTCCATGGAGATCCCCGCGCCGAAGGCCGGCGTGGTCAAGGAACTGAAGGTCAAGCTGGGCGACCGCCTGAAAGAAGGCGACGAGCTGCTGGTCCTGGAAGTCGAGGGCGCCGCTGCGGCGCCCGAGGCTCCGGCCGCTGCCGCCCCGGCTCCAGCTGCTGCCCCGGCACCGGCTGCCGAAGCGGCCCCTGCTCCTGCCGCAGCCCCCGCTGCCGCCAGCGTGCAGGACATCCACGTGCCGGATATCGGTTCGTCGGGCAAGGCCAAGATCATCGAAGTACTGGTCAAGGTCGGCGACACCGTCGAAGCCGACCAGTCGCTGATCACCCTGGAGTCCGACAAGGCCTCCATGGAGATCCCGTCGCCTAGCGCCGGCGTGATCGAAGCCGTGCTGTGCAAGCTGGAAGACGAAGTGGGCACCGGCGACCTGATCTTCAAGATCAAGGCCGCAGGCGCCGCCCCTGCTGCAGCGCCGGCTCCGGCCGCTGCTGCTCCTGCCCCAGCCGCTGCACCTGCCGCCGCCGCGCCGGCTGCTGCGCCTGCTCCAGCTCCGGTCGCCACCGCGCCGGCCGCTGGCAGCAACGCCAAGGTGCATGCCGGCCCTGCCGTTCGTCAGCTGGCCCGTGAATTCGGCGTCGACCTGGGTGCGGTCGCCGCCACCGGCCCGCACGGCCGTATCCTGAAAGAAGACGTGCAGGTTTACGTCAAGGCCATGATGCAGAAGGCCAAGGAAGCTCCAGCCGCCGGTGCTACCGGTGGTGCCGGCATCCCGCCGATCCCTGCCGTGGACTTCAGCAAGTTCGGTGAAGTCGAGGAAGTGGCCCTGACCCGCCTGATGCAGGTCGGTGCCGCCAACCTGCACCGCAGCTGGCTGAACGTGCCGCACGTGACCCAGTTCGACTCCGCCGACATCACCGAGCTGGAAGCCTTCCGCGTCGCGCAGAAGGCCGTGGCCGAGAAAGCCGGCGTCAAGCTGACCGTGCTGCCACTGCTGCTCAAGGCCTGCGCCTTCCTGCTCAAAGAACTGCCGGACTTCAACAGCTCGCTGGCGCCAAGCGGCAAGGCGATCATCCGCAAGAAGTACGTGCACATCGGCTTCGCCGTGGACACCCCGGACGGCTTGCTGGTCCCGGTGATCAAGAACGTCGACCAGAAGAGCCTGCTGCAACTGGCTGCCGAAGCCGCTTCGCTGGCCGAGAAGGCCCGCACCAAGAAGCTCTCGGCCGACGAGATGCAGGGCGCCTGCTTCACCATCTCCAGCCTCGGCCACATTGGCGGCACCGGCTTCACGCCGATCGTCAACGCGCCTGAGGTGGCGATCCTCGGTGTCTCCAAGGCCACCATGCAGCCGGTCTGGGACGGCAAGGCCTTCCAGCCGAAGCTGATGCTGCCGCTGTCGCTGTCCTACGATCACCGCGTGATCAATGGCGCCGCCGCCGCGCGCTTCACCAAGCGCCTGGGCGACGTGCTGGGCGACATCCGCACCATGCTGCTGTAACGCTGCACGCTGCCCCTCCCCGGAGGGGCAGCCCCGTTTTCGAGCTGCCACGCTCGTACCTCAACCCCGCCAATTGGCGGGGCTTTTTTTGTCTGCTACAAGTTTCAAGCTGCAAGCTTCAAGCAAAAGCAGCGAGTTGGGCCATGAGGACGCTTTTTCTTGCAGCTTGCAGCTTGCAGCTCCTGACCTTCAGATTCCCCACCACCAGCCGACAACCTGTTCACAGCATCTCCCACGGCCGCTTGCCAGCCCTGGGGACATGATGCAACCTTGCCCGATGCGCCGTGCTCCAGGCCGCGCCCCTGTTCAAGCGAGTCTTCGATGAAAAGCCAACCCGATGCCGCCAGCCGTGTGGCGGCCGAGGTCGTCACGCAGCTTCCCGTGCCCTCGCGGCTCGGCATGCTGCGTTTCGAACGGCTGAACGAAGCCAGCTGGGCGCTGCTGTACCTCGACCCCGCCTGCGACCGGCAGTTCGGCCTGCCCGCCGCCGAACTCTGCGCCCTGATCGGCTCGCCCTATGCCAGCCTGATGGAGCCCGAGGCCCGCTACAAACTGCACGACGACATCCAGTTGCAACTGGCCCAGCGTGGCTACTACCGGGTGCGCTACACCCTGCACGCCAACCCGATGCCGCTGCGCCTGCTGGAAGTCGGCGAAAGCTACAAGCAGCACAACCGCCAGTTGCTGCGCGGCTACCTGACGGTGATGAACGAACAGGCCGATGACGCCGCGAACCCCGACGCCAACGACCTCGAGTCGCGCAACAGCCGCCTGCAACTGGCCTTGCAGCTGAACCAACGCGCCCAGCAGGAACAGCTCGAGCACCTGGAACGGGTCCGCGCCCAACAGGACCTGATCCTGCGTCTGGCGCGCCAGCGCTACAGCATCGGCAACTCGCTGCTCGAGGCCGCCGAGCTGATCACCCGCAGCGCCTGCGAGATCTACAAGGTCGACTGCGCCAGCATCTGGTACCTGAACGACCAGCGCCTGGAGCCGATCAGCGCCTGGTATCACCGCGAGCAGCGGCACCGCATGCCCGAAGCCATCGATGCCAGCCGCTTCCCCGACTACCTCGAGGCCCTGCACGCCAGTCGTGCCATCGACGCGCACAATGCCAGCCACGACCCGCGCACCCGCGAGATGGCCGAGTCGCTGTACAGCAGCGGCGACAACGCCATGCTCGACGCCAGCATCCGCATCGACGGCCAGGTGGTCGGCGTGCTGTGCCTGGAACAGACGGGCCAGCCCCGGGCCTGGCAAACGGATGAGATCGCCTTCGCCGGCGAGCTCGCCGACCAGTTCGCCCAGGTCATCAACAACCACAACCGACGCACCGCCGCCAGCGCCCTGCACCTGTTCCAGCGCGCCGTGGAGCAGAGCGCCAGCGCGTTCCTGCTGGTCAATTGCGACGGCGTGGTGGAGTACGTCAACCCGAGCTTCACGGCGATCACCCAGTACAGCACCGAAGAGGTCCAGGGCCATCACCTGGCCGAGCTGCCAGCCCTGGAAAACCTCAGCGAGCTGCTGTTCGACTCGCCGTCGAGCCTGGCCATGGGCAACAGCTGGCAAGGCGAGTTCAAGAGCCGGCGCAAGAACCTCGAGCCTTACTGGGGCCAGTTGTCGATCTCCAAGGTGTACGGCGACAACCGCGAGCTGACCCACTACATCGGCATCTACGAAGACGTCACCCAGAGCAAGCTGGCCCAGCAGCGCATCGAGCGCCTGGCCTACACGGACAACCTGACCAATCTGGGCAACCGCCCGGCGTTCATCCGCAACCTCGACGAGCGCTTCGCCCGCGACGGCAATACTCCCATCTGCCTGCTGCTGGTGGACATCGACAACTTCAAGCGAATCAACGACAGCCTCGGCCACCAGACCGGCGACAAGCTGCTGATCAGCCTGGCCCGGCGCCTGCGCAACAGCCTGAGCAACGGTGGCAGCCTGGCGCGCTTCGCCAGCAACGAGTTCGCCGTGCTGCTCGACGACACCGCCCTGGAAGACGGCCAGGGCGTCGCCCACCAGCTGCTGCGCACCCTCGACAAGCCGATGTTCGTCGACAACCAGCTGATCAACGTCACCGCCTCCGTCGGCCTGGCCTGCGCGCCACTGCACGGCAGCGACCCGGCCACGCTGATGAAGAACGCGGGCCTGGCCCTGCACAAGGCCAAGGCCAACGGCAAGCACCAGGTCCAGGTGTTCACCGAGGTGCTCAACGCCGAAGCCAGTTACAAGCTGTTCGTCGAGAACAACCTGCGCCGCGCCCTGACCCAGAACGAACTGGAAGTGTTCTACCAGCCCAAGCTGTGCCTGCGCAGCGGCCGCCTGCTCGGCCTGGAAGCGCTGCTGCGCTGGAACCACCCCGAGCGCGGCATGATCCGCCCCGACCAGTTCATCAGCGTGGCCGAGGAAACCGGCCTGATCATCCCCATCGGCAAGTGGGTGGTGCGCCAGGCCTGCCGCATGAGCCAGCAGCTGCGCGAGGCCGGCTTCGGCAACCTGCACGTGGCCATCAACCTGTCGCCCAAGCAGTTCTCCGACCCTGAGCTGGTCAGCTCGATCGGCGGCATCCTCAAGGAAGAAGCCCTGCCACCGCACCTGCTGGAGCTGGAGCTGACCGAGGGCCTGCTACTGGAGGCCAGCGAGGATACCCACCGCCAGCTCGACGAGCTCAAGGCCCTGGGCCTGACCCTGGCCATGGACGACTTCGGCACCGGCTACTCGTCGCTGAGCTACCTGAAGAAGTTTCCGATCGACATCATCAAGATCGATCGCAGCTTCATCAACGAGATCCCCGACAACCAGGACGACATGGAAATCACCTCGGCGGTGGTGGCCATGGCGCACAACCTCAAGCTCAAGGTGGTCGCCGAAGGGATCGAGACGCCCGAACAGCTGGCGTTCCTGCGCCGGCACCGCTGCGACGTCGGCCAGGGCTACCTGTTCGACCGGCCGATTCCGGGGCGCGAGCTGAACGAGAAGCTGCGCCGCTATCCGCGTGGGCCGGTGGCCTGACAGCGGGGCCAACCTCGGGCACTATAGACATCACTTGCCTTCTGGGGCTGCTGCGCAGC
>NZ_JAOCDM010000032.1 GCF_029840925.1 Pseudomonas sp. GD03858
AGATGAGCTGCGCAATAGCCTTGTGATCTTCAACCTTTCAGGCATTTGAGCTCACTGAAATCCGCCCGCACCTTGATCAGCCGTTGTTGCAGGAACTGCCGTTGCGCCGCAGTGCTCTGCTTCATCAGGTCGACCATCAGGCTGCGTGCCTGTCGTTCGGTATTCTGGAACGCCTGACGGTACGCTGGCGTCCACAGGCTCTCCTTGCGTTGCAGCAGCTGCGCCAGGCGCGGCTCGAAGGCAGGGGTGTCGCGCTGGTTCATCGCCAGCACCAGTTGCTGCTGCCAGTGGGCGCGATTGGCGATCCACTGGCGATTCTGGTCGCCCAGGGCCTGCGACCAGCTCATCACGCGCAGGCGCTGCTCGGCGTTGAGCTCGCCCAGCCAGGGTTCGAGGCGCTTGCGCATGCGCGCGGCGCGGTTGTCGACCTGCTTGGCCAAGGGCGTGTCGACGTACTCCTTTTGACGTTTGTCGATATCCGCGCGAAAAGCCTGGCGCATCTCGTCGACCTGCCGGTCGCTCATGCCGCGTAGCAGCTCGGCGGCGGATGGGGTGATCGCCTCGGTGACCCGGCCAATGGCCAGGCGCGCCTCGGCGGTACGCTGTTGCAGGGCTTCGTCGGTTACCGCGTCATTGGCGACCATCAGCCGCACACGATCGAGCCAGTCGAGGTAGCCGGGCAGTTGGGTCCTGCAATGCCAGGCCAGGTGTGTCTTGAGCCGTTCGTCGAGCAGTTGCTTCTGCTCGCGGTTCATGTCCAGATAATCGTCCAGCGACCAGGGGACCAGGCGGTCGAGGTTGCGGTAGGCCAGGTCGATGCGGCTGCAGGCCGTCAGGGCCAGGGCTAAGCCGATGACGAGTAGCAGGGCGTGGGTCAGGCGTAGGGGCATGAGCGAATCCTTGCACGGGCTGGCCAGGCGGTGGACGCAAGGTGGGCCCGAGGGTTCCTGCGCATGCGCGCTCGGGCGGTCGGGCGGGTCAGGTGTTAGAATAGCCGCCTTGTCTTGAGGATCTTCGGAAATGGCTCTGCTTGGGCGTTACAACAGTTTGCAAATCGTTAAACACGTGGAATTCGGCCTGTACCTGGATGGCGGCGCCGACGGCGAGATCCTCCTGCCACGGCGTTACTTCCCCAAGGATGCCGAGCTCGAGCTGGACGACTGGCTCAACGTGTTCATCTACCTCGACAGCGAAGACCAGCTGATCGCCACCACCGAAAAACCGAAGATGCAGGTCGGCGAGTTCGCCAGCCTCAAGGTCAAGGACATCAACGGCGCGGGCATCTTCCTCGACTGGGGCCTGTCCAAGGACCTGTTGATGCCGTACTCGGAAGAGTCCCGCCCGCTGAAGATCGGCGACTACTGCGTGGTCCACGCCTACCTGGACAAACGCACCCGGCGCATCACCGCCACCGCCAAGCTCGATCGCTACCTGGACCGCACGCCGGTCGACTACCAGGTCGGTCAGCCCGTCGAGCTGCTGGTGGCCGGTGAGACGCCGATGGGCTTCAAGGCAATCATCAACAACCGCCACTGGGGCCTGATCCACAAGAACGAGGTGTTCAAGTTCCTGCGCTCGGGCATGCACGAGAAGGGTTTCATCAAGGAAGTGCGGGCCGACGGCAAGATCGCCCTGAGCCTGCAGCCGGTGGGACAGGCTCTGGCCGACGGCCTGCACGAGCAGATCATGCAGCGCCTGGAAGCCGCCGGTGGCGTGCTGCCGGTGTGCGACAAGAGCGATCCGGCGCTGATCAGCCAGATGTTCAATGTCAGCAAGGGCAATTTCAAGAAAGCCATCGGCGCACTGTTCAAGCAGGGCCGGATCGTCATCCATGACGATCGCATCGAGCGGGCCTGATCAGGCCTGCACGAAGCTGCGGAAATCCAGCTGCTCGCCGCCCGGGCGGGTGTCGCGCAGCAGCGAATCGCGATCGGCGCTCAGCGCCAGGCTGATGGTCGAGCGGCGCTTGCCGGCGTTGCGCACTTCCATCTGCTCCTGGTGCGCGCGCAGGAAGTTGGTCGGCACCTTCAGGTGCTGCAGTTCGTCGGTTTCCGGGGTGTGCAGCAACAGGTTGACCCAGTCGGGCTGGCCTTTGCGCAGCAGCGCCACCGGTACCTCGAACCACCACAGGTTGCGCTTCTTGTCGAGGATGGCGAAGAGGGTGTTGTCGCGGTCGAGCACCGGCCGGGTCAGCGCTTCGTTGCGCCGAGCAATGGCGGTGGGCTTGTCGAGTTTCATGCAGGTTCCTGCGGGTTGACGCTAGATTGGCCCGATATTGTGCGGGCGGGCCAATCGCGGGGCAAGCCCGCTCCCACGCAGGTGATCGTTATCACGGCGTTCGCTGCATGCCAGCGCAGCCCAAAGGGCAGGGCAAGCACCTGCCAGGCGCGCGCGAAGCCGTTGAGCTGGCGGCAGGCAAACCGATTGAAACTCCTGCCGATGGCCGTGGGTCGACTGGTTGTCGACACGATTTCCCGTGTCTTTCTCGCTAGGAGACATCCCATGAGCGGCACCAAGGATAAAGCGAAAGGCCTGGCCAACGAGGCCGTGGGCAACATCAAGCAGGGCGTCGGCAAGGTGACCGGCAACGACAAGCTGCGCGCCGAGGGCAAGGCCCAGGAGCTCAAGGGCGAGGCGCAGCAGGCGGTGGGCAAGGTCAAGGATGCCGTGAAGAAACCTTGACCTCAGTGGCATTTTCGCGGGGCCAGCCCGTTCCCAACCCAACCGGTGGGAGCGGGCTGGCCCCGCGATTGCATTGTGCGCCAGCGAACAGCACGTCCACCCTCTGGTCTATTAGACTTGTTGCATTGTCACCCCGATCAAGCGGCGAAAGGAGACGCTATGATTTTCCCCGACCTGCGCGGCCTGCCCCTGCACCGCGTGCTGGTGCGTACCGTCAAAGAGTTTCTCGACGACGAGATGTCCACCTATGCCTCCGCGCTGGCCTACCAGATGCTGTTCTCGTTGTTCCCCTTCCTGCTGTTCCTGATCGCCCTGATCGGTTTCCTGCACTTGCCCGACTTCTTTTCCTGGCTGCGCCTGCAGTCGGAGCTGGTATTGCCGCCCCAGGCGCTGGAACAGGTCAACCCGGTGATCGACCAGTTGCAGCAGTCCAAGGGTGGCTTGCTGTCGGTGGGTATCGTGATCGCCCTGTGGACGGCCTCGGCGGGCGTGCGCCTGATGATGAGCGCGATGAACGCGGCCTACGACGTAGCGGAAGGGCGTCCGGTGTGGAAGCGCTTTCCGCTGTCGATCATCTACACCGTCGGCATCGCCGGCATGTTGCTGGCGGCGGCGGCGCTGATGGTGCTCGGGCCGCAGGTCATGGAGTGGATCGCCGCCCAGGTGGGACTGCAGGAGGCGGTGGTCGTGGTCTGGACGGTACTGCGCTGGCCGGCGATCATCATCCTGATGATGGTGGCGGTGGCGCTGATCTACTACGTGATGCCCGATGTGAAGCAGAAATTCCGTTTCATCACCCCAGGCTCGGTGCTGGCGGTGGTGGTGTGGATCATCGCGTCGCTGGGCTTTGCCTACTACGTGAAGACCTTTGCCGACTACAACGCCATGTATGGCAGTATCGGGGCGATCATCGTGCTGTTGCTGTACTTCTACATCTCCGCTGCCGTGCTGCTGCTGGGGGCCGAGATGAACGCGGTGATCGAGCATATGTCCGCCGAGGGCAAGAACCCCGGCGAGAAGGAATTCGCCCAGGACAATCCGCAACAGACTGTCACCGTGCTAGGCCATGAGCACCCGGTGACTCCCGAACCCCAGACCCGCGAGCCGAATACCTGATGATCCGCGACATTCTCAAGATGGGCGACGAACGCCTGCTGCGCATCGCCCCGCCAGTGCCGGAGCACATGCTCGGCAGCCCCGAGCTCGAGCAACTGATCGACGACATGTTCGAGACCATGGCCCATGTCGGTGGTGTCGGCCTGGCCGCGCCGCAGATCGGCATCGACCTGCAGCTGGTGATCTTCGGCTTCGAGCGCAGTGAGCGCTACCCGGACGCCGAGCCGGTACCGCGGACCATCTTGCTCAACCCAGTGATCACGCCGCTGGCAAGCGAAGTCGAGGATGGCTGGGAGGGCTGCCTGTCGGTCCCGGGCCTGCGTGGCGTGGTGCCGCGCTACAAGCACATCAGCTACTCGGGCATCGACCCGCAGGGCAACCCGATCAACCGCTTTGCCGACGGCTTCCACGCCAGGGTGGTGCAGCATGAATGCGACCACCTGATCGGCCGGTTGTACCCCTCGCGCATCCAGGACTTCAGCAAGTTCGGCTACACCGAGGTGCTGTTCCCCGGGCTCGATGTGGCCGACGACTGATCCCGCACCAGTGCCACCAGGGGCTTGCTGCGCTGGTAACGGGCCAGGCGCGCGGCCAGGGCTTCGGGCAGCGTGGTGGCTGGGGTGAAGGCCAGGCGCTGGTAGAAGGGCGTCAGATCCGGATGGCAGAACAGCCAGGTTGCGCCGCTGCTTTCGGCAAGCGCGGCGTCCACCAACTGAGAGGCGATCTGCTGGCCACGCCATTGTGGGGCGACGAACAGGCCGGTCAGCCAGTAGCCGCCCGCTATGGGTGACAGGTTCAGCCCGCCAATGATTTCACCGCTGCGCGTCACCCACTGCTCGCCGTCGCCAGCGGCGCGCATGCGCGAACCATGCTGGCGATAGAACAGGTCCAGCAGGCGGCGCTGGATCAGGGGCAGGCGGGAGCAGGTCAGGGGCGGCATGTGTGGTTCATAGGGCAGTGCAAGTCGCTGTCGCGGGCCAGGCAGAAAAAATGACGGTGCTTTGTCGCAGATTGTTGCAAATCCGGCAAGGGTGAATATCCGACTCCGGGGTTCAACTATTCTGACTGCGGAGTAGACTTTCACTCATCCCCCCGGCAGTACGATAAAGCGGGATCGGTACTTCGTGTCATCTTCGCAGTCGATGACAACTTCTCCGCGCCATTGACGGCATCAGAAGTCACGCGATCAGCTTGATAGCCTTCAAGGTCGTTATCCATGAAAGCCTTACTGATTCTTGCATTGGTCGGTATGTCCTCGCTCGCCTTCGCGGACCAGGTCAAGACCGCAGATACCCAACCCGTGGTCGAGCAGTACGACTATTCCACCAACCTCGACATCAAGCGCGTGATCAGCCTGTCGACGATCCCCAACGTCTGTGAAGTGGTGCCCGCCACCATGACCTACGAGGACCATCAAGGACAGGTGCACACCCTTCAATACCGCGCCCTGGGTGAGGGCTGCCGGTTGAATTGAGCCTTGCAATAGAGCCGTGCGCAATCCCTGTGGGAGCGGTCTTGTGTCGCGAAAGGGCTGCGTAGCAGCCCCAGGTTCAGTGTTGGCTTAGAGATCGCCGGGGCCGCGTTGCGGCCCTTTCGCGACACAAGGCCGCTCCCACAGGGGCATGTGTATATCTTGAGCCCCCTGCAAGACTGTTGCCCCCACAAGCTCCAGCCCCTGCTTCAATTGCGCCCGGCTGTGCGCCGCCGACAGGCTGACCCGCACCGCCCGCACGCGCTCCGTGCCCACCGCGAACACGCTGGCTGGCACGATCTCCACCCCTTGCGCCCGACACCGGGCCACCACTGCCTCGGCTTCTCCAGGCGTGGCCAGCCAAGCATGGGGCGACGGCACGCCGGCGATCGGCAGTGCATCCCCCAGCAGTGCCCGCGCCAGACGCCAGCGCTCGCCGAGTTCCTCCCGCTGCCAGGCCAGGCGCCGGGCAGCGGTCCCATCGGAAATCCATTGGCAAGCGATATGCAAGTTCAGCGGCGACACCGACCAGTGGGTGGCCTGGGCATAAGGATCGATCTGCTCCAGCAACCCTGGCCGGGCCACGATCCAGCCCAGGCGCAGGCCGGCGGCCACGGTCTTGGACAAGCTGCTGATCAGCACGCCGCGGCCTTCGAGCAAAGGATAGAGTGGCGGGCTATCGGTCAACGCGCCATACACGTCATCTTCGATCACCAGCAACTCATGACGCCTGGCGACCTCGGCCAGCGCCTGGCGCCGAGTCTCGCCCATGCACGCCCCGGTCGGGTTGTGCAGGGTCGGGGTGCTCACCAGTACCCGCGCGCCACTGGCTCGCACGACGCGGTCCAGCTCGTCCGGGCGTAGTCCCTGTTCATCCAGGGCTACGCCCTGCACCGGCAGGCGCAGCTGGCGGCAGGCCGCCTTGATGCCAGGGGCGGTCAGTGCTTCGACCATCACCGGCTCGCCCGGCTGGCACAACGACTGCAACACCAGGGTCAGGGCCTGCTGGGCGCCAGCGCAGAGCTGCACTTCCTCGGGTCTCAGGTCCAGGCCGCGGTTGCCTAGCCAGCGCGCGCCCTGGATCCGCCCCAGCAGCAGTCGCTCCGGTCCCAGGTAATGGTCGAGCAGGGCGGTTTCTCGCTGTTCGAGCAGTCTTTGCAGGCTGTGCTCGAGATCGAGATTGCGCGGGTCGGCCACCGGCACGTTGGTCGACAAGTCGATCACCTGGTGCTGGCGGTTGGGTTGCTTGAGGCGAAACAGCGTCGCTTCCTTGCTGCTGGCCAGCACATAGGTGCCGCGGCCCACCTCCCCGGATACCAGGTGCCGCGCCGCGGCTTCGCGATAGGCTTGTTGCGTGGTGCTCGGATTCAGGCCCAACGCCCAGGCCAGGCGGCGCTGAGGCGGCAGGCGTTCACCGGCTTTGAGTTCACCTCGTTCGATGGCGCCGGCGATGGCCTCGACCAGCGCCAGGTAACGCGGCTGGTCGTTGTCTGGCAGGGATGGAGTCCACACGAAATTGCTACCCATGCAATATATATTTGGACCCATACAATGAGCGGCGTTTAGGATCGCATCAAGCCCTACCGATGAAGGAAGATCGCCATGTTCGACTTGCCCGCCCTACGTGAAGCCGCCGACTTTGTTCACCAGCACGTTCCGCCGACTCCGCAGCACGCCTGGCCGTTGCTGGCCGAGCGGCTGGGTTGCCAGTTGTGGGTCAAGCATGAGAACCATGCCCCCACCGGTGCCTTCAAGGTGCGTGGCGGGCTGGTCTATGTGCGTTCCCTGTTGGCCGGTGGCGACGTGCCCCGTGGGTTGGTCACCGCCACCCGAGGCAATCATGGCCAGAGCATGGCCCTGGCGGCGCGTCAGGCGCGGCTGCCGCTGGTGATCGTGGTGCCGCAAGGCAATTCGCGGGAGAAGAACGCGGCCATGCGCGCCCTGGGCGCGGAACTGGTGGAGCACGGCGTGGATTTCGACGTTGCCCGTGAGGAGGCGGCGCGCCTGGCCGATGAGCGCGGCTACGCGATGGTCCCGTCGTTCCACCCGGAACTGGTGCGCGGCGTGGCCACCTATGCGCTGGAACTGTTCGAGGCGGTGGCGGATCTGGATTGCGTGTACGTGCCGATCGGCATGGGCTCGGGCATTTGCGGGCTGATCCAAGCGCGCAACCTGCTGGGGCTGTCCACCGAGATCGTCGGCGTGGTGTCCTCTGCCGCGGACGCTTACGCCCGCAGCTTCGAGCTGGGCCGCATCGTCACCACCGCCAGCGCCGACACCTTCGCCGACGGCATGGCCTGTCGCGTGCCACACCCCGACGCCTTCGCTTTGGTCCGCGAGCATGCCGCACGTATCGTGCGAGTGAGCGACGACGAGATCGCCGAGGCCATGCGGCTCTATCACGAGACTACCCACAACACCGCCGAAGGGGCCGGCGCGGCCGCCCTGGCCGCATTGATGCAGGAGCGTGGGCGTCAGGCCGGCAAGCGTGTGGCGGTGGTGCTCAGTGGCGCCAACGTGGATCGCGGGCGCTATGCACAGGTGTTGATGGGGAATGAAAAATCCTGAATGAATGTTGGTGACGAGGATGCTATCTTTATTTGATAGCATTTTCCGATGAACACTCGATATCGCAAGATTCTGGACTGTATCTTCAGAACACCGACCACGCCTGCGCTGCCGTTCGCCGAGATCGAGGCCCTTGTGCTGCACCTTGGCGGCCAGGTGCTCGAGCGCCAGGGCTCCAGGGTCAAGATCCTGCTGGGCGAGCAATGCTGGCGGTGTCATCGTCCCCATCCTGGCAAGGAGGCCAGGCGATATCAGATAGAAGAAGCCCGCGAGTTCCTGTTGCGGGCGGGAGTCCGACCATGAGCTGCATGCGCTTCAAAGGCTACGCCGCCCGCATCGAGTACGACGAGCGCGACGATATCTTCGTCGGTCGTGTGCTGGGCATGCGTGACATCATCAGTTTCCACGCCAGTTCCGTCCCGGAACTGCACGAAGCGTTTCGCGAGGCGCTGGAGGACTATCTGGCCGATTGCGCCGAACAAGGCATCACCCCCGAGAAGCCGGCCTCAGGCAAGGTCATGCTGAGGATTCGTCCCGAAGTCCATGCCGCCGCGAGCATCGCCGCACGGGCGGCCGGAAAGAGCCTCAACCAGTGGGCCGACGAGGTATTCGAGCAGGCGGCGATGGCCTAGTGTGGTGTTTCACAAATAACGACCATAACTCGCGGCGCTTTTTGCAAAACACCACACTAGCGGGCGCAATTTTTTCCAATACGCACGTGGCCTGGCCACGGTTGAATGGCGTTTCCTTCCTCCTGTTCCGAGTGCTGCATGGCATTTTCCAATGGTTTTCTGCTTAGCCTTTCCCTATGCCTGGACATCGGCATGGCCAATATCGCGATGATCACCCTGGCCATGCAGCGCGGCTTTCTGCAGGGCTTCTGGCTGGGCCTGGGGACCTGTGTCGGCGACCTGG
Organism: Pseudomonas sp. GD03858; assembly: GCF_029840925.1. Lineage (GTDB taxonomy): Bacteria > Pseudomonadota > Gammaproteobacteria > Pseudomonadales > Pseudomonadaceae > Aquipseudomonas. The sequence continues at coordinate 8,753 of NZ_JAOCDM010000032.1, forward strand.
TCTATGCCATTGCCGCCTTGGCCGGGATGGCCGTGCTGCTGCAGTTCGAAGCCGTGCGCTGGACCCTTTGGCTAGGCGGTTCGGCGCTGCTGGTGTGGTTTGCCGTGAAGATGCTGCTGGCGGCCTGGCGTGGCGGGCATCTGGAGTCGCGGGGGCAGGTGGTGGTGGAGTCGGGCTGGCGCGAATTTCTGCGTGGGATCTTCCTGGCCATGTCCTCGCCCAGTGCGATCCTCTGGTTCGCTGCCGTGGGCGGGGTGCTGATTTCTCGTTCCGGAACTGGCGGCCCGCTTGAGGCCGGGCTGTTCCTGGCGGGGTTCTTCGCGGCCGGGTTGTTCTGGTGCGTGTCGCTGTGCGCTGCGGCCAGCCATGGCGGGCGGTTGCTCGGTGACCGGCTGCTGACCTGGTCCTATGTGCTGTCGGCGGCGATCTTCTGCTACTTCGCCGTCTACGTGATCGTTTCCGGCTATCGTGAGTTCATTCTCGCCAGCCCACCCCTGTAGCTCGCCGCATAGTGTTGCGGGGTGAAACCATGGGCGCGACGGAAGGCGGTGATGAAGTGGCTCTGGTCATAGAAGCCCAGGTCCAGCGCCACGTCCTGTGGATGCAGCCCCCGGCGCAGCCGATGGCGGGCCTCGATCAGGCGCAGTTGCATGTGGTACTGCAAGGGGCCCAGGCCCGTGGCCTTTTTGAAACAGCGGGCATAGTGGTACTTGCTCAGCCCGGCCAGTTCGGCCAGTTGCTCGAGATCGAGGCGCCCATTCAGGTTGGCCCGCATCGCAGCCTGGCTGCGGGCGATGGCGGCTGACTGCTCGCCCGGCGTTGCGCAGGGTTGCTCCAGCAGTTGCGCGAGCAGCAGCAACAAACCTTGTTCTCGCTCGTCGTCGCGGGCCTCGGCCAACTCGGTCAGCGCTGAGTAGAGCCCCTGGTGTGGCAGGACGCCCTGTTGAAAGGTCGGGGGCTGGTCAGTGGAGCGCAGGTTTTCGGCGCCGATCACCTGGCGCAGGGTGTCGGTCGGCAGGTGCAGGCTGATGTACTCCACGCCATCCGGGCCGAAGTTCGAACCCTGCACGGCCAATGGGTTGTACAGGGTGGCCTGACGGACCGGCACATCCATTTCCCGGCCATCCAGCCAGATCCGTTCGTGGCCGCACAGGTTGGCGCCCAGCACGTACTCGTCGTGGGTGTGCCGGGCAAAGCTGGCTGCGCCCTCGGCGCGGACCCAGGAAAGCTCCAGGTCGCTGCTGGTGTGCAGGGGGGCACAGGTCATCGGCATCGGTCGGCTCCCTCGGTCTGATCGGCGCTACGCTAGCGGAGGTCCAGGGCTGGGGTCAAAATTTTCCGTGGCTTGTCGATTTGCCGTTTTCCCGTTCGACCAGTGTTGAAAGCGTCACCACCAACGTTGATGAATCTACGGAGGAAACACCGATGAACACTGCAGCCGAGCGTGAACTGGAGCAACTGATCGAACGGTGGATGCAAGCCGTGCGCGAGCGTGACGTCGACCGCATCGTCGCCCCCTACGCCGACGACATTGTCGCCTTCGACGCTATCCAGGCCTTGCAGTTCAAGGGCAAGGCCGCCTACCGCGCACATTGGGAAATGTGCATGGGCATGTGCACCGGACCGATGGTGTTCGAGCTGGCGCAACTGACTGTGTACGCCGATGGCGACCTGGGCCTGGCCCACTGGCTCAACCGCTGTGGTCCGTCCGATGACGAGAGCCAGTGCGGGTTCATGCGGGCCACGGTCGGCTACCGGCGCAGCGGCGGCCAATGGCAGGTCATCCATGAACACTGGTCGGCACCGTTCGACATGGAAACGCAAAAAGCGTTGTTCGATCTCAAACCCTGAACGCCCATTGCCACTTCGCCCCGGAGACGATCATGAAATACCTGTGCCTGGTCTATTGTGATGAAGCACTGTTGCACAGCCTGCCCGATAGTCCGGAGGACGCCGAATGCATGGCCTACGCCGAATCCATCCAGACGTCCGGGCGCATGCTGGCCGCCGAGGCGCTCAAGCCGGTGCAGACCGCCACCACGGTGCGCGTGCGCGGTGGGCAGATGAGCCTCACCGATGGTCCGTTCGCCGAGACCAAGGAGCAACTGGCCGGCTTCTACCTGGTCGATGCCCGTGACCTGAACGAAGCGCTGAATATCGCCAGGGGCATTCCGGCGGCACGCGTGGGCAGCGTCGAGGTGCGGCCGGTGCGAGACCTGCAACCCTGACCCAGACGGAGAACAACAAGAATGACGCTGGTACAACCTGTGGTGGCGCAGCATGAACTGTCCATCAGCCGCCTGATCGATGCGCCACCGGCCAAGGTGTTCCGAGCCTGGACCGACCCCGAGTGGCTGAAGCAGTGGTGGGGACCGCACGGCATGACGACGCCTGAATGCGAGATGCAACTGTGGCCTGGTGGCCTGTTCCGCACGCTGATGCGAGCCCCCGACGGCAGCGAGTACCCTCATCAGGGGGTATTCCTGGAGATCCATGCGCCTGATCGCTTGGTGTTCACCGACGCCTTCCGCCCTGGCTGGGCGCCTTCGGACAAGGCGTTCATGACCGCGGTGGTGACCTTCGAACAGGAACAGGGCCGGACGCGCTACACCGCCCGCGCCTGGCACTGGAATGCCGCCGACCGCCGGGCCCACGAAGAAATGGGCTTTCACCAGGGCTGGGGAGAAAGCCTGGACCGCCTGGTGGAGGTGGTGACTCAGCGGATGCCGGACTGATGCTGGGCGATGCGCGCGCGCGCCAGGAAGTCGAGGCGGTCTATCGTCGCGACTCCCGGCGCATCCTGGCGACCCTGATTCGCCTGCTGGGGGACTTCGACCTGGCCGAGGAGGCCCTGCACGATGCCTTCTTCATCGCCGTCGAGCGCTGGCAGCGCGACGGCATTCCGGACAATCCGCGGGCCTGGCTGGTCTCCGCGGGCCGCTTCAAGGCCATCGACGCCTTGCGGCGCCGGGCCCGGTTCGATCGCTCCCAGGCGGACCTGATCATGCTGCTCGAAGGCCAGGCACACGACCCCGGCGATGAACAGCTGCTGGCCGATGATCGCCTGCGCCTGATCTTCACCTGTTGTCATCCGGCGCTGGCCTTCGACGCCCAGGTGCCGTTGACGTTGCGGGAAGTCTGCGACCTGACCACCGAGCAGATCGCCCGGGCGTTTTTGCAGAGCCCAGCGACCATCGCCCAGCGCATCGTGCGGGCCAAGGCCAAGATCCGCGACGCGCAGATTCCCTACCAGGTGCCGGAACTGGCCGAGTTGCCTGAGCGCCTGGAGAGCGTGCTGCGGGTGATCTACCTGGTATTCAACGAGGGGTATTCGGCGTCCTCGGGCGAGGACGTGATCACGCGAGAACTGACCGACGAAGCTATCCGCCTGGGCCGATTGCTGGCGCAGCTGCTGCCGGATGCCGAAGTGCTCGGGCTGCTGGCGCTGATGCTGTTGCAGGCTTCGCGCCAGCAGGCCCGCAGCGATGCCCACGGCGACCTGATCCTGCTCGACGAGCAGGATCGCAGCCTGTGGGATCGGGCGCAGATCGATGAGGGCTGCCAGCTGGTTCGGCGGGCGCTGCGCAGTCGGCAGTTCGGTCCCTACAGCGTGCAGGCGGCGATTGCCGCGCTGCATGCGCAGGCGCCCAGTGCCGAGGCCACCGACTGGGACGAGATCGTTGGCCTTTACGATGTGTTGCAGCACCACTGGCCGTCACCGGTGGTGGAGCTGAACCGGGCGGTGGCGCTGGCCAGACGTGACGGCGCCGCGGTGGGCTTGCAGGCGGTGGAGGCGATTCTCCAGCGCGGGGAGTTGGGCGAGTATCACCTGGCTTACGCGGCGCGGGCCGAACTGCATTGCCAGCTGGGCAATACCGCGCAGGCCCGCGAGGCCTGGCAACAGGCGCTGGCGCTGACCCGGCAAGGACCGGAGCGCCGGCACATCGAGCGGCGCCTGCGCGAGCTTGGCCGGCGATCATGAGCCGTGCCTGGCGGAGCGGGTAAACCCGCTCCCACAGGGGGCGATCAGCTAGCCACGAAGTTAGGCGGGCTCACCAGTTCGACGGTCTGTTGCTTGCGTGGCGCGAGGATCTCGGCGACACCTTCGACCACCAGCTCATCGTTCTGGTTGTAGACGTTGGTGGCGATGCGCACCTTGAACTTGGGCAGTTTCTCGAGGATTTCCAGGCGCACGGTCAGCTGGTCGCCGATCTTCACCGGCTTCTGGAAGCTCATTTGCTGGCCCAGGTAGATGGTGCCAGGGCCGGGCAGGGTGCAGGCCACCGCGGCGCTGATCAGCGCGCCACTGAACATGCCATGGGCGATGCGTTCGCGAAACATGCTCTTGGCGGCGAACTCGGCGTCCAGGTGCACCGGGTTGTGGTCGCCGGACATCGCGGCGAACAGCTGGATGTCGCGCTCTTGCACGGACTTCTTGTACTCGGCTTTCTGGCCGACTTCGAGGGCTTCGTAAGGCGTGTTGGTGACCTGGGTCATCAGGGCTTCCTAGTTGGGGACGAGGGCCTGTCACTCGCTGCGGGCGGGCCGGCCAAGGGCCAGCGCCTGCTCCAGCCAGGCGATGATGTCGGCGCTGACCTCGTCGCGATGGGTTTCGTTGAGCACTTCATGGCGCGCGCCGGGGTAGACGTGCAACTGTACATGACGGTTGCCGGTCGCGCGCAACGCATTGGCCAGATCGGTGAGACGCTTGCCGGCGCTCACCGGATCACATTCGCCGCCGGTAACCAGTATCGGCAGGTTCGGATCGATCTGCGCCAGGTGCCGCGCCTGGCTGATCTGCGCCAGGCCATGCAGCAGGTCGAGCCACAGCTGGTTGCTGCAGCGAAAGCCGCACAGCGGATCGGCGACATACTTGTCCACTTCGGCGTCATCCCGGCTGAGCCAGTCGAACGCGGTGCGATTGGGCCTGAACGCCTTGTTGAACGAGCCGAACGACAACCAGTCGATCAGCGCGCTCTTGCCCAGTGGCCCCTGGCGCCAGGTCTCGAACCGGGCGATCAGGCGTGCCGCGCGGTACAGCGTCGGCGACTGGAAGTTCGAGCCGCTGAGCACGGCGCCCTGCAAGCTGGCGCTGTGGTGCAGCAGGTAGGCCTGGGCGATGTAGCTGCCCATGCTGTGGCCGAACAGGAACAGTGGCGTGCCGGGGAATTGCTGGCCGATGTGCTGGGCGAGCAGGCCCAGGTCGTTGACCACGGCATTCCAGCCATTCTTCCGGGCGAACAGGCCCAGGCAGCCGAGCTCGGCGGTGCGGCCGTGACCGCGCAGGTCGGGCGCGAACAGGGCGTAGCCCGCCTCGTTGAGCGCATGCCCCAGGCGCTGGTAGCGCCCGGCATGCTCGGCCATGCCATGGGCCAGCAGCACCACGGCCTTGACCGGCGTGGCCGGCAGCCACTGGTGTACGTACAGGCTGCAATGCTCGCTGGCGGGTAGCCAGAAGGCGTCATAGGGCATGGCGGGTCCTTGCGCGCTGGGGTTGGTCAACAGTGTATGCGCAAAGCGCTGGATTGCAGGAAGGCCAGAAAAGAGATTCACAATGTTAATGGCGGTGCTTGGCGTATTTGCCACCTTCGACATTGCTGCTAACGTCGGCGCAACGCCTTTTTGCCATCAGGCGATCAGGTCAGGGATGCTCCCGGCAGAGGAACAACAATAAATGCAAGCCGATTTCTGGAATGACAAGCGCCCGGCGGGCGTGCCTTCCACCATTGACATGAATGCATACACATCCGTCGTCGACGTCTTCGAGCGCTCCTGCAAGCGCTTCGCCGACCGTCCGGCGTTCAGCAACCTGGGCGTAACCCTCAGCTATGCGGAACTGGAGCGCCATTCGGCAGCCTTCGCCGCCTGGTTGCAGCAGCATACCGACCTGCAGCCGGGAGATCGCATCGCGGTGCAGATGCCCAACGTTCTGCAGTATCCCATTGCCGTGTTCGGCGCGATGCGCGCCGGGCTGATCGTGGTCAACACCAACCCGCTGTACACCGAGCGCGAGATGCGCCACCAGTTCAAGGACTCCGGCGCGCGGGCCCTGGTCTACCTGAACATGTTCGGCAAGCGGGTGCAGGAGGTGCTGCCCGACACCGGCATCGAGTACCTGATCGAGGCGAAGATGGGCGACCTGTTGCCCAGTGCCAAGGGCTGGCTGGTCAACACCGTGGTCGACAAGCTGAAGAAGATGGTTCCGGCCTATCAGTTGCCCCAGGCCGTTTCATTCAAGCAGGTCCTGCGCCAGGGCCGCGAGCTGGGCCACAAGCCGGTTGTGCAGGCGCTGGGGGATGTCGCGGTGCTGCAGTACACCGGCGGCACCACGGGCCTGGCCAAGGGCGCCATGCTCACCCATGGCAACCTGGTCGCCAACATGCTCCAGGTGCTGGCCTGTTTCGCCCAGCACGGCCCCGATGGTCAGCCGCTGATCAAGGAAGGGCAGGAGGTGATGATCGCGCCGCTGCCGCTGTACCACATCTATGCCTTCACCGCGAACTGCATGTGCATGATGGTCACCGGCAACCACAACGTGCTCATCACCAATCCGCGCGATATCCCAGGCTTCATCAAGGAGCTGGGCAAGTGGCGCTTCTCGGCCCTGCTCGGGCTCAACACCCTGTTCGTCGCGCTGATGGACAACCCGGGCTTCAACTCCCTCGACTTCTCGGCGCTGAAGGTCACCAATTCCGGTGGCACCGCGCTGGTCAAGGCCACGGCCGAACGCTGGGAGGCGCTGACCGGTTGCCGTATCGTCGAGGGCTATGGCCTGACCGAAACCTCGCCGGTGGCCAGCACCAACCCCTATGGCCAGCTGGCGCGCCTGGGAACTGTCGGTATCCCGGTGCCCGGCACCGCGTTCAAGGTGGTCGATGATGAAGGTCTCGAGCAGCCTCTGGGCGAGCGCGGCGAGCTGTGCATCAAGGGGCCGCAGGTGATGAAGGGCTACTGGCAGCAGCCGGAAGCCACCGCGCAGGCGCTGGATGTCGATGGCTGGTTCAAGACCGGCGACATCGCGATCATCGATGCCGATGGCTACACCCGCATCGTCGACCGCAAGAAGGACATGATCATCGTCTCAGGCTTCAACGTGTATCCCAACGAGATCGAGGACGTGGTGATGAGCCATCCGCAGGTGGCCAGTTGCGCGGCGATCGGCGTGCCCGACGATCGCTCCGGCGAAGCGGTGAAGCTGTTCGTCGTGCCGCGGGCGGGCGGGGTAAGCGTCGATGAGCTCAAGGCCTTCTGCAAGGCCAACTTCACGGGCTACAAGGTGCCCAAGCACATCGTGTTGCGTGAGTCGTTGCCGATGACTCCGGTGGGCAAGATCCTGCGTCGCGAATTGCGTGACATCGCCTGAAACGATAAAGCGGCAGGGTCGAGCGGGTGAAACCTCTCTAACCTGCCGCTTTCGGCCTGAATTGCGACATTTTGTATAATTACTCTAAAAATGACTTGCATTGTTCATTGAGTCATTTTTGTGACCTGTCGGCCCATTTCGGCCTCTAGGCGACCCCTGGCAAAGCTGTTACTCTCGGCGCGCTTTTGGAGGATCCGGTTTGCAATGAACCGGCCTCTCATATCAATAATAAGCGCATCGACGCGTACCGAATTCGCTGTTGCTGAAGGAGCGGGCTTCCATGATCGAACATTTTTGGAAGGATAAGTACCCAGCCGGAATTACGGCGGACATCAATCCTGACGAATTCCCCAATATCCAGGCGGTACTCAAGCAATCCTGCCAACGCTTTGCCGACAAACCTGCCTTTAGCAACCTGGGCAAGACCATCACCTACGGCGAGCTCTATACCCTGTCCGGCGCTTTCGCCGCCTGGCTGCAGCAGCACACCGACCTGAAACCCGGTGACCGCATCGCCGTCCAGTTGCCCAACGTCCTGCAATACCCTGTCGCCGTGTTCGGCGCCATGCGTGCCGGATTGATCGTGGTCAACACCAACCCGCTGTACACCGCGCGCGAGATGGAGCACCAGTTCAACGACTCCGGCGCCAAGGCGCTGGTCTGCCTGGCCAACATGGCGCACCTGGCCGAGAAAGTCGTGCCCAAGACCCAGGTCAAGCACGTCATTGTCACCGAAGTGGCCGACCTGTTGCCACCGCTCAAGCGCCTGCTGATCAACAGCGTCATCAAGTACGTGAAGAAAATGGTGCCGGCCTACAGCCTGCCGGGCGCCGTGCGCTTCAATGATGCCCTGGCACTGGGCAAGGGCGGCGCGGTTACCGAGGCCAACCCGCAAGCCGGCGATGTCGCCGTGCTGCAGTATACCGGCGGCACCACCGGCGTGGCCAAGGGCGCCATGCTGACGCATCGCAATCTCGTCGCCAACATGCTGCAGTGCCGGGCGCTGATGGGCTCGAACCTGCACGAAGGCTGCGAAATCCTCATCACCCCGCTGCCGCTGTACCACATCTACGCCTTCACCTTCCATTGCATGGCCATGATGCTGATCGGCAACCATAACGTGCTGATCAGCAACCCGCGCGACCTGCCGGCCATGGTCAAGGAACTCGGCAAGTGGAAGTTCAGCGGCTTCGTCGGCCTGAACACCCTGTTCGTTGCCCTGTGCAACAACGAGGCGTTCCGCAGCCTGGACTTCTCGGCGCTGAAAATTACCTTGTCCGGCGGCATGGCCCTGCAACTGAGCGTGGCCGAGCGCTGGAAGGCCGTGACCGGCTGTGCCATCTGCGAAGGCTACGGCATGACCGAGACCAGCCCGGTGGCGGCGGTCAACCCGTCCGAGGCCAACCAGGTCGGCACCATCGGCATCCCGGTACCTTCCACCCTGTGCAAGATCATCGACGACAACGGCCAGGAACTGCCCCTGGGCGAAGTGGGTGAGCTGTGCGTGAAGGGCCCGCAGGTGATGAAGGGCTACTGGCAGCGCGAAGACGCTACCGCCGAGATCCTCGACGGCAATGGCTGGCTGAAGACCGGTGACATCGCGTTGATCCAGCCGGACGGCTACATGCGCATCGTCGACCGCAAGAAGGACATGATCCTGGTGTCGGGCTTCAACGTGTACCCCAACGAGCTCGAGGACGTGCTTGCCGCGTTGCCGGGCGTGTTGCAGTGCGCGGCCATCGGCATCCCGGACGAGAAGTCCGGCGAGGTGATCAAGGTGTTCATCGTGGTCAAGCCGGGCATGACGCTGACCAAGGAGCAGGTGATGGAGCACATGCGTGCCAACGTCACCGGCTACAAGGTGCCCAAGGCCATCGAGTTCCGCGATGCACTGCCGACCACCAACGTCGGCAAGATCCTGCGCCGCGAGTTGCGTGATGAAGAACTGAAGAAGCAGGGCCTGAAGAAGATCGCCTGACTCGCAGCCTATGCGATCGATGTAGGAGCGGCCTTGTGTCGCGAAAGGGGTGCGAAGCACCCCATCGATTGATGCTTTATCGTTGATACCCTGGGGCCGCTTCGCGACCCTTTCGCGACACAAGGCCGCTCCTACGGAGAGATTGCGCAGAGTTGCGGCTCAGCGCAGTTTTTCCAGCATCTGGTAGTACCACATCCCCGCCGCCAGCAGCGGATTGCCCAGCAGATCCCCCATCGGCACCTTGATGTGCTTGCACGCCGCGAAGGTGTCGAATTTCTCCAGCGTCCCGGTCAGCGCCTCGGCCATGATCTCGCCCATGATGTGGCTGGTGGCGATGCCGTGTCCGGAATACCCCTGGCAGTACCAGACGTTGTCCGACAGCTTGCCCAGCTGTGGGATGCGGTTGACCACGATACCCATGGCACAGCTCCACTGGAACTCGATCGGCACGCCCTTGAGCGCCGGGAAAGTGCGCTCGATGCACGGGCGCAGCTCGCCTTCGATGTCCCGTGAATCTCGCCCGGAGTAGTTGGCGCCACCACCGAACAGCAGGCGCTTGTCGGCCGTCAGACGGTAGTAGTCGAGCACGAAACGACAGTCGTAGACCGCCAGGTCTTGCGGATTGATCTGGTCGGCCAGCTCGCCCAGCGGCGCGGTGGTGACGATGCCGCCCATGGCCGGAAAGATCTTGCCCTTGAGCTGGCGTTTTTCCAGCTTGTGGTAGACGTCGCCGGCCAGCATCACCTGGCGCGCCTCGATCCGCCCCTGGGCGGTGACCACTGCCGGGCGCGGGCCGTGGACGATGTCGAGGACCTCGGAGTTCTCGAAGATCAGCGCGCCCAGTCCATGGGCGGCGCGGGCTTCGCCCAGACACAGGTTGAGTGGGTGCAGGTGCAGGTTGCGGCGGTTTTTCAGCGCGCCGAGGTACAGCGGGCTCTGCAGGTGGCTGGCCACCTCGGCGCGGTCGAGCAACTGCACCTGGTCGCCCATGCCGCGACGCTGGGCCTCGCTCTCGAAGGCGCGCAGCTCATTCATGTGCGAGGGCTTCATGGCGGCGTGCAAATGTCCGTGCTTGAGGTCGCACTGGATACCGTAGCGCTCGACGCGCTGCTCGATGACCTGGTGTCCGCGCCAGCGCAGGTGCCAGATGAAATCATCCACCTCGCTGCCCAGGCGCTGGCGCATCTGGGTGCGCATGGCTTCGTCACCCGACAGGCTGCCGGTGACCTGCCCGCCATTGCGCCCGCTGGCGCCCCAGCCGATGCGGTTGGTTTCGACGATGGCCACCTTCAGGCCGCGTTCGGCCAGTTCCACCGCGGTGGCCACGCCGGTGAAACCGCCGCCGATGATCGCCACGTCCACCTGCACCGTGCCCTCGAGCGTGGGGTATTCGCTGTGGTCGTTGAGGGTGGCGCTGTAATAGGACGGCGCGCGCTGGGCCGGTCCATTGCGGGTTGCTGCGTTCATGAGTGTTCCTTGTTGTAATGCATGTCTCAAGCCTGGTGCAGGTACCAGCGCCAGTCCTGTTCGCCGACTTCGGCCATGAACTGGCGGTACTCGGCGCGCTTGACCTTCAGGTAGACGCCGAGGAAAGCCTCGCCCAGTGCTTCCCGAGCCCAGTTCGAACGCTCCAGGGCATCGAGGGCGGTCAGCCAGTCGGTGGGCAGGTGTTCGCTAGCCTGGGCGTAGCCGTTGCCTTCTACCGGCGCACCGGGATCCAGCTGCTGGCGGATGCCCGCGTGGCTGGCGGCGAGAATCGCCGCCGCGGCCAGGTAGGGGTTGGCGTCGGCGCCACAGATGCGGTGTTCCACATGACGGCTGTTGGCCGGACCACCAGGGACCCGCAGGCTGACGGTACGGTTGTCTACCCCCCAGGTGGGTGCCAGCGGGGCATAGCTGTTGGCCTGGAAGCGGCGAAACGAGTTGGCGTTCGGGCAGAACAGCAGCAGCGACTCGTGCAGATGGCGCAGCATGCCGGCCACCGCCTGGCGCAGCAGCGGGGTGCCGGCCTTGTCCTCGCTGGCGAACAGATTGTTGCCGGCGGCGTCGGCCAGGCTCAGGTGCATGTGCATGCCGGTGCCGGCCAACCGAGCGAACGGCTTGGCCATGAAGCAGGCTTGCATGCCGTGGGCGTTGGCCACGCCTTTGACCAGGCGCTTGTAGCGCACCGCCTGGTCCATTGCGGCGAGGGCGTCGCCGTGCTCCAGGGTGATTTCCACCTGGCCCGGCGCGTACTCCGAGATAGCCGTGCGGGCCGGAATACCCTGGGCCTTGCAGGCGGCATAGAGATCGGCGAGGAACGGCTCGATCTGCTCCAGTTCGCGCAACCCATAGACCTGGGTGCCACGCGGGCGGCCACCGTCGCTGTCCAGCGCCGGCTGCGGATGGCCTTGTGCATCGCGCTGCTGGTCGAGCAGGTAGAACTCCAGTTCACAGGCCATCACCGGGTGGTAGCCGTCGGCCTTGAGTGCGTCGATGACCTTCAGCAGCACATGGCGTGGATCGGCCACACTGGCCGGCAGGCCCTCGCTGGGGTGCATGCTGACCTGCACCGCGGCGGTCGGCACCCGACGCCAGGGCAGGCGTACCAGGCTGTCGTCCAGAGGGTAGGCGCGGCAATCGATATCGCCGACATCCCAGACCAGGCCGGAGTTTTCCACGTCGTCGCCGTTGACGGTCAGGCCAAGGATGGTACTCGGCAGTGGTCGACCGCTCTCGTACACCGCCAACAGCTCGTCGCGGTGCAGCAGCTTGCCGCGTGGCACGCCGTTGGCGTCGAGGATGAACAGCTCGATCAGGTCGATATCGGGGTTGTCGGCCAGGAAACGCCTGGCGTGTTCTGCGGGGGCAAAATGCATGGTGGATTCGCTCTGGGGCACACTGGACCGCCGCGCACGCGAGCGGTCAGGCTGAGTCAATCGGCCAGAGGGTGGCCGAGTCGGGTCAGGAGTGCGTGAGCGAAGTGTCCGGTGGGCGCGCGTGACGGCAATGCCACAGCGCCCAGAACGCCAGGATGATATGGACCAGTGGATTTTCACCGGCACGGGCCCGGGCCTTCGGCAGCGAAGGGTGGGGCAGCGGGCGGGCGATCATCGGGTCGGGAAGCATCCCTGGATACTCACATGGCCTTTAAGGTTGATTAAAGCAGTGAATGGCGACGTTCATTCCGGTGGCAGCTAAACATTGGCAAGGTCTTTCCGCCGCGTCGCAGCAGCTTAGGAAGCTTCCCATGGTTTTATCGGACCCAGGCAAATTGGCAGGGCCGGGGCCAGAGGTGAAAGTCCCTATGTTTTGCCGGATAGGTAGGCGACAGGGACAGCCATGCAAGCGCAAAGGACTTATCAGGTAATCGCCCATCACGCGATCGTCTTCGATGTCAGCGAGTTCATCATCCAGCCAGGGGAATGTTGCCAAATCCGGCAAACGGGCCTGCCATGGGTACATGCCGGGCACTATCGGGTCGTTGAAAAAATGGCGGAGCTTTACGACCGGATGCTGGCAGGGCAGCGGCCTTGCCTGATGACGGTTGCGGTATCGCGGCCGTTAACTCGCCAGCAGGGGGACAGCCTCAATCAGCAGAGGTACAGGGTTTCGGGCATTTTCAGTACCGCAGCGGGTAAAGCGACGGCGGATGTTGCGATAGCAATGGCAGGTGGGCCTACGGGGGCGGTCGCAGGGATCGCTGTCACCGGAGCTGTGGCGTGGTTGATTCAGAATAAGATTCCTACTTTTCATGCTGGGGATGTACTGGCATCGCTATCAGCAACCGTGAAAGGCGGTATTGGTCCCCAATCCAGCAGCCTGATGTTGATTATCTGAAGGGGAGCGGATATGTGGGTGCTTTATGGTATTTGCTATGCCCTCGTGGTCGGCACGTTGGTCGACTGGGCATGCCGGTCAAGGTGCATCAGGTTTTTTCTCTATATCGTCTTTAACGTCACGGGGATGACCGCCTGTAATCAACTGGGTGAAGAGCAGTTCCTGCAACTTGATGGTATTGGCTGGTCAGCTTTTTTCGTGGCAATTGCTGCCCCGTTGTTGTTCAAGCGCTCCCGCTATTTCGAGCGTGATCGCGACTGAACGGCGGGCACAGGCAGCATCGATTTCGCAAATCTGCGACAATCCCGCCTCTTACGCCTGCCGATCATGAAAAAGCAGCACTCGCCTGCATCATTAAAAAGCCCCATGACAGACCACGCCATCGACCAACTGCTAAAGAACCTCGACCACGCCATGATCGCCGACCGCCATCGGTTGCGCCGGCAATTGCACGAGCTGCGCAAGCGCCCCGACGAGGGCAAGCTCGCGCAGTGGGTGGAAAAGGTCCAGGCCTCCTGCGCCCAGGTCACCGCGCGCCAGCAGAGCGTGCCGAGCATTCGCTACGACGACAGCCTGCCCATCGCGGCCAAGCGCGACGAGATCAAGAAGGCCCTGGCCGAGCACCAGGTGCTGGTGATCGCCGGCGAGACCGGCTCGGGCAAGACCACCCAGTTGCCGAAGATCTGCCTGGAGCTGGGGCGCGGCAGCCATGGCCTGATTGCCCATACCCAGCCCCGGCGGATCGCCGCGCGCAGCGTGGCGGCGCGGGTCGCGGAGGAACTGGGCACGCCGCTGGGGGCGCTGGTCGGCTACCAGGTGCGCTTCGAGGACCAGAGCGATTCGAACACCCTGGTCAAGCTGATGACCGACGGTATCCTGCTGGCCGAAACCCAGCACGACCGCTTTCTCGAGCGCTACGACACGATCATCGTCGACGAGGCCCACGAACGCAGCCTGAACATCGACTTCCTGCTCGGCTACCTCAAGACCCTGCTGCATCGCCGTCCGGACCTGAAGCTGATCATCACCTCGGCGACCATCGACCTGGAACGTTTCTCCAAGCACTTCGACGGCGCGCCGATCATCGAGGTGTCTGGCCGTACCTACCCGGTGGAAACCTGGTACCGGCCGCTGACCAGCGAGCACGACGAGGAGGGCAACCAGGTCGAGGAAGACCTTTCCGTGGACCAGGCGATCCTCGCCAGCCTCGACGAGATCGCCCAGTACGAGCGCAGTCAGGGCAAGGGGCCGGGCGATGTGCTGGTGTTCCTGCCCGGCGAGCGCGAGATCCGCGACGCCGCCGAGATCCTGCGCAAGGCGCAGTTGCGCCACACCGAGATCCTGCCGCTGTATGCGCGGCTGTCGCCGGCCGAGCAGCAGCGGATCTTCCAGTCCCACAGCGGTCGTCGCGTGGTCCTGGCCACCAACGTCGCCGAAACCTCGCTGACGGTGCCGGGCATCCGCTACGTGATCGACAGCGGCACCGCGCGCATCAGCCGTTACAGCTACCGGGCCAAGGTCCAGCGCCTGCCTATCGAGGCGGTGTCCCAGGCCAGCGCCAACCAGCGTAAAGGCCGTTGCGGCCGGGTCGAGCCGGGCATCTGCATTCGCCTGTACAGCGAGGACGATTTCAATGGCCGGCCGGCGTTCACCGACCCGGAGATCCTGCGCACCAACCTGGCTGCGGTGATCCTGCAGATGCTGCACCTGCGCCTGGGCGCGATCGATGCCTTCCCGTTCATCGAACCGCCGGATGGCAAGGCCATCAGCGACGGCTTCAACCTGTTGCAGGAACTCTCGGCGGTCAACCGCGAGAACCAGCTCACGCCGCTGGGCCGCCAGTTGGCGCGCCTGCCGATCGACCCGCGGCTGGGGCGCATGCTGCTCGAAGGCGCCCGCCAGGGCAGCCTGCAGGAGGTACTGATCGTCGCCAGTGCGCTGTCGGTGCAAGACCCACGCGAGCGTCCGCCGGAGCGCCAGCAGGCCGCCGATCAGGCCCATGCCCAGTGGAAGGATGTCGACTCCGACTTCGCCGCCCTGGTCAATCTGTGGCGCGTTTTCGAGGAGCAGCGCCAGGCGCTGACCGCCAACCCGCTGCGCAACTGGTGCCGCAAGAACTTCCTCAACTACCTGCGCCTTCGCGAGTGGCGCGACGCCCATCGCCAGCTGGCGCTGATCTGCCGTGACCTGCAATTGGCGGTGAACAAGGAGGCTTGTGACTATCAGCCCCTGCACAAGGCGATTCTCAGCGGCCTGCTCAGTCAGATCGGCCAGAAGACCGAGGAGGGCGACTACCAGGGCGCGCGTCAGCGGCGTTTCTGGATTCATCCCTCGTCGGGCATCGGTCGCAAGCGTCCGCAGTGGGTGATGGCTGCCGAGCTGGTGGAAACCACCAAGCTCTACGCGCGCATGGTGGCCAAGATCGAACCGGACTGGATCGAGCCGCTGGCCACCCACCTGATCAAGAAGAACCACTTCGAACCGCACTGGGAGAAGAAGCGCGGGCAGGTGGTGGCCTACGAGCAGATCACCTTGTACGGGTTGATCATTGTCGGCCGCAGGCCCGTGCACTTCGGCCCGATCGACCCGGCCACTTCGCGCGAACTGTTCATCCGCGAGGGCCTGGTAGGTGGCGAGATCCAGTCGCGGGCCAAGTGCCTGGCGGCCAACAAACGCCTGCTGGAGCAGCTCGACGAACTGGAGGCCAAGGCCCGTCGGCGCGACATTCTTGCTGACGAGGAGACGCTGTACGCCTTCTACGAGGCGCGCCTGCCCGAAGAGATCCACCAGACCGCGACCTTCGACAGCTGGTACCGGATGAACAGCCAGAAGGATCCGAACCTGCTGATCATGCGTGAAGAGGACGTGCTCGCCCGCGAGGCCAGCGAGGTCACCGCAGCGCAGTATCCCGACCACCTGCAGGTGGGTGAGCTGCGCCTGTCGCTGAGCTATCACTTCGAGCCGAACCATCCGCGTGACGGCGTGACCGTGCGGGTGCCGGCGCCATTGTTGCCGAACCTGCCGGGTGAGCGCCTGGAATGGCTGGTGCCCGGCCTGCTGGAGGCCAAGTGCATCGCCCTGGTGCGCAATTTGCCCAAGGCCCTGCGCAAGAACTTCGTGCCGGTGCCGGACTTCGTCAAGGCTGCCCTGTCGCGCATGGTGTTCGGCCAGGGTGCGTTGCCGCAGGCCCTGGGCCAGGAGTTGCTGCGCATGACCGGGGCGCGGGTGTCGGACGAGGCCTGGACTGAAGCGGCGGGGCTGGTGGAAGGGCACTTGCGCATGAACATCGAAGTGGTCGACGCCCAGGGCAAGTTCCTTGGCGAAGGCCGCGACCTGGCCGAGCTGACCGCGCGCTTCGCCGCCGCCAGCCAGGCCGCCTTGGCCCTGCCGCGCAACGAGAAGGCCGAGCAGCCGGTGCAGGCCAAGGCATTCTCGCAAGTGGCGCAGACCGCCCAGCAGAAGATCGCCGGGCTGTCGATGACCGTCTACCCGGCGCTGGTCGAGGACAACGGCACGGTGCGCGAGGGGAGGTTCTCGACCCAGGCCGAGGCCGAGTTCCAGCATCGTCGTGCCTTGCAGCGCCTGTTGCTGCAACAGCTGGCCGAGCCGGCCAAGTTCCTGCGCGGCAAGCTGCCGGGGCTGACCGAACTGGGGCTGCTGTACCGCGAGCTGGGCCGGGTCGAGGCGCTGGTCGAGGACATTCTGCTCGCCAGCCTCGACAGCTGTGTGCTGGAAGGCGAAGAGCCACTGCCGCGTGATGGTGCGGGCCTGGCCTCGCTGGCCGAACGCAAGCGCGGCAGCTGGACCGAGCATGCCGAACGCTTGGCCCGCCAGACCCTGGAGGTGCTGAAGCTATGGCACGGCCTGCAGAAGCGCTTCAAGGGCAAGATCGACCTGAGCCAGGCCGTGGCGCTCAACGACATCAAGCAACAGTTGGCCAATCTGGTGTACCCGGGCTTCGTGCGAGAGACGCCGGGCGCTTGGTTCAAGGAGTTGCCGCGTTATCTGAAGGCGGTGGAGCTGCGCCTGGAGAAGCTGGGTTCGCAGGTGCAGAAAGACCGGGTATGGAGCGGCGAGCTGGCCAATTGCTGGGCGCAGTACCAGGCCCGCGCCGACAAGCATGCCCAGGAGGGCAAGCGCGATGAGCAGTTGACCCTGTACCGCTGGCTGCTGGAGGAATACCGGGTGTCGTTGTTTGCCCAGCAACTGGGGACGAAGGTGCCGGTTTCCGACAAGCGACTGAGCAAACAGTGGAGTCAGGTGGAAGCCTAAGCGCCCCAAGTTGTGGCAAACTTGGTGGAATTTGGGCCGCTTTGCGGCCCATTCGCGGGCAAGCCCGCTCCCACAGGATTATCGTCGGTTCTGAAAATGGCGATGTCCTGTGGGAGCGGGTTTACCCGCGAACGAGGGCGAAGCCCTCGCCTACAAACTGGTACCAAGGTGCCAGTATCGACCTTTTTTCGGCCAGCGCCCGTTTGGCGATGGCCTCTGACAGAGGAACGACCGTGCACAACGTCGTGATCAGCGGCACCGGCCTGTACACCCCGGCTCAAAGCATTTCCAACGAAGAACTGGTGGAATCCTTCAACGCCTGGGCGCAGCGTTTCAACCGTGACAACGCCGTCGCCATCGAGCGTGGCGAGGTCGAGGCGGCGCCGCTGTCCGACGCCGCTTTCATCGAGAAGGCTTCGGGCATCAAGAGCCGCTTCGTCATGGACAAGGCCGGCATTCTCGACCCGCAGCGCATGAAGCCGCGCCTGCCGGAGCGTTCCAACGACGAGCAATCGATCCTCTGCGAGATGGGCGTGGCTGCCGCCCGCCAGGCCCTGGAGCGTGCCGGCCGCACCGCCGCCGATGTCGATGGCGTGATCGTCGCTTGTTCCAACCTGCAGCGCCCGTATCCGGCCATCGCCATCGAAGTGCAGCAGGCGCTGGGTATCCAGGGCTTCGCCTTCGACATGAACGTGGCCTGCTCGTCGGCTACCTTCGGTATCCAGACCGCGGCCAACAGCGTGCAACTGGGTCAGTCACGCGCGGTGCTGGTGGTCAACCCGGAAATTTGCACCGGCCACCTGAACTTCCGCGACCGCGACAGCCACTTCATCTTTGGCGACGCCGCCACTGCCGTGCTGATCGAGCGTGCCGACCTGGCTACCTCCGAACACCAGTTCGACATCGTCAGCACCAAGCTGCTGACCGCGTTTTCCAACAATATCCGCAACAACTTCGGCTTCCTCAACCGCGCGGCGGAAGAGGGCATCGGTGCCCGTGACAAGCTGTTCGTGCAGGAAGGCCGCAAGGTGTTCAAGGAAGTCTGCCCGATGGTCGCCGAGCTGATCGGCCAGCACCTGGCCGAGAACGACCTGCAGCCTTCGGACGTCAAGCGTTTCTGGCTGCACCAGGCGAACCTGAGCATGAACCACCTGATCGTCAAGAAGCTGTTGGGGCGTGAAGTGGCCGAGGAAGATGCGCCAGTGATCCTCGATCGCTATGGCAACACCAGTTCGGCGGGGTCGGTGATTGCCTTCCACCTGTATCAGGATGACCTGGCCAAGGGTTCGCTGGGAGTGCTGAGTTCGTTCGGTGCGGGGTATTCGATCGGCAGCGTGGTGCTGCGCAAGCGCTGATTTCCGGTTCAAGAATGCCGGGGCCGCTGTGCGGCCCTTTCGCGACACAAGGCCGCTCCTACAGGGAAATGCGATCCCCTGTAGGAGCGGCCTTGTGTCGCGAAAGGGCTGCAAAGCAGCCCCTGCTTTCTGGCAGGCGAAAAAAAAGCGGGAAACGCTGGATGGGGATCAGCATTTCCCGCCTCAGGGTGGAGCAAGGTCGCGTAGCGCTTAGAACTTGGCTTCCAGGTCGACCTGCAGGGTGTCGACGTCAGCATTGTTGTTCGGCAACTGCGACAGGTCGGTCTTGGCCATCAGGTAGGCCGCGCCCAGGGAGAAGTTCTTGTCGATCTCGTAGCCGACCTTGAACTTGTGACCACGCGAACCGGTGAAGCCGGCACCGAAGTCGGAGTCGGTGAACAGGCTGACCACGGCGTTGCGCTGCACGTCGCGGTAGTTGTAGTCCAGGCTCCAGGCGCCCAGCTTGGTCTTCAGGCCAGCCAGCCAGGCTTTGTCCTCGCCGTCGGTGCTGTCGGTGTTCTTGACGAACTGGCCATAGGCCGACAGCGGGATGGCGAAGCCGGTGAAGTCCACCTGGCCAAAGCCTTCGGCCAGGTTGAACTCGGTGGTGGTGTTGCCGAAGCTGCGCAGCACGGCCGACTTCTTGTCGTTGTCGAAGCCGTAGAGGCTGCCGCCGACGGTGACCTTGACGCTGTCGGCCAGGTTGAACTTGGTGCCCAGCTGGCCATGGTAGAGCTGGGCGTCGTGCTTGAACTGCACGCCGTCGCCGTCGACGTTGTCCTTGAGCGTGTAGTGACCGGCGCTGCCGAACACTTCGGCGCCGCCCAGGTTGGTCTTGTAGGTGACGGCCACGCCTTCAGGGTTGATGTCGCTGTCCCAGATGATGTCGCCCATGCTCACCCAGGGCTGCATCATCTTGCCGCCGATCAGGTGCAGGTTGGGCACGGCGGTCGGGTGCCAGTCGAGGTAGGCAAGGTCCACCCACAGCGATTTCTTGTCGAAGTAGTTGTCCAGGCTCTGGTTGGTCGAGCGAGCGTCCGAGCTGCTGCCGGTGGCCACGCGGATACCGGCGTCGACCTGCGGGTTGATCTCGCTGTAGAAGCCGACGCGGGCACGTACGCGCTCGCGGTCCTGGTTGCCGCTGCGGCTGTTGGGGTTGTCGACGTTGACGTCTTCGTAGCGCAGGCGCACATCGCCCTTGATCTGGGTCTTGGCGGCCCATGCCACTTTCTGTTCGAACGAGCTCAGACGCTCGGACTGGGCTTTCTGGTCGGCCTTTTCCTTGGTTTCCTTTGCCAGGTCGCCCTGCAGTTCGTTGTACTGCGCCTGGTTGATCGAGCCATTGGCGCGGAGCATTTCGAGCAGCTTGGCGTCGACAGCAGCACTGGCCGGAGTACTCAGAGCCAGCATCATGCCGGTGAGGCTCACCCCGGTAAGTGTAGAAACAAGACGCATAAGGTTCTCCCTGTTGGAAAAAGTGGGGAGGCTCAAGCGCCCGCCCCCAAGTTGGCATGTCTTCGGAAAGGGCCTGAATAGACAGGTTCTGGGGTTCCGGAAAACAGGCGCAAGTATTGCGGGGGCGAATGACAGAATAATGTCTAAACAGTGGCACTGTTGTTAAGTAAACGGCGCGTCATTTGAGTGTCACGACCGCTTTGGCAATACTGGCGCTCTGTTCCCAAGCGAGTCGGTATCGTGATCAGCCTTCACAGCCTTGCCCATCTGCGCGACCTGCCGGCAGCCACCTGGGATGCCCTGGTGCCAGCCGGCCAGCCGTTCCTGCGCCATGCCTTCCTCACGGCCATGGAGGACAGCGGCAGTGTCGTTCCTGCAACCGGTTGGGCCGCCGAGCATCTGGTGCTGGAGCGCGACGGCGAGGTACGAGCGCTGTTGCCGGCCTACCGCAAGTGGCATTCGTTCGGCGAGTACGTGTTCGATCATGGCTGGGCCGATGCCTGCGAGCGCGCGGGCATCGCCTACTACCCCAAGTTGCTCGGCGCCGTGCCGTTCAGCCCGGTGAGCGGGCCGCGGCTGCTGGCTGCCGACCAGGCCGATGGCATGCTGCTGTTGCAGGCGATCCCGGAGTACCTGGGCAAGGGCGGATTGTCCGGGGCGCATATCAACTTCACCGACCCGGCACTGGATGAAGCCATCGGCGGGCTGCCAGGCTGGATGGAGCGCCTGGGTTGCCAGTTCCACTGGCGCAATCCTGGCTACCGGGACTTCCAGGATTTTCTCGACACCCTCAGCTCGCGCAAGCGCAAGCAGATGCGCAAGGAGCGCGAGCAGGTGGCGGGGCAGGGGATCGACTTCGCCTGGTATCGCGGTGGTGAATTGAGCGAGGCGCAATGGGATTTCGTCTACCGCTGCTATGCCAACACCTATGTGGTACGGCGACGGACGCCGTACCTGACCCGTGAATTCTTCAGCCTGGTGGCCGAGCGCATGGCCGAGGCGATTCGCGTGGTGATCGCTCGACAACAAGGACGCGAGGTGGCCATGGCTTTCAGTCTGGTGGGTGGCGACAGCCTGTACGGACGTTACTGGGGTTGCCTGGACGAATTCGACCGCCTGCATTTCGAGACCTGTTTCTACCAGGGCATGGACTTTGCGATCGGCGAAGGCTTGCAGCGCTTCGATGCCGGTGCCCAGGGCGAGCACAAGCTGATTCGCGGGTTCGAGCCGGTGATCACGCGATCGTGGCATTACCTGCTGCACCCGGGGTTGCGCCGGGCGGTCGCGGACTTCCTGAGCCAGGAGCGCGAAGGGGTGATGGCCTACGCCGAGGAGGCGCGGGGGATGTTGCCGTATCGCCAGGTTTGACTGCCTTTGCGTAGGAGAGCGGGGGCGTGGGAGCGGGCTTGCCCCGCGATAGCGTACGTCCCGGTCATCGCCATCGCGGGGCAAGCCCGCTCCCACGAACACCCGCCCATCAAACCTGCGTCAATCGACGCCGACGAACCCACCGGTCTGGTGATGCCACAACCGCGCATACAACCCGCGCTGTGCCAGCAACTCACCGTGGCTGCCGCTCTCGACGATGTGCCCCTTGTCCAGCACGATCAGCCGATCCATCCGGGCGATGGTCGACAGGCGGTGGGCAATGGCGATCACTGTCTTGCCCTGCATCAGCGTCTCCAGGCTTTCCTGGATCGCCGCCTCGACCTCCGAGTCCAGTGCCGAGGTGGCCTCGTCCATGATCAGGATCGGCGCGTTCTTCAGCAGTACCCGGGCGATGGCGATGCGCTGGCGCTGGCCGCCGGAGAGCTTGACGCCGCGCTCGCCGACATGGGCGTCGAAGCCGGTACGGCCCTGGGCATCGGACAGCTGCGGGATGAACTCGTCGGCCCGGGCCCGGCGCACCGCCTCCCAGACCTCCTCGTCGCTGGCATCCGGCCGCCCGTACAGCAAGTTGTCGCGGATCGAGCGGTGCAGCAGCGAGGTGTCCTGGGTAATCATGCCGATCTGCGCGCGCAGGCTGGCCTGGTTGACCTCGGCGATATCCTGGCCGTCGATGAGGATGCGTCCGCTGTCGATGTCGTACAGACGCAGCAGCAGGTTGACCAGGGTCGACTTGCCGGCGCCGGACGGGCCGATCAGGCCGATCTTTTCACCAGGGCGAATGTCCAGGTTCAACGCATCGATGACCTTGCCGCCCTTGCCGTAGTGGAAGTCCACATGGTCGAAGCGCACCGCGCCGCGGCTGACCTTGAGCGCGGGGGCCGCGGGCTTGTCGCTGACGGTGACGGGTTGGGCGATGGTCTGCAGGCCATCCTGGACCATGCCGATGTTCTCGAAGATGCCGTTGACCACCCACATGATCCAGCCGGACATGTTGACGATGCGGATCACCAGGCCGGTGGCCAGGGCGATGGCGCCCACGCTGATCAACGACTGGCTCCACAGCCACAGGGCAAGGCCGGTGGTGGTGACCACCAGCAGGCCGTTCAGCGAGGTGATGACCACATCCATGCTGGTGATCACCCGCGAGGCCAGCTGGGTCTTCTCGGTCTGTTCGCTGATCGCTTCGCGCGCGTACTGCTGCTCGTAGTCGGTGTGGGCGAACAACTTGAGCGTGGCGATGTTGGTGTAGCCATCGACGATGCGCCCCATCAGCTTGGAACGGGCATCCGACGAGATCACCGAGCGCTCTTTGACCCTTGGCACGAAGTAGTACAGCGCGCCGATGTAGCAGGCGATCCACACCAGCAACGGCAGCATCAGCCGCCAGTCCGCCTCGGCGAACAGCACCAGTGAGCTGATGGCGTAGATCAGCACGTGCCAAAGGGCATCCACGGCTTGCACTGCCGAGTCGCGCAGGGAGTTGCCGGTCTGCATGATGCGTTGGGCGATGCGTCCGGCGAAGTCGCTCTGGAAGAAGTTCAGGCTCTGCTTGAGTACGTAGGTGTGGTTCTGCCAGCGGATCAGGCTGGTCATGCCCGGGCTGATGGTCTGGTGCACCAGCAGGTCGTGCAGGCCGAAGAACACCGGGCGCAGCACCAGCACCACCACCAGCATCCAGATCAGCTCGCCGCTGTGCTCGCTGAAGAAGTTGACGTTGGGCGTGCCCTGGGCCAGGTCGATGATCCGGCTCAGGTAGCTGAATAGCGCGACCTCGATCAGCGAGGCGACAAGCCCGACGATCAGCAGGGCGAGAAAGCTCGGCCAGACCTGGCGCAGGTAGTAGAGGTAGAACGGCCAGACCTTGCCGGGAGGCGCCTCGCTGGGCGCCTCGCGGAAAATATCGATCAACTGCTCGAAACGACGGTACAGCATGGGTGACGACACTCCTGTTCGACCCGACTCACATCCCTGTGCGAGGCGGGATCAGTCGATGCGTTTGGCCGACTTGATGTACACCGGGTCCGCCGGTACATCGCGCATGCCTTTCTTGACGGTGGTTGGCGAGTTGACGATCTGGTCGACCACCTCCATGCCCTTGGTGACCTTGCCGAACACCGCATAGCCACGGTCGCGGCCCGGGTTGAGGAAATCGTTGTCGGCGACGTTGATGAAGAACTGGCTGGTGGCCGAGTTCGGGTCGGAGGTGCGGGCCATGGACAGCGTGCCGCGGGTGTTCTGCAGGCCGTTGCTCGCCTCGTTGCGGATCGGGTCCTTGGTGCTCTTCTGCACCATCTGGTCGGTGAAGCCGCCGCCCTGGACCATGAAGCCCGGGATCACCCGATGGAAGATGGTGTTGTTGTAGAAGCCGCTGTCGACATATTCGAGGAAGTTCTTCGTGCTGATCGGGGCTTTTTCTGCGTTCAGCTCGATCTCGACCTGGCCGAAGCTGGTGTCCAGCAGCACGTGCGGGGTCTTGTCGGAAGCCATGACGCTGGTGGCGAAGGCGACCGAGCAGGCGGTGAGCAGAAGTTTTTTCAGCATGGGCTCAAAGATCCTTGAGAGGTGGAGGCGGCTGCGAGGAATTGCAGTAGCGTGAGGTTGAAGACCTCGGGTTGGTCAAGCGGCGTAGCGTGCCGCGAATCGTCGATGACCGCCAGCCTGGCATTGGGCATCATCGCAACATAACGCTCTTTCAGTTGTATCGGTGTGTAATCGTGGTCGGCGGCGATCACCAGCGTGGGACAACGGATCTGGCCGATGCGTTCCTGCACGCCCCAGTCGACGATGGCGTCGAAGCTCTTGAGGTAGGCACGTTTGTCGTTGCGCGCCCAGCGCTCGGCCATCTTGCGCCGCAGTTCGGCCTGCTCCGGCTTGGGGAATAGCCGTTCGGCCAGGCCCTTGCCGACCGTCTCGACGCTGAGCAGGCGCGCCAGGCCCCAGCGCTTGAGCCACCAGATCCAGTCGCTGCGGGTGCGGCGCTTGACCTCGGGGGCGCTGTTGACGATGCACAGGCTGCGCAGCCACTCGGGGTGGTCGACGGCGAACTGGAAACCGACCATGCCGCCCATGGACAGGCCGACGAAGTGCACCGGGCCGGTGTCCAGGTGCCTGAGCAGGGCCAGCAGGTCCTCGCTGAAGGTCTTTATCTGGTAGCCCGCGCGTGGCTTGGAAGACTGCCCATGGCCGCGGATATCCATGAGGATCACCCGATAGTGACGGCTGAGTTCGGGTACCTGCAGTTCCCAGTCCTGGCTGCTCGAACCCAGGCCATGCAGCAGTACCAGGGGCTGGCCCTGGCCGTGTTGCTCGTAATGCAGCAGGCATCCGTCATGTTCGAAACAGGCCATGGGCGCGGTCCTCTCAGGCTTGCGGGGGGGCTGCGAAGGGCACGTCCAGCGGTGCGGTGTCGAAATTGCGCAGCAGTTCGATGAGGATCTGCGTGGCCGGCCCCAGGGTCTTTTCCTTGCTGGAATAAAGGTAGAACAGCGGATGGCGGCTGCCACCCTGATCCAGCGGCAGCGGCTTGAGCACGCCGTCACGCAGCTCGCGCTCGATCATGTGCCGAGGTAGCCAGGCAAAGCCCAGGCCGCTGCTGACGAAGGTAGTGGCGGTGCCCAGGCTGCCGACGGTCCAGCGCTGTTCGGCGCCGAGCCAGCCGACATCGCGTGGCTGAGCCCGACCGGAGTCGCGAATCACCACCTGCAGCTGGCTTTCCAGGTCCTGGAAGGTGATCTCGCGCCCCATGCGGTGCAGGGCGTGTTCGGGGTGGGCGACAGCGACGAACTCCACCGGGCTGAGTTCGGTGCCCAGGTAGCCGCCGATGTTGAAGCTGCTGATGGCAAGGTCGGCGATGCCTTCGTGCAGCACTTCCTCGACGCCCGATAGCACCTCCTCGCGCAGGCGTACCCGGCAGCCGCGGCTCTGCGGCATGAATGCGCTCAGGGCTCGGACCAGGCGGGCGCTTGGGTAGGCGGCGTCGACCACCAGTCGCACCTCGGCCTCCCAACCTTGCTCCATGTGGTGGGCCAGGTCCTCGAGCTGGCTGGCCTGCTTGACCAGTTGTCGCGAACGGCGCAGCAGCACGCTGCCGGCCTCGGTGAGCACCGCCTTGCGCCCGTCGATGCGCAGCAGCGGCACACCCAGTTGCTCCTGCATGCGCGCCACCGTGTAGCTCACCGACGACTGCGAGCGGTGCAGGGCGTCGGCGGCCTGGGCGAACCCGCCGTGATCGACCACCGCCTGCAGGGTCCGCCACTGATCAAGAGTTACGCGCGGCGCTTTCATCCAAGGCTCCTGTTGTCCTAAGCTGCGCTCTTCTCAAGGAGAGCGCCCGTATGAAGAAATGTTGTGCGGCTTTGCTGCTGTGCCTGCCCCTTGGGGCGATGGCATACCCTATCGATGTGGAGAAGGAAATGACCGGGGTCAAGGTCGACTACACCGCCTACGACACGGCCTACGACATCGGCTCGATCAGCCTCAACAACTATGGGCAGGTCCCGGCCGCCTGCAAGGTCACGTTCCGCAATGGTCCCGAGGCGCCGCGCGTGCGTCGGGTCAATGTGCCGGCCGGCAGGAGCGTGGATGTCACCGCCAAGTTCAACCGGCAGATCATCAAACTGCGCATCGCCGTGGACTGCAAAGCGGAATAAACTGATAAATCGATAGATTGATCCCACTTTTTACGCTTTTTTATCGATAGGTCAACATTTAATCTCACCTCCATCGAATCGCCACCCCTTACCGCCGATGGAGGCACCCATGTCCCGCGTACTGATCATCGAAAGCAGCGCCCGTCAGCAGGATTCCGTTTCCCGTCAACTGACCCAGGATTTCATCCGGCAATGGCAGGCGGCTCACCCAGCCGACGAGATCACGGTGCGCGACTTGGCCGTGACCCCTGTGCCACACCTGGATGCCAACCTGCTCGGTGGCTGGATGAAGCCGGACGAGCAGCGCAGCGCCGCCGAGCGTGCAGCGTTGGAGCGTTCCAATGAACTGACCGACGAGCTGCTGGCTGCCGACGTGCTGGTGATGGCCGCGCCGATGTACAACTTCACCATCCCCAGCACCCTGAAAGCCTGGCTGGACCACGTGCTGCGCGCCGGCATCACCTTCAAGTACACCCCGACCGGGCCACAGGGCCTGCTCAACGGCAAGCGCGCCATCGTCCTCACCGCTCGCGGCGGCATCCATGCCGGGGCCAGCAGCGACCACCAGGAACCCTACCTGCGCCAGGTGATGGCCTTCATCGGCATTCACGAGGTGGAATTCATCCATGCCGAAGGTCTGAACATGAGCGCCGAGTTCCACGAGAAGGGGCTGAACCAGGCCAAGGCCAAAGTGGCGGCGGTGGCCTGAGGCGCGACGAATTCCCAACCTGACACCCTGTTGCTCCTTTGGGTGTGCCTGCCCGGCCAGTTCATGGCCGGGCTTTTTTTTGCTCGTAACAACGACGTGGGAGAACGGCGTGGGAGCGGGCTTGCCCCGCGATAGCGCCAGATCGGTCGATGATGTTTGCCGAGCCTGTGGCATCGCGGGGCAAGCCCGCTCCCACGCATATCCGCCAGGCGAGCGTGCAACCAAGGAGGGCGATGACCCCAAGCACCCGCACATTTCCCATGGTTGAACTGCCCGGACCCAACCCGCTAAGGTCGCCGCCTTGATCCTCGAGAGGCCACCATGGGCTACCTGATAATCGTCGCGCTGATCCAGGCGTACTCCTTCAACCTGATCGGCGAATACCTGGCCGGCCATGTCGACAGCTACTTCGCCGTGCTCGCCAGGGTGGTGCTGGCCGGGCTGGTGTTTCTGCCGCTGACCCGCTGGCGCCAGGTCGAGCCGCGCTTCCTGCGCTCGATGCTGCTGATCGGCGCGCTGCAATACGGCATCACCTATGTCTGCCTGTACCTCAGCTTCCGCGTGCTGACGGTGCCGGAGGTGCTGCTGTTCACCATCCTCACCCCATTGCACGTCACGCTGATCGAGGATGCGCTGAACCGGCGCTTCAATCCCTGGGCGCTGCTCGCCGCGCTGGTGGCGGTGGCCGGGGCGGCGGTGATTCGCTTCGATACCATCTCGGGCGAGTTCTTCATCGGCTTTTTGCTGCTGCAACTGGCCAACTTCACCTATGCCGCCGGCCAGGTGCTGTACCGACATCTGGTTGCCCGTCACCCCAGTGACCTGCCGCACTACCGCCGATTCGGCTACTTCTACCTGGGTGCCTTGATCGTGGTGCTGCCGGCCTTCCTGCTGTTCGGCAATGCCCAGCACCTGCCGAGCACCGATACCCAGTGGTTGGTGCTGCTGTTCCTTGGCCTGTGCCCGACGGCGCTGGGGTTGTACTGGTGGAACAAGGGCGCCTGCCTGGTCTCCGGCGGCACCCTGGCGGTAATGAACAACCTGCACGTGCCGGTGGGCTTGCTGCTCAACCTGCTGATCTGGAACCAGGACGAACCGCTCGGGCGTCTGGCCATTGGCGGTTCGGTGATCCTGGCGTCGGTGTGGTTGAGCCGCTTGGGTGGCCAGCGTGCGAGGGTGCCGGGAGCCGCCTGAGGGTCATTGCCGGCGCGGCAGGCCAGTGTGCACGGCCAGGCACAATGGCAGGGTCAGCAGCAGCGTGCCTGCCAGCGCCATCAATCCCTGTTCCACCCCGGTGTGGTCGGATATCGCGCCGATCAGCACCGGCGCCAGCGCGCCGCCACCGACGGTGCCGGTATAGAAGCAGGCGAACACCCGCTCGCGCTGTTCGCGGCCGGCGAAGTCCGGCACCAGCCCGGTCAGCACCGACGAGGTGCCGTTGAGTGCCACGCCGATCAGAGGCATCACCAGCATCAACGGCAGGTAGGGCAGCAGCAGCGCCACCAGGATCAATCCTGCGGTCAGCAGTTCGGTACAGATCACGGTGCGTACCGGCCCCAGCCGGGCGCCCAGGTAGCCACAGAACAGCTTGCCGAAGGCGCCGCCGATGAACAGCAATGTCAGGGCCAGGCCTATCTGCGCGGTCGTCGCGCCCTTGCTCTGCAGCAGGAACGGCAGGAAGGTCAGAAAACCCATGCGCACGCCACTGTCGAGGGTGCCGGTGGCGATCAGCGCGGCCAGCCCCGACCTTGAGCCAACCCGGTCCTGGCCCGTGGCCTTGCGCGTTGATCGCCCTGCGGGTGGCGCCTGGCGCAACAGCCACCACAGCGCCGCTGCCGCCCCCAGGCCGAGCAGGCCAAGCGCGGTGGCGTTGGCCTGCCATGACACATACACCAGCACCAGGCCGACCAGGCCCGGGATCAGCGCCTTGCCGATATCCCCGGCGAAGTTGTATTGGGCCAGGGCCTGCTTCACCTTGCCGCTGCCTTCGTAGGCATCGGCGACCAGCGCGCTGGCCAGCGGATGCTGGGTGCTGGCGCCGAGGCCGGCGAGCATCAGGGCGATCAGCAGAAGGCTCAGGTCACTGGCCTGGGCGGCCAGCAGGTAGGCCAGCCCGGCCAGCGCGGTGCCCCGGACCAACAGGGCTTCGCGGCCCCAGCGCCGGGCGCCTTTGCTGGCCAGCAGCTGGAAGCCCGCCATCATGCCGGCGTAGGCGCCGCGCAGCAGTCCGACCTGGGCGTAGCTGAGGCCGAAGGCGACCTGCCAGAGGGGCAGCAACACGTAGATGACATCGGTCAGGCCGTCATGCACGCCATGGGCGAGGCTGGCGGCGGCGAGGGCCTTGCGCCGAGGCGATGGCGGGGCGTCTTGCAGTGAAACGCTGGAAATGTCCTGGGGCATGGCTCGCTCACGAAGGCTGTGGCAGGCATCTGTCGAGCGTCAGGGATGGGCGTGGCGAGTGGGCCGTCGATCTTCCGTGATGACGTCGTCCTGGATGGCCCTAGGGTAGTGCGCCTTGGGGGCGCAATGCAAAGGGCGCCCGGTCGGGCGCCCCGGTTGCACGGTCAGGCCTCGCTTAGCGCGTCCAGGCTGCGTGGCTGGGGCTGAGGCTGCGGCCTGGCCGCCAGCCCCGCACGCATGTCGTTGCCGCTCGGCTGCTGGTACAGGCTCAGCCCGAACTCCGGCAGCACCGCCAGCAGGTAGTCGAAGATATCGCCCTGGATACGCTCGTACTCGGCCCACGCCGTGGTGGTGGTGAAGCAGTAGATCTCCAGCGGCACGCCTTCGGCGGTGGCCTGCATCTGGCGGACCATGCAGGTCATGTTCGCATGCACGTTGGGATGGTTCTTCAGATAGGCCAGGGCGAACGCGCGGAAGGTGCCGATATTGGTCAGTTTGCGCCGATTGGCCGCCAGTTCCGCCACCGGTCCCAGCGCTTCGTTCCAGCTGTGCAGCTCCTGGCGTTTCTGCGAGAGGTAATCGCCGAGCAGGCGGATCTGGCCCAGGCGCTGTTCTTCTTCCGCAGTGAGGAAGCGCACGCCGCCGGCATCGATGAACAGGCTGCGCTTGATCCGTCGCCCGCCCGACTGCTGCATGCCGCGGTAGTTGCGAAACGACTCGCTCATCAGGCGCCAGGTGGGGATCGAGACGATGGTCTTGTCGAAGTTCTGCACCTTGACCGTGTGCAGGGTGATGTCCACCACGTCGCCGTCGGCACCGGCCTGGGGCATCTCGATCCAGTCGCCGACGTGCAGCATGTCGTTGCTGGTCAGCTGCACACTGGCGACGAACGACAGCAGGGTGTCCTTGTACACCAACAGCAGCACCGCCGACATGGCGCCCAGACCCGACAGCAGCAACAGCGGCGAGCGGTCGATCAGGGTGGCGACGATGACGATGGCGGCGAAGATCCACAGCATCATCTTGGCCAGCTGCATGTAGCCCTTGATCGAGCGGGTGCGGGCGTGTTCGGTGCGTGCGTAGATATCCAGCAGGGCGTCGAGCAGGCAGGACAGGGCGCGGGTCATGAACAGCAGGGTCACGGCCAGGGCGAGGTTGCCGAGGAAGTGCTGGGCGGTGGCCGACAGCTCCGGCACCAGCTTCAGGCCGAACTGCACCACCAGTGACGGGGTGGTCTGCGCCAGGCGGTGGAACACCTTGTTGTGGCGCAGGTCGTCCAGCCATCTGAGCGCCTGCTGGCGGGCCAGCAGGC
This sequence comes from Pseudomonas sp. GD03858, assembly GCF_029840925.1. GTDB lineage: Bacteria > Pseudomonadota > Gammaproteobacteria > Pseudomonadales > Pseudomonadaceae > Aquipseudomonas. Next base: position 39,454 of record NZ_JAOCDM010000032.1, read on the forward strand.
GGCTGGAGTGCAGCACCAGGAAGCGCGCCAGACGGCCGATCAGCAGTGAGACGAGCAGCAGCACGATCAGGCCGAGCGTGGCATGCAGCAGCGGGTGTTGGTCGAGGGTGCCCCAGAGGTCGAGGGCATCGCGCCAGAATCGTTGGATGTCCATAGGCGTATAAACAGTCTGTGTTGCGGTACGAAGCGGCATTAGAGCGTGGATCGGTGCAAAGTTGCCAAAAGAAATTCGGTTCTGGCCACGGAAAACGTTACCCTATGCAACTTGAATTTTTCGCACTTGCCCGAGGTTACCCCCGTGTTTTCCCAATTCGCCCTGCACGAACGCCTGCTCAAAGCCGTGGCCGAGCTGAAATTTGTCGAGCCGACGCCGGTGCAGGCAGCGGCCATTCCCCTGGCCCTGCAAGGGCGTGACCTGCGGGTGACGGCGCAGACCGGCAGTGGCAAGACCGCCGCGTTCGTGCTGCCGCTGCTCAACCGCCTGGTCGACCGCAGCGGCCCGAGCGTGGAGATTCGTGCGCTGATCCTGTTGCCGACCCGCGAGCTGGCCCAGCAGACCCTCAAGCAGGTGCAACTGTTCTCCCAGTTCACCTACATCAAGTCGGGCCTGGTCACCGGCGGTGAAGACTTCAAGGAACAGGCCGCCATGCTGCGCAAGGTGCCGGACGTGCTGATCGGCACCCCCGGTCGTCTGCTCGAGCAGCTCAATGCCGGCAACCTGGACCTGTCGCACGTGGAGGTGCTGATCCTCGACGAAGCCGATCGCATGCTCGACATGGGCTTTGCCGAAGACATGGAGCGCCTGTGCAAGGAGTGCGAGAACCGCAAGCAGACCCTGCTGTTCTCGGCTACCACGGGCGGTGCGGCCCTGCGCGATATCATCGGTAAAGTGCTCAAGGACCCTGAGCACCTGATGCTCAACAGTGTCTCGCAACTGGCCGAAGGCACCCGCCAGCAGATCATCACCGCCGACCACGACCAGCACAAAGAGCAGATCGTGCAGTGGCTGCTGGCCAACGAGACCTACCAGAAGGCAATCATTTTCACCAACACCCGTGCCCTGGCCGACCGTATCTACGGCCACCTGGTGGCCAAGGAGGTCAAGGCATTCGTTCTGCACGGCGAGAAGGACCAGAAGGACCGCAAGCTGGCCATCGACCGCTTCAAGGATGGCGGCTCCAAGGTCCTGGTGGCCACCGATGTCGCGGCCCGTGGCCTGGACATTGATGGCCTGGACCTGGTGATCAACTTCGACATGCCACGCAGCGGTGACGAGTACGTGCACCGTATCGGTCGCACCGGCCGTGCCGGCGGCGAAGGCCTGGCGATCTCGCTGATCACCCACAACGACTGGAACCTGATGTCGAGCATCGAGCGCTACCTCAAGCAGCAGTTCGAGCGCCGCGTCATCAAGGAGGTCAAGGGCACTTATAGCGGACCGAAGAAGGTCAAGGCCTCGGGCAAGGCGGCCGGCAGCAAGAAGAAAAAAGTCGAGAAGAAGGCCGGTGCCGACAAGAAGGGCGCGGCCAAGAAAAAGCCTACCGCCAAGCCGAAGGCCAATGCTCCTCTGGCCAGCTCCGACGGCCTGGCACCGCTGAAAAAGCGCAAGCCAGCGGCTGAGTAAGCTTTCGTGCTGCAAGCCCGCCACCGCAAGGGTGGCGGGTTGTTTCACCGTTTTCCCCAAGGCTCGTAGCCTGTTTCCCAAAGCGCGTTTTGCCCCGCGCATTTTGCCGCCCGCCCCCCACACTCCCTCTAGCGTGATTCACGAAGGAGGAGTAGCGTATGTACAGCTGTCAATACGAGGTGTCCCATGCGCTTTGAATGGGACGCGGAAAAGAACCTGCTCAACATTCGCAAGCACGGCGTCGATTTCAATGATGTGCCCGAGATGTTCCGGCACCCGATGCTGGCGTTACAGGACGAGCGGTTCGATTACGAGGAAGCGCGCTGGATCAGCATGGGATGGATCAATGCCTGGGTCAGCGTGGTTGCCTATACCGAACGGCAGGGTGAGGTGATCCGCATCATCTCTGCCAGAAGAGCTACCCGACGCGAGGTGATGCGCTATGTCGAAACCGTCCAGACACCCTGAGCAACAGACTGTCGATACGTCGGATATTCCCGAACTCGACGATGACTTCTTCCGTCGTGCCGAGCTGCGGGTACCCGCCAAGCAGGCGGTAACCATCCGCCTGGATGCCGATGTCCTCGAGTGGTTCAAGGGGCAGGGCGCCGGTTATCAGACCCGTATCAACCAGTTGCTGCGCCAGTACATGCTCGCCCAGCAGCGCCGCTGAACCTGAGCAGCTTCAGGTTTTTTTCTCCGCTTCCTTCAGCTCCTCGATTCGCTTGTCGATCAGCTGGCATTTGTCCGGCAGGTCCTTGCTGGCTGTCCCGAGCTGCATGTGCTGGAGCTCGTCGTTTATTTCCTTGGCCTTCTGTGGATTCTGCTCGGTCAGGCGGCTGACCAGCCCGGCCAATTCCTCTCTTTTCTGCGTGGCTTGCTCCGGTGTGCATGCCCAGGCGGGCAGGGCGCAGAGCAGGCTGGTCGCACAGATGATGGTCAGCAGTGGTTTCATGCTGTTTCCCTCCGGTGATGTGCCTGCCCGGTGGAGTGAGTCCGATGCCGGGAAGTTCAGTCGGTTGTCATCGAGTCGAGCACGCAGTGCCAACGGAAAAATTTAGGCTGGCATCGGCAACGCCGGGCACCCGATAATCTGGATCCATTTTCACTGCCGAGCCTTGCCCATGACATTCATCCAGCACAGGGGGCGCTCATGACCGCGGCCCGCAAGAACCCCGATGCGTTCGCGTTCCAGATCATGCTGGGGCTATGCCTGATCTGGGGTTGCCAGCAGGTATTGATCAAGTCGGCCGCGGTGGACATCGCGCCGGTGATGCAGGCGGCATTTCGCAATGGCATCGCCGCTGTGCTGGTGGGGCTGTTGATCTGCTGGCGAGGTGGCTGGGGCCAGGTGGGTAGCACCTGGCGTGCCGGGTTGCTGGCTGGCGGATTGTTCGGTGTGGAGTTCCTGTTCATCGCCGAGGGGCTGAAGCTGACCTCGGCGGCGCACATGTCGGTGTTTCTCTACACCGCGCCGATCTTCACCGCGTTGGGGCTGCATTTCATGATGCCCAGCGAGCGGCTGCGGTGGTTGCAGTGGCTGGGCATCCTGCTGGCGTTCGGCGGAATCGCCCTGGCCTTCGCTGGCGGCGTTTCGCTCGAGCATCTGGACGGGCGCATGTTGCTGGGCGATGCCCTGGCGATCCTGGCGGGCCTGGCCTGGGGGGCGACCACCGTGGTGGTGCGCGGCTCGCGACTGTCGGAGGCGCCGGCGACCCTGACCCTGTTCTACCAGCTTGCGGTGGGGTTTGCCGGGCTGGTGCTGATGGCCCTGGTGAGCGGGCAGATCGGCGACTTCTCGTTCACGCCGCTGGCGGTAGGCAGCGTGTTGTTCCAGGGCATCATGGTGTCGTTCGTCAGCTACCTGACCTGGTTCTGGCTGCTGCGCAAGTACCTGGCGTCCAATCTGGCGGTGTTTTCGTTCATCACGCCGTTGTTCGGCGTGACGTTTGGCGTGCTGTTGCTGGACGAACCATTGAGCCTGAACTTTGTGATCGGGGCAGTGATGGTGCTGCTTGGCGTGATCATGGTCAGTGCCGAAGCCTGGGTGCGTCAGCAATTGCGCAGGGTGCTGGGTTAAGCGTTCGGCCGACCCCATCAGCCTGCCTCAGGCTGGCGCAGGGTTGCGAGCGCGAGAAGCCTGCGACCAGCACGCCGGCCAGCCCCATCCCGGCTGCTGCCAGCAGCAACGCTGGCTGCAGCCCGCCACTGAAATGGCTGCTCGAGGCCGCCAGCAACGGCCCACTCAGCTGTCCAAGGGCGAAGCACGCGGTCAACAGCCCGGCATTGCGCTGCGTGGCATGGGGCGCCAGCTCTCGCGAGCGTTGCATCACCAGTTGCATGCAGGCCAGGAACGGCCCGCCGCACAACAACACCCCCAGTGCCAGGCCGGCGCCGCCACCCAGCAGGCAGGCCAGCACGCCCACCCCTTGCAGCCAGAGCGTCGCGGCGAGCCAGCGCGAGGTTTGCCCTGGCCGGCGCAGGCTGACGATCACCACTCCCAGCGCCGATGCCAGGCCGAACGCTGGCCAGAACAAGTCCGCCAGCCATTGTCCGTGAAAGTGCTGGCTGGCCATCTGCGACAGAAAGGTGGCTGGCAGGATGTAGCCGATCCCGTAGAGCCCATAGACCAGGCCCAGCCGACCGATGCCGTGGCCACGCCCCTGGTCGGCACCGGTAGCCACGCCGGCAGCAGGCTGCACGGCCCTTGGCAGCCATGGCAGCACGACCAGGAGCATCACCAGCGCCGCCACGCCGTAGACCAGCCACAGGGCCGCCGAATCCAGCTCCAGCAGATGTGCGCCCAGTGCCAGCACGCCGGTCACCGCGATACCGACGCCGGGCCCGGCGAACACCATGGCGCCCAGGCGCTGGTGGCCGTGGGCACTGGCCAGTTGCTGGCTGAGGCTGGCGATCATCACCAGGACCCAGGCACTGGCCACGCCGGTGCCAAAGCGCAGCAGCAAGTGGCCCCAGAACCCATTGGCCGCCCAGGACGCGAGGGTCAACAGCACGCATAGCCACAGGCCGCCATGCAGACGCAGGCGCACCTGGGCCGGCTGGCGAGCGTGCATGGCGTCGACGGCGCCGAGGAAGTAGCCCAGGTAGTTGGCGGCAGCGATCAGGCCGCCGGCGGTCAGGTCCAGCTGGCCCTCGGCAATCAGCCGGGGCAATTGCGGGGTGAGGGCGAAGCGGCCGATACCCATGGCCATCATCAGCGCCACGGCGCTGGCCAGCAGTTGCACGATGGGCGACATGGAAAGTCTCCTGTACGAAGGGATGCGATGGCTGGCAGGGTAGGGCGGATTGACTTTCAACAAAATTGAATAATGATGATCAAGTTATTCTGTTTTGGAGAACGATGTGGAATTCAGCCAGTTGCGTATCTTTCAGGCCGTTGCTGAGGAGGGCTCGGTGACCCGCGCCGCCGAGCGCCTGCATCGGGTGCCATCGAACCTGTCGACTCGTCTGCGCCAGCTCGAAGAACAGCTGGGCGTAGAGCTGTTCCTGCGCGAGCGTCAACGTTTGCAGCTATCGCCGGCCGGCAAGGTCCTGCTGGACTATGCCAATCGCCTGTCGGCCTTGCGCGACGAAGCCGTGGCGGCGGTGCAGGGCGGGCAACCGGCTGGCGATTTCGTGCTGGGCACCATGTACAGCACTGCGGCCATTCATTTGCCGCCCTTGCTGGCGCGCTACCATCAGGCTTACCCGGCGGTGAACCTGCAGGTCCAGGCGGCGCCCAGTCGGGACCTGCTCGAAGGTCTGCTCGGGCACAAGTTGGATGCAGCACTGGTGGACGGGCCATTGAGCCTGGCCGGCCTGGACGGCGTGCCCCTGTGCGAAGAGGAACTGGTGCTGATCACCAGTCCCGAGCATCCAGCCGTGCGCAGTGCCCGGGACGTCGCCGGCAAGGCCGTGTTCACCTTCCGCCAGGGGTGTTCGTATCGCATGCGTCTGGAAGCCTGGTATGCCCATGCCCATACGCCGATGGTGCGGGTGATGGAGATCGAGTCGTACCAGAGCATGCTGGCCTGCGTGATCGCCGGTGCCGGCGTGGCGATGATGGCGCAATCGATGCTCGACAGCTTGCCAGGGCGTGATCGGGTAATGGCGCACCGTTTGCAGGCACCGTTCGATCAGGCCACCACCTGGCTGATGTGGCGACAGGGCATGCGCGGGGCGAATCTGCAGGCGTGGATCGACCTGCAACAAAGCGAAACGATTAACCGGCCGTCGGAAGCTGCCGCCTCGGCTTGATCCGGGTCAAAATCGCCCCTATCTGTAAGAGCAGAGGCATGCGCAATACAGGACATCGGACTATGATCTGTATGACGCATCGCAGGATTGATTGACCGTGAGGCTGACCCGTCAAGGGGGCAATATGAACGAACGCATGTACAACTGGCTCCACGACCTAGCCGTCGCCTTGGGCTTGCTCCCGCCACCCCTACAGCCGGTGCCGATTCCTACCGACGAAGAACAGCGCAAGCGCCAGCCGCGTCGGCGCTGACAACCGACAAAAGGCCGCCGCATCTGCATGATGCGGCGGCCTTTTGCGTTTTGACGATCGCTGTAGGAGCGGCCTTGTGCCGCTCCTACAAGGTTTGGCGTGGGGCATCTGGCCTCAGGCCAGGTTCACCGCGCTGACCGGTTTGCGCGAGGCCAGGCTGACCACCACGAAGCTGACCAGGCCGATCGCCAGGCTGTAGTAGATCGGCGAGTTGGCGTCCAGGCCATCCTTGAACATGAAGAACAGTGCGGTGGCAAAGCCCAGGGACATGCTGGCGAGGGCGCCGGCGGTGGTTGCGCGCTTCCAGAAGATCGCACCGATCAGCGGGATCAGCATGCCGCCTACCAGCAGGTTGTAGGCCAGGGTCAGGGCACTGATCACATCGTTCACCGCCAGGGCGATGCCCAGCACCACCAGGCCGGTGATCAGGGTGAACAGGCGGTTGATGCCCAGGCTCGACTGCTTGCCGCCACGCAGCTTGGGCAGCAGGTCTTCGGTGAGCGTGGTCGAGGCGGCCAGCAGACCCGCGCTGGCGGTGGACATCATCGCGGCCAGGGCGGCGGCCATCAGCAGGCCGCGGATGCCTTCGGGCAGCTGCCCCTTGATCATCTCGGCGAAGGCGTTGTTCGGGTTCGCCAGGTCAGGCATCAGCACATGAGCGGCCATGCCGATCAGCGCGCAGGCCAGGCCATACAGCACGCAGTAGATACCGGCGGTGGTACCGGCGCGCTTGCAGACCTTCTCGTCACGAGCGGTGAACACCCGCTGCCAGATGTCCTGGCCGATCAGGATGCCGAAGAAGTAGATCAGGAAGTAGGTGATGATGGTGTCCCAGCCGATGGTGGTCCAGCTGAAGCTGGCCGCTGGCAACTTGGCCACCAGGGCATCCCAGCCACCGGCCTTGTACAGGCACACTGGCAGCAGGATGAACATCAGGCCCACGGTCTTGATGACGAACTGGACGATGTCGGTCAGGGTCAGTGACCACATGCCGCCGATGGTCGAGTACACCACTACCACGCCACCACCGAACAGCAGGGCCATCCAGAACGGCACGTCGAGCAGGACCTGCAGCACGGTGCCCATGGCCAGGGTCGAGGTGACCGCGATCATCAGGGCGTAGGCGAGCATGATCGCCGCGCTGGCCTGGCGGGCCATCGGGTTGTAGCGACGCTCCAGTACCTGGGTGACGGTGAAGATCTTCAGGCGCAGCAGCGGCTTGGCCAGGAACAGGTTCAGCGCGATGATGCCCAGGCCCAGCGCGGCGCACAGCCAGAAACCGGAGATGCCGTGAACGTAGCCCAGGCGCACGGTGCCGACGGTGGAGGCGCCGCCGAGCACGGTGGTGGCCATGGTGCCCATGTACAGGGTCGGGCCGAGGTTGCGCCCGGCCACCAGATAGTCTTCGTGGGTCTTCGCGCGCCGCATGCCGTACCAGCCAAGTCCGAGCATGCCGGCGGCATAGATCAGTACAACGA
>NZ_JAOCDM010000033.1 GCF_029840925.1 Pseudomonas sp. GD03858
AAGGCCGCTCCTACAGGAGATCCGAGGCAAGCCCCGGCCGGGCGCCTCAGCTTGCCGGTTTAACCGCCCGCCACACCTTGCCCGCGACAGCAACCACCGCCAGCACCACAGCTCCCGCAATCACCCCCGCCACACCATTGAGTAACGCCCCGGTCAACGCCCCGCCCCGACCTTCGCTGAACGCCTCGATGGCGTGATGCAGCGGCGCGATGCCATGCACCAAGATGCCGCCACCGACCAGGAACATCGCCGCGGTGCCGATCACCGACAGGCTCTTCATCATGTACGGCGCGGCGCGCAGGATGCCGTTACCCACCGCCCGAGCCAGGCTCGAAGCCTTTTGCGTCATCCACAGCCCCAGGTCGTCGAGCTTGACGATGCCCGCCACCAGGCCATAGACGCCAATGGTCATGACCAGCGCGATGCCCGACAGCACGATGATCTGCTGGCTCAGCGGCGCATCGGCCACCGTGCCCAGGGTGATGGCGATGATCTCGGCGGAAAGAATGAAGTCGGTGCGCACCGCGCCCTTGATCTTGGTCTTCTCGTAAGCCACCAGGTCGATGTTGGCATCGGCCACGGCTTCCTTGCGCGCCTCGTGCTGAACCTGGTCCTCTGCCTTGCTGTGCAGGAACTTGTGCGCCAGCTTCTCGAAGCCCTCGAAGCACAGGTAGGCACCACCGACCATCAACAACGGCGTCACCGCCCAGGGAATGAACGCGCTGATCAGCAGCGCCGCCGGCACCAGGATCGCCTTGTTCAGCAGCGAGCCCTTGGCCACCGCCCACACCACCGGGAGTTCGCGCTCGGCACGCACGCCCGTCACCTGCTGAGCGTTGAGCGCCAGGTCATCGCCCAGCACCCCGGCGGTCTTCTTCGCCGCGACCTTGGTCATCAGCGACACATCGTCCAGCACCGTGGCGATGTCATCGATCAGCACCAACAGACTGCTTCCTGCCATGTTCTTCGATCCAAAGGGTCCAAAGCACCGATTCTAGCCGAAAGCGGCTGCCTTGAGCGCTCATCGGGGCCGGTGCTACCATGCCCGATCCCTCTCAGAGGCGGTCAGACCACGAGGAAGATCCCCGACAATGAGCACCATTCGCGAGCGCAACAAGGAACTGATCCTGCGCGCGGCCAGTGAAGAATTCGCCGACAAGGGCTTCGCCGCCACCAAGACCAGCGACATCGCGGCCAAGGCCGGGCTGCCCAAGCCGAACGTCTACTACTACTTCAAGTCGAAGGAAAACCTCTACCGCGAAGTACTCGAGAGCATCATCGCGCCGATCATGCAGGCCTCGACGCCGTTCAACGCCGACGGCGACCCCAAGGAGGTGCTGAGTTCGTACATCCGCTCGAAGATCCGCATCTCCCGCGACCTGCCCCACGCCTCGAAGGTGTTCGCCAGCGAGATCATGCACGGCGCGCCGCACCTTTCACCACGCCAGGTCGAGCAACTCAACGAGCAGGCGCGGCACAACATCGAATGCATCCAGCGCTGGATCGAGCGTGGGCAGATCGCCAACGTCGACGCGCACCACCTGATGTTCAGCATCTGGGCGGCGACGCAGACCTATGCGGATTTCGACTGGCAGATCGCCGTGGTGACCGGCAAGACCAAGCTGGCCGACAGCGACTATGACGCGGCGGCGGAGACGATCATCCGCCTGGTTTTGAAGGGCTGCGAGCCCGAGGCGGCCTGATAGGGCCAATGGGGCTGCTGTGCAGCCCGTTCGCGACACAAGGCCGCTCCTACAGAGGTTACGCATTTCCCTGTAGGAGCGGCCTTGTGTCGCGATGGGCCGCAGAGCGGCCCCAAAATGACGAGCCTTACGCAGCAACCCCCGCATCCGCCATCAGCCCCACCTCTTCGATCGCGCTGATCGCGCACTGCTCGTCGATATCCGACGTATCCCCGCTGATCCCGACAGCCCCCAGCACCTTGCCATCCTGATCACGGATCAGCACCCCACCCGGCACCGGCACCACCGGTCGCTCACCCAGCCCGTTCAGCGCGGCATAGAACGCCGGCCGCTGCTGTGAATCCAGCGCCAGCAGGCGCGATCCCTTGCCCAGCGCCACCGCCCCCCAGGCCTTGCCTATGGCCACCTGCGGGCGCAGCAAGGTGGCGCCATCCTCGCGCTGCAACGTCAGCAGGTGCCCGCCGGCATCCAGTACCGCGACGGTCAGCGGCGCGGCGTTGATCTTGCGCCCTGCGGCCAACGCGGCGTTTACCACACCGACAGCGTCTTTGAGGGTCAATGCGTTCATGGAAAGGTCCTCTTCTTGTTGTGAGAAGCCCTGAGGGCAGTTGAAAACCAGTAGACAGCATAGAACACAACAAAGACACCATTTGTATACAATTATCTGGATCAGTTTCGCCAGATGCGACGAAATGCCGCCTCATCGCCCAATGACTGCCCAGTCAACGCCGCCGACGAAAATGGATTGACCTTTTGCGCAGAGCATGAATACACTTTGCCGCAACGCAAGTTGTATACAATTACAAAATCGATGAGGCACAACCCATGAGCAAAATGAGAGCAATCGATGCAGCCGTTCTGGTCATGCGCCGTGAAGGTGTAGATACCGCGTTCGGCATTCCAGGGGCTGCCATCAATCCGCTGTACTCGGCCCTGAAGAAAGTCGGTGGCATCGATCACGTCCTCGCTCGCCACGTCGAAGGTGCCTCGCACATGGCCGAGGGCTACACCCGCGCCAACCCGGGCAACATCGGTGTGTGCATCGGCACCTCCGGCCCCGCCGGCACCGACATGGTCACCGGCCTGTACAGCGCCTCGGCCGACTCCATCCCGATTCTCTGCATCACTGGCCAGGCCCCGCGTGCGCGCCTGCACAAGGAAGACTTCCAGGCCGTCGACATCACCAGCATCGTCAAACCGGTGACCAAGTGGGCAACTACTGTACTGGAGCCGGGCCAGGTGCCCTATGCCTTCCAGAAGGCCTTCTACGAAATGCGCACCGGTCGCCCTGGCCCGGTGCTGATCGATCTGCCGTTCGACGTGCAGATGGCCGAGATCGAATTCGACATCGATGCCTACGAGCCGCTGCCAGTACACAAGCCACAAGCCAGCCGCGTACAGGCCGAAAAAGCCCTGGCCCTGCTCAATGACGCCGAGCGCCCGCTGCTGGTCGCCGGTGGCGGCATCATCAACGCCGACGCCAGCGACAAGCTGGTCGAGTTCGCCGAGCTGACCGGCGTGCCGGTCATCCCGACCCTGATGGGCTGGGGCTCCATCCCGGACGACCACCCACTGATGGTCGGCATGGTCGGCCTGCAGACCTCGCACCGCTACGGCAACGCCACCCTGCTCAAGTCCGACCTGGTATTCGGCATCGGCAACCGCTGGGCCAACCGCCACACCGGCTCGGTCGACGTCTACACCGAAGGCCGCAAGTTCGTGCATGTCGACATCGAGCCGACCCAGATCGGCCGCGTGTTCACCCCTGACCTGGGTATCGTCTCGGATGCCGGCAAAGCGCTGGACGTGTTCCTCGAGGTGGCCCGCGAATGGAAAGCCGCCGGCAAGCTCAAGGATCGCAGCGCCTGGCTGGAAGACTGCCAGCAACGCAAGTCGAGCCTGCAGCGCAAGACCCACTTCGACAACGTGCCGGTCAAGCCGCAGCGCGTGTACGAAGAGATGAACCAGGTGTTCGGCAAGGACACCTGCTACGTCAGCACCATTGGTCTTTCGCAGATCGCCGGCGCGCAGTTCCTGCACGTGTACAAGCCACGCCACTGGATCAACTGCGGCCAGGCCGGCCCGCTGGGCTGGACCATCCCTGCCGCCCTAGGCGTGGTCAAGGCCGATCCGAAGCGCAAGGTCGTCGCGCTGTCCGGTGACTACGACTTCCAGTTCATGATCGAAGAGCTGGCAGTCGGCGCGCAGTTCAACCTGCCGTACGTCCACGTGCTGGTGAACAACGCCTACCTCGGCCTGATCCGCCAGGCCCAGCGTGGTTTCGACATGGATTACTGTGTACAACTGGCGTTCGAGAACATCAATTCCACCGACGCCGCCACCTACGGTGTCGATCACGTCGCCGTGGTCGAGGGCCTGGGCTGCAAGGCCATCCGCGTATTCGAACCGGCCGACATCGCCCCTGCCCTGCTCAAGGCGCAGAAGATGGCCGAAGAGTTCCGCGTGCCGGTGGTGGTCGAAGTGATTCTCGAGCGCGTGACCAACATTTCCATGGGCACCGAGATCAACGCGGTCAACGAATTCGAAGACCTCGCCCTGGTCGGCAACGACGCGCCGACCGCCATCTCGCTGCTGGACTGATCGCCTGACGCCCCCGTGCCTTGCGCGGGGGTACTCAACGCAAGGAGACGACTTATGCCTCGCTTCGCCGCCAACCTGTCCATGCTGTTCACCGAACAGGACTTCCTGGCCCGCTTCAAGGCCGCCGCCGACGCCGGTTTCAGCGGCGTCGAATATCTCTTCCCGTACGATTTCAGCGCCGCCGAAATCAAGCAGCAGCTCGACGCCCACGGCCTGACCCAAGTGCTGTTCAACCTGCCTGCCGGCGACTGGTCGAAAGGTGAGCGCGGCATCACCTGCCATCCCGAGCGCATCGCAGAGTTCCGCGCCGGCGTCGACAAGGCCATCGAGTACGCCAAGGTGCTGGGCAACACCCAGGTCAACGCCCTGGCCGGCATCCGCCCCGAGGGCCTGGACTGCGCCACCGTGCGCAAGACCTTCGTCGACAACCTGCGCTACGCCGCCGACAAGCTCAAGGCCGCCGGGATCCGCCTGGTCATGGAAATGATCAATACCCGCGACATCCCCGGCTTCTACCTGAACACCACGAAACAGGCCCTGGAAATCCAGGCCGAGGTGGGCAGCGACAACCTGTTCCTGCAGTACGACATCTATCACATGCAGATCATGGAAGGTGACCTGGCGCGCACCCTGGAAACCAACCTGAAGCTGATCAACCACGTGCAGCTGGCCGACAACCCAGGTCGCCACGAGCCGGGCACCGGCGAGATCAACTACCGCTTCCTGTTCGAGCACCTGGACCGCATCGGCTACCAGGGCTGGGTGGGCGCGGAGTACAAGCCCAAGACCACCACCGAGGCGGGCCTGGGCTGGCTCAAGACCCATAACGCAATTTAAGGATGCACACGGTCCCTGTAGGAGCGGCCTTGTGTCGCGATGGGCTGCGCAGCAGCCCCCGGCAATCGCTGAAATGGCCGAAATCGTGGGGCCGCTTCGCGCCCCAATCGCGACACAAGGCCGCTCCTACAAGGGCCTGGTCGCCTGTTCATACAAATACAAAGAGGCAGAACTCTCATGGCTAAAATCGGTTTCCTCGGCACCGGCATCATGGGCAAGCCCATGGCCCAGAACCTGCAAAAAGCAGGTCACAGCATCTTCGTTTCCACCCACCACGACGCCGCTCCGGCCGACCTGATCGCCGCCGGCGCCGTGGCCCTGGCCAACCCGAAAGAGGTTGCCCAGGAAGCCGAGTTCATCATCGTCATGGTCCCGGACACCCCGCAGGTCGAAAGCGTGCTGTTCGGTGAAAACGGCGTCGCCGAAGGCGTCGGCCCGAACAAGGTGGTGATCGACATGAGCTCGATCTCCCCCACCGCCACCAAGGCCTTCGCCGAGAAGATCAAGGCCACCGGCGCCGCCTACCTGGACGCCCCGGTGTCCGGCGGCGAAGTCGGCGCCAAGGCCGGCACCCTGAGCATCATGGTCGGTGGCTGCCCGAAAGCCTTCGAGCGCACCCTGCCGCTGTTCGAGGCCATGGGCAAGAACATCACCCGCGTCGGTGGCAACGGTGACGGCCAGACCGCCAAGGTCGCCAACCAGATCATCGTCGCCCTGAACATCCAGGCCGTCGGCGAAGCCCTGCTGTTCGCTGCCAAGAACGGCGCGGATCCAGCCAAGGTGCGTGAAGCGCTGATGGGCGGCTTCGCCTCGTCGAAGATCCTCGAAGTGCACGCCGAGCGCATGATCAAGGGCACCTTCGATCCGGGCTTCCGCATCAACCTGCACCAGAAGGACCTGAACCTGGCCCTGCAAGGCGCCAAGGAGCTGGGTATCAACCTGCCCAACACCTCCAACGCCCAGCAAGTGTTCAGCACCTGCGTGGCGCTGGGCGGCGGCAACTGGGACCACTCGGCGCTGATCAAGGGCCTGGAGCACATGGCCAACTTCTCGATCCGCGACGAATAACCAGCTTCAAGCTGCCAGCTTCAAGCGGCAAGCAACATCAAGAGCAGATCTGCTTTTACTTGTAGCTTGTCGCTTGAAGCTTGCAGCTGCGAAGGGGCGCCCCTGGTTCGGCCTGCACGGAGGCAGTTCCAGGGGCGTTTTCGATTTTGCAGAACAACAAGAATCTGGGAGCCTGCCATGTCGGTCGATCCACAAAAACTCCTGCGCGAACTGTTCGACACAGCCATCGCCGCCGCCCACCCCCGCCAGGTGCTGGAACCCTATCTGCCCGCCGACCGCAGCGGCCGGGTCATCGTCATCGGCGCCGGCAAGGCCGCCGCCGCCATGGCCGAAGTGGTCGAGAAGAGCTGGCAGGGCGAAGTCTGCGGCCTGGTGGTCACCCGCTACGGCCATGGCGCCAGCTGCCAGAAGATCGAGGTGGTCGAAGCCGCCCACCCGGTCCCCGATGCCGCCGGCCTGGCCGTGGCCAAGCGCGTGCTCGACCTGGTCAGCAACCTGAGCGAAGACGACCGCGTCATCTTCCTGCTGTCCGGCGGCGGCTCGGCCCTGCTGGCCCTGCCCGCCGAAGGCCTGACCCTGGCCGACAAGCAACAGATCAACAAGGCCCTGCTCAAGTCCGGCGCCACCATCGGCGAGATGAACTGCGTGCGCAAGCACCTCTCGGCGATCAAGGGCGGCCGCCTGGCCAAGGCCTGCTGGCCAGCCACCGTCTACACCTACGCGATTTCCGACGTGCCCGGCGACCTCGCCACCGTCATCGCCTCCGGCCCCACCGTGGCCGACCCGAGCACCTCGGCCGACGCCCTGGCGATCATCAAGCGCTACAACATCGACGCGCCCAAGGCCGTCATCGACTGGCTCAACAACCCAGCCTCCGAGACCGTCAAGGCCGATGATCCGGCCCTGTCCCGCAGCCACTTCCAGCTGATCGCCAGGCCCCAGCAGTCGCTGGAGGCCGCCGCGGTGAAGGCACGCCAAGCTGGCTTCAGCCCGTTGATCCTCGGCGACCTGGAGGGCGAGTCGCGCGAAGTGGCCAAGGTGCATGCTGGCATCGCCCGGCAGATCGTCCTGCACGGCCAACCGCTCAAGGCACCCTGCGTGATCCTCTCCGGCGGCGAGACCACCGTCACCGTGCGCGGCAACGGCCGTGGTGGGCGCAACGCCGAGTTCCTGCTCAGCCTCACCGAAAGCCTCAAGGGCCTGCCGGGCGTGCATGCCCTGGCCGGCGACACCGACGGCATTGATGGCTCGGAGGACAACGCCGGCGCCTTCATGACCCCGGACAGCCATGCCCGCGCCGAGGCCCTGGGCCTGTCGGCCAGCGATGAATTGGACAACAACAACGGCTATGGCTACTTCGCCGCCCTCGACGCGCTGATCGTCACCGAGCCGACCCGCACCAACGTCAACGACTTCCGTGCCATCCTGATCCTCGAGACTCCGCAATCATGACGCCTGATAAAAAAGTCAAAATCCTCGCCACCCTCGGGCCTGCGATCAAAGGCATCGATGACATCCGCCAACTGGTCGAGGCCGGAGTGAACATTTTCCGCCTCAACTTCAGCCACGGCGAACACGCCGACCACGCCCTGCGCTACCAGTGGATCCGCGAAGTCGAGCAGCAGCTCAACTACCCGCTGGGCATTCTCATGGACCTGCAGGGGCCGAAGCTGCGCGTCGGCCGTTTCGCTGACGGCAAGGTCCAACTGCAACGCGGCCAGGCCCTGCGCCTGGACCTGGACAAGACCCCGGGCGACAGCCGTCGGGTCAACCTGCCGCACCCGGAGATCATCGCCGCGCTGGAGCCGGGCATGGACCTGTTGCTGGACGACGGCAAGCTGCGCCTGCGCGTCATCGCCAAGCACAGCGACGCTATCGACACCGAAGTGCTGGCCGGTGGCGAGCTGTCCGACCGCAAGGGCGTCAACGTGCCCCAGGCGGTGCTGGACCTCTCCCCGCTGACCGAGAAGGACCGCCGCGACCTGGCCTTCGGTCTGGAGCTGGGGGTGGACTGGGTGGCGCTGTCGTTCGTCCAGCGTCCCGAGGACATCGTCGAGGCACGTCAACTGATTGGCGAGCGCGCCTACCTGATGGCCAAGATCGAGAAGCCCTCGGCGGTCGAGCAGCTGCAGGCCATCGCCGAGCTGTCCGACGCGATCATGGTCGCCCGTGGCGACCTGGGCGTGGAAGTGCCGGCCGAGAGCGTGCCGCAGATCCAGAAGCGCATCATCGGCACCTGCCGCCAGCTGGGCAAGCCGGTGGTGGTGGCCACCCAGATGCTCGAATCCATGCGCTTCTCCCCGGCCCCGACCCGCGCTGAAGTCACCGACGTGGCCAATGCCGTGGCCGAAGGCGCGGACGCGGTGATGCTGTCGGCCGAGACCGCCTCGGGTGACTACCCGCTGGAAGCGGTGCAGATGATGAGCAAGATCATCCGCCAGGTGGAGAATGGCCCGGACTACCAGGCCCAGCTCGACGTTGGCCGACCGAAGGCCGAGGCCACCGTGTCGGACGCCATCAGCTGCGCGATCCGTCGTATCAGCGGCATCCTGCCGGTGGCGGTGCTGGTCAACTACAGCGAGTCGGGGGCCTCGACCCTGCGCGCCGCCCGTGAGCGCCCGCGCGCGCCGATCCTCAACCTGACGCCGAACCTCAACACCGCCCGCCGCCTGAGCGTGGCCTGGGGCGTGCACTCGGTGGTCAACGACCGCTTGCGCCAGGTCGACGAAGTCGTCTCCACCGCGCTGGAAATCGCCCAGGCGCAAGGCATGGCCAGCCGTGGCGACACGTTGCTGATCACCGCCGGTGTGCCTTTCGGCAAGCCGGGTTCGACTAACACCTTGCGAATCGAGACCTTGGTTTGAGATCGCCAGGGGCGCTCTGCGCCCCTTTCGCGACACAAGGCCGCTCCTACAGGGATCGCACCCAGGCATGAATACACGATCCCTGTAGGAGCGGCCTTGTGTCGCGATTGGAGGGCGCAGCCCTCCCCGTACACCGCTACAACAGAACTGCGGAAAACCGAGGCCCAAAGAGGCCCACCGCTCCCCCACTCACCTTGCCGACTGCCCATGTACACCAAGAATTTCGTCAACCCGTGCCCCGACTGGGCCACGGCTTTGCTCAACGGTTTCAGCCAGGTGCTGCTGCTGCGCAACCCCCTGTGCGGCCTGTGCTGCCTGCTGGCCATCCTGCTGACCGCGCCGAACCTGGTCGGCGGCGCCCTGCTCGGCGCCCTCGCCGGCCTGCTCACCGCCCAGCGCCGAGGCTACGATCGCGCCGACCGGCAAGCCGGGCTGTACTGCTACAACGGCGTGCTGATCGGCATCCTGATCAGCGCCGTGCTGCCCTGGTCGGCCATCCTGCCGCCGCTGATCCTCGCCGCCGGCGGCCTGTCGAGCATGCTCACCCACCAGTGGCGCAAGCGTGGCGGCAAGCTGCTGATCGCCTATACCGCACCGTTCGTGCTACTCGGCTGGGCCGCCCTGCTGCTGGCCGAGCCATCGGCCAGTGGCCCGGTCGCAGCCGACCCGGTGTACGCCCTGCTGCGCGGCGTCGGGCAGATCTTCCTGCTCGACAAGCCCATGGCCGGCCTGCTGATCGTGGTTGGCATGTACATCGCCAACCCCTATGCCGCCACCTGGGCAGTGATCGGTTCGGCGCTCGGTGGCGGTATCGCGCTGCTGGCCGGTGAAACGCACGCCGCCTGGCTGGGACTGTACGGTTTCAATGCCGCCCTGGCGGCGCTGGCCTTCAGTCGCCAGGGCGAAAAGCCTCGGATCACCTTGCTCGCCATCGCCTGCGCCCTGTTGCTGCAACCGCTGTTCAACCTGCTGCCGATCGCCGGGCTCACCGCGCCTTTCGTCACGGCTTGCTGGCTGATGCACCTGGGCAATCATCTGGCCCAGCTCAACCAACGCCGTAACGCCCCTCGCTTGCACAGCTGAAACGCAGCCCCTAGGCTCTGCCCATTCGCACAATGGAACGCGCCCATGGATAACCCCTCGAGCCTGCGCGAGCGGCTCTACGTCATCGTCTTCCAGACCGACACCGTCGCTGGCAGGCGCTTCGACAAGATTCTCCTGCTGATCATTCTCGCCAGCCTGGTCACGGTGATCCTGGACAGCATCGACGAGGTCCACCAGGGCTATGCCGGCCTGCTGGCCGGCATAGAGTGGGGGTTCACGGCGATCTTCCTCGCCGAATACATCACCCGCCTGTACTGCTCGCCCAAGCCCCTGCGCTATGCCTTCAGTTTTTACGGACTGGTCGACCTGCTGGCCATCGTGCCGGGCATCCTGGCCCTGTACTACAGCGACGCGCAGTACCTGCTGATCATCCGTGTGGTCCGCATGCTGCGCATCTTCCGCGTGCTCAAGCTCAGCCCCTACCTGAAGCAGGCCCACTACCTGCTGGCGGCATTGCAGGGCAGCAAGCAGAAGATCATCGTGTTCCTGGTCAGCGTGTCGACCCTGGTCACCGTGTTCGGCACCCTGATGTACGTGATCGAAGGCCCCGAGCACGGCTTCACCAGCATCCCCAAGGGCATCTACTGGGCGATCGTCACCCTGACCACCGTGGGCTTCGGCGATATCGTGCCCAAGACCCCGCTGGGGCAGGTGCTGTCATCGCTGGTGATGATCACCGGTTATTCGATCATCGCCGTGCCCACCGGGATCTTCACCGCTGAACTGGCCAATGCCCTGCGTGGGGAACAGTTGCAGCACGATTGCCCGACGTGCGCCAAGCAGCATCACGAACATGGCGCGGCATTCTGTTCGCGCTGTGGCAATGCGTTGTTTCCCAAACAACCGGCACAGGACCTGTAGGAGCGGCCTTGACCAGTTCACCTTGCCGAGGCGTCGGACCGGTCGGAAAGGGGCGCGTAGCGGCCCCAGGATTTGTGGTCGACGCAAGATTGCTGGGGCTGCTTTGCAGCCCTTTCGCGACACAAGGCCGCTCCTACAGGGGACGTAAGCGTCTGGCAGTCTTGCGCCAGGCATAACCAAAGACTGTTTTGTTCTTTAACCCGCGCGAAACCACCCGCTATAGTCGCTGGCAAATCGCCAACCCTTTGAACCAGAACAAGGAATGCCCCAGTGAAAAAACTCTTCAGCGCCTCGCTGCTCGCCGCGGGCCTGGCCCTGGGCAACCTCGCCCAGGCCGCGCCGACCCTGCTCAACGTCTCCTACGACGTGATGCGCGACTTCTACAAGGACTACAACCCGGCCTTCCAGAAGCACTGGGAGAAAGAGCACAACGAGAAGGTCAACCTGCAGATGTCCTTCGGCGGCTCGAGCAAGCAGGCACGCGCGGTGATCGATGGCCTGCCGGCCGATGTGATCACCATGAACATGGCCACTGACATCAATGCCCTGGCCGACAACGGCAAGCTGGTGCCGGACAACTGGGTGACCCGCCTGCCGAACAACAGCGCGCCGTTCACCTCGGCCACCGTGTTCATCGTGCGCAAGGGCAACCCCAAGGCGCTGAAGGACTGGCCGGACCTGCTCAAGGACGGCGTGCAGGTGATCGTGCCCAACCCCAAGACCTCGGGTAACGGCCGCTACACCTACCTCTCGGCCTGGGGTTACGTGCTCAAGCAAGGCGGTGACGAGGCCAAGGCCCGCGACTTCGTCGGCAAGCTGTTCAAGCAGGCGCCGGTGCTCGACACCGGTGGCCGCGCCGCCACCACCACCTTCATGACCAACCAGATCGGCGACGTGCTGGTGACCTTCGAGAACGAGGCCGAGATGATCGCCCGCGAGTTCGGCCGCGACCAGTTCGAAGTGGTCTACCCGAGCGTGTCGGCCGAGGCCGAACCGCCGGTGAGCGTGGTCGACAAGGTGGTGGCCAAGAAAGGCACCCAGGCCGTGGCCGAGGAATACCTGAAGTACCTGTGGTCGCCGCAGGCCCAGGAGATCGCCGCGAACAACTACCTGCGCCCACGTGATGCCAGCGTGCTGGCCAAGTACACCGACCGCTTCCCGAAAGTCGACTTCCTGTCGGTGGAAAAGACCTTCGGCGACTGGCGCACCGTGCAGAAGACCCACTTCAACGACGGTGGCGTGTTCGACCAGATCTACACCAACAAGTAACCGCCGCTCTCAGGGTCAGACCTGAGGGAGCGGTTCTGTGGTAGCGGCTCGTGGGAGCGGGCTTGCCCCGCGATAGAGCCAGCCCAGGCAACACTGTCGTTGCCTCCGTCGCCATCGCGGGGCAAGCCCGCTCCCACGCACCTTCCAGTATCAATAAGGGTCAGGCCTGCTGGTGGAAAACCAGGGCTTTGAGCCCACCCTGCGGATCCGCATCGGGAAACTCCGGCGGATTCTCCAGCCGCTCGACGAACACCAGTCCCGGCGCCTGCTCGGCCATGCCATCGACGAGAAACTGCGGCCCGATCCCCGGATCGTTGACGCAGGCCAGCACCGTGCCGCCTTCGTTCAGCAACTCCGGCAAACGACGGAGGATCTTGGCGTAGTCCTGGGTCAGCACGAAGCTGCCGCGCTGGAAGGTCGGCGGATCGATGATGATCAAGTCATATGGCCCGTACTTGCGCACCTTGCCCCACGACTTGAACAGCTCATGCCCCAGGTACGCGACCCGCGAGGCGTCATGGCCATTGAGCCGGTGATTGTCGCGGCCCCGCGACAATGCCGACTTGGCCATGTCCAGGTTGACCACCTGCTCGGCGCCACCGGCGATCGCCGCCACCGAGAAGCCACAGGTATAGGCGAACAGGTTCAGCACACGCTTGCCGGCCGCCTGCTCACGCACCCAGCGCCGACCGTAGCGCATGTCGAGGAACAGGCCGTTGTTCTGGCGCACGCCCAGGTCGAGCAGGTACTTCAGGCCATCTTCGACCACTTCGCGCTGCTGGCAAGGCTCTCCCAGCAACCACTGGCCGGGGCTATCGGGCAGGTAGCGATGCTGCAGGAGGATCGCCTGGCCAGTCCATTGCGGGCGTTCTGCCAGGGCTCGCAGCATGGCTTCGAGTTCCGCCAGCTGGCCTGCGGGCGGCTCGCGGAACAACGCCACCGACAGCACACCGTCGAGCCAGTCGACGGTGATCTGCTCCAGTCCTGGCCAGCAGCGGCCACGGCCATGGAACAAGCGGCGCGTTTCCACTGGCGTGGGGTCGAGGGCGGCGAGCAGGTGCTGCTCGAGGGTGGCGATGGCTGAGGTCATGTCGGCTACGGTCAGGCAAAAGAACGCCATTCTACCCGCTCAGGCCGGCGTCCGACCGCCATCGATGAAGGGAATGGATGGGTTTGCCGCATTTTTGTCGCTTTTCTTGCTCGCCGTTCGCCAGGGATAGTGAGCCATCGCACTCAGCATCAAGGAACCCATCCATGCCTGCCCTCAAGATCGAATTCTTCCACGATGTCGTCTGTGGCTGGTGCTTCGTTCTCGCCCCAAGGCTCAGGCAGTTGCAGGAGGAACTGGACCTGGATATCCAGCACCGCACCTTCATCCTGCAGACCAGCCGCGACGCGATGATCGAACGCTTCGGCTCGATGCCCCAGGCCAAGCAGACCATTCTCGATCACTGGCGCGCCTGCGCCCAGGCCGAGGACGTCAAACGCATCGATATCGAAGGCATGCGCCGACAACACTTCGAGTACCCTTCCGGGCTGCTGGCCGGCCTGGCATGCCAGGCAGCCACCGTGCTGGCCGGCAACGAAGGCCATGGGCGGATGTTCGATCGCCTGCAGGAGGCCCATCTGGTGCAAAGCCGCAACATCGGCGACCACGACACGGTGCTGAGCATCGCCGCCGAGGCGGGCTTCGACCCACGGGCCTTCGCCCTGGCCTTCCACGACCAGGCACCACAGTTGCTCGACCAGGCGCTCACCCGCGGCGAGCGCCTGGGCATCACCTCGGTGCCCAGCCTGGTCATCGAGGATCGCTACCTGCTACCCGGCGCCCTGGACCTCGATGCCCTGCGCAGTGCCATCGCCCAGGTTCGCAACGGCGTCAGATGAAGATGCTGCCGCGCAAGTACAACGCACCCCGCCCACTGATGATCACCCGGCCGTTGCCCGGCACCTCGCAGTGCAACTGACCCTTGCGTGCCCCGCCCTGCTCGCAGTTCAAGCGGCGCTGACCCAGGCGCTCGGCCCAGTACGGCGCGAGCGAGGTGTGCGCTGAACCTGTGACCGGGTCCTCGTTGACGCCCACCCGTGGCCCGAACCAACGGCTCACGAAGTCGAAGCCGCGCCCCGGCGCCGTTACCGCGATGCCCCGCACAGCGAACGCGGACAAGGCCACGAAGTCCGGCTTCAGCGAATCGAGCTGCGCGGCATCGTCGATCACCAGCATGTAATCGTCGGTCCGGTACAACGCCCTGGCCTCGTTCAGGCCCAGGGCCGCCAGCAACTCAGGCTCCATCGCCACGGCAACCGGCTGCTTGGCCGGAAAGTCCATGGCCAGCAGGCCGTTGTCCGAGCGACTGACCCGTAATTCGCCGCTGCGAGTGTTGAAGCGCAGCACCTGGGCACGCTCGCCCAGTTGCTCGAACAGCACCCAGGCGGCCGCCAGCGTCGCGTGGCCGCACAGGTCGACCTCCACTGCCGGGGTGAACCAGCGCAGGTCGAAACCCTCGCCGTTGCGGACGAAGTAGGCGGTCTCGGACAGGTTGTTCTCTTCAGCGATGCGCTGCAGCACATCGTCGGCCAGCCAGCGCTCCAGCGGGATCACGGCGGCAGGGTTGCCGCCGAACGGCGTGGCGGAAAAGGCATCGACCTGGAATATCTCGAGTTGCATGCAAAAGGCTCCTCAATGCCCGGCACGGCGCCGGGCAGGTATCGAAAAAGGATCAGGTCCGCACCGGCGTCAGCACCGGCTCGCCGGCGAAGAACGCCTGCAGGTTGCGCAGCACCAGGGTGACAGTATCCCGCGCAGCCTCCGGCGACTGCCCCGCCACATGGGGCGTGAGTACGGTGTTGCCCAGCCGCTTGAGCGCATCGGGCACGGCGGGTTCGTCGTCGAACACATCCAGCGCCGCCCCTGCTATTACGCCTTGCTGCAAGGCGTCGACCAGGGCCTGGGTATCGACGACGCTGGCACGGGCGATATTGACCAGGTAGCCCTCGGCCCCCAGCGCCTCGAGCACCCTGGCATCCACCAGGTGCCGAGTGCCAGGGCCTCCAGGCGTGGCGACCACCAGGATGTCCACGGCATCGGCCAGGTGCAGCGGGCTGTCGTACCAGGTGTAGGGCACCTCGGCACGCGGGGCTCGGCTGTGATAGCTGACGTTCATGTCGAAGCCCAAGGTCGCGCGCCGGGCGATGGCCTGGCCGACAGCGCCCAGACCGATGATCCCTAAGCGCTTGCCGCTCACCGATGGGCTGATCACCCGGTTCCACTCACCCCGGCGCGTGCTGGCATCGGCCCTGGGAATATCACGCAGCAGCGCCAGCAGCAAAGCCATGGCATGGTCGGCCACGGGGCCAGCGTTGGCGCCAGCGCCGTTGGTGACGGTGATGCCGCGCGCGGCAGCGGCGGCCAGGTCGACCTGCTCGTAGCCGGCGCCAATCACGCAGATGATCCGCAGCTTGCTCAAGGTGTCGATTTCCGCAGCGCTCAGACCCAGCGGGCCACGGGTAAGGACCGCATCGATCTCGTCGGCATGACGGGCGATGGCGTCGGCACGCATTTGTGGCGACGGGGCACGGATCAGGCGATAACCGGCCTGTTCCAATATCGGCAGATAGTCATCGACGGTTTCCACCAGCACCAGGACTGTCTTGCTCATGCCACCCTCCGATTGAATGCGAAGGGGGATTATGCCAGCAGTTGGCTTCGCCGGCCCTATCGCGGGCCAATGGCAATTATTGTCCGAACGCCCTGCCCAGCCCGCCTGGCACACCGCTGCTGTCGGTTTCCTGCCAGGGTCCGCTGGGGCTCAACGACCAGCTCCAGCCATTGTTCCAGCGGTAGTAGGTACGTTGGCGATAGAACGTGTTGGGCTGCTTCTCCAGCACATACACGCCCAGCTTCGGATCCCAGTGGCTGGCGCCGCCGGGCGGCGGTGCGAAGCTGGCGGAAGTCCGTGGCATGGGCTTGGGAATGGCCGCCGGCTTGCTCGGCTGGCGTCCAGGCTGGCCGCCCGGCAGCGGCTTGACCACCGGCCCCTGGTGGGGCGGCGGCGTGGTCTCGATCGGCGGCAACGGTTCACGCTCCGCCGGCTGGTGCACCGTACACGCGGACAGACCCAGGGCCAGGGTGATCAGGGTCAGGCGGACGGTGCTGTTCATGACGGTTGCTCTCTTATGTATCGGGGCTGTCGATGGTCAGGTGCTGGGTGGCCTGGGTGGCGGTGGCCAACGGGGCACTCTGGCCCTTCCACTCGCCACGGGTCGGCACGCCAGCGCGTGAGACGCGGGCCACCAGTTGGACTTCGGCGAAGTCCGACAGTTTCATCTGCGGCATCATCGCGTCGGCATCGGACAGCTCCACCTCGATCGGCAACTGCGCCACGGTCACTCGCTTGGCCGCCACCGGCATGGGCGGACCATTGCTGGCGCGGGCGAAGATGAACACCGTGTCGTCCGGGCGCACCTTGTCCTTGAGCGCCGCGGCCAGCTCGACCCGCACCTTCAGACGCGCCACTTCGACGACCTTGCCGCCGCCGGCCTTGAGCTTGTCGGCTGCGCGGTCGATACCACCCTGCAGCGCGGCGCGGGACGCATCGCCTTCGGGCAGTTGCGCCAGCAGGCGCTGCCAGTAGTCGATGGCTTCCTGGTAACGCTCGCCCTCGAAGGCGGCGATACCGCGCAGGCCCAGGCTGGTGACTTCCCGCGGATCGGCCTTGAGGGCCTCGTCGGTAAGGGCCTGCACCTGCGCCGACCACTGCTTGTCGGCGGCAAAGTACAGCGATTGCGCCCATTGCCCGAGCAACTCGGGTTGGCGCCCGGCCAGCTTCACGGCGCGCTCGAAGGCCTTGGCCGCATCCGCCGGCCGCTGCTCGGCCATGTAGGCCCGGCCCAGGAAGTACAGGCCTTCGGCCGAGTCCGGCTGGGCCTGCACCGCGCGTTCCAGGCGCGTCGTCATCTCTTCCATCGATCGCGGTGCGTTGGCGAACTCCTGGGTCAGCTCGACTTTGTCCGCCGCGCCAAAGTGCAGGTACAGGCCCAGGGCCATGGCCGGCACCAGAACCGCCGCCAGCACCGGCACGGCCTTGCCCAGGCGCCCCTGGCGCGTCGCCTCGCTGCGCTCGGTGTCAGCCAGCAGCTCGCGAGCGGCTTCGTCGCGGCCCTTGGCCAGTTGCTCGCTGTCGAGCACACCGGCCGCCTGCTGCGCGGTCAGTTCGGCGACACGCTCCTCGTAGAGCGCGACATTGAGTGCGGTACGGTCCTGTTCGGCCTGCTGGTGGCGATGCCCCCGCAGGATCGGCAGCAGCAGGAAAGCCAGGGCGGCGAGCAGCAACAGGCCCGCGCTGAGCCAGAATTCAGTCATGGGTGCGTTCTTTATCCAGCAGTTTGGCGAGACGTTCGCGTTCGTCGGCGGACAGTTCGGAGGTGCCGGCCACGGCCTGGCTGCGGCGACGGCGGACGATCACCGCAAGCACCACGAAGCCTGCGGCCAACAGGATCCCGGGACCGAACCAGAGCAGCCAGGTGCGCCCGCTGAGCGCCGGCTTGTAGCGCACGAAGTCGCCATAGCGATCGACCATGAAGTCGACGATCTGCTGGTTGCTCTTGCCCTCGCCCAGCATGCGGAAGATCTCGCGGCGCAGGTCGGCGGCGATCGGGGCGTTGGAGTCGGCGATATCCTGGTTCTGGCACTTGGGACAGCGCAGTTCCTTGGTCAGTTGCTGGTAGCGCTCACGCTCGGCGTCGTCGCGGAACTGGTAGGTATCGATGGCCGCCTTGGCCACACTGGCCAGGCTCAGGCCGAGCACGGCGGCCGCCAGCCAGCGCCTCATGGCCGGGCCTCGTCGACCAGGCCCTGGTACAGCGGCGCCAGCTGTTCGCGCCACACCGTGGCATCGACCACGCCCACGTGCTTGTAGCGAATGATGCCCTTGGCGTCGATCAGGAAGGTTTCCGGCGCGCCGTACACGCCCAGGTCCAGGCCCAGCGAACCTTGCTGGTCGGCGATGTTGAGCTGGTACGGGTTGTGGAACTCGGCCAGCCACTTCAGCGCGGCGGCGTTGTCGTCCTTGTAGTTGACCCCATGGATCACCACGCCTTGCTCGGCCAGCTGGTTCAGGTACGGGTGCTCGACCTTGCACGACGGGCACCAGGTGCCCCACACGTTGACCAGCGCCGGGCGGCCGATCAGGTCGGCCTGGGTCAGCGTGCGGTCGCCCTGCACCGTGCTCAGCGAAAACGCCGGGAACGGCTTGCCGATCATCGCCGAAGGCAGTTCGTCGGGTTTGAGGAACAACCCCTTGTAGAGAAAGACCGCCACCAGCAGGAACACCACCAGTGGCACCACCATGATCCAACGCTTCATGCAGTCGCTCCAGACACGCCCAGGGCCTCACGCACCCGGGTCTTGACCTTGACGCGGTAGCGTCGGTCGAGGGCCGCCAGCAGGCCGCCCAGGCCGGTCAGCAGACCGCCCAGCCAGATCCAGCGGACATAAGGTTTGATATGCACCCGCACGGCCCAGGCGCCATTTTCCAGCGGCTCGCCCAGGGCGACATACAGGTCGCGGGTGAAGCCGGCGTCGATGCCAGCCTCGGTCATCATCGACTGCTGCACCGTGTACAGGCGCTTCTCCGGGTGCAGCACCGAGACTTCACGACCGTCGCGCGAGACTCGGATGGTGCCCTTGTCGGAAATGAAGTTCGGCCCCTCGAAATGCTTGGCGCCTTCGAACAGGAAGTGATAACCGCCCAGCTCGACACTTTCGCCCGGCGCCATGCGTAGGTCGCGTTCAGCGCTGTTGTTGCTCGACAGGACGACGCCCAGCGCGCACACCACCAGGCCCAGGTGCGCCAGGTGCATGCCCCAGTAGCTGCGGCCGAGGCCGCCCAGGCCCTTGAGCAGCCCCTTGTGGCGAGTCTTGTCGAGAATATCGCGCACGCCACCGAGCACCACCCAGGCGGCCAGGGCGAACACGCTCAGGGCCGGCCAGTCGAAGTCGTCGACGATCAGGCCGGCGACCGGCGCCAGCACCGCGCTGCCGATCAGCACCGGAGTCAGCATGCCCGCCAGCCACTTGCCGGGGGTGTCTTTCCAGCGCACCACCACGCCCACGCCGAGTACCACCATCAGCAGGGCCATCAGCGGCAGGAACAACGCGTCGAAGTACGGCGGACCAACCGACAGCTTGGCCCCGGTCAGGGCATCGAGCACCAGCGGGTAGAGGGTGCCGAGCAGGATCATCGACGCGGCCACCACCAGCACCAGGTTATTGGCCAGCAGCAGGGTCTCGCGCGACCACAGGGCAAAGCCCACCTGGCTCTTGACCACAGGCGCGCGCAGGGCGAACAAGGTCAGCGAACCGCCGACCACGAACAACAGGAAGATCAGGATGAACACGCCACGGGACGGGTCGGCGGCGAACGCATGCACCGAGGTCAGCACGCCGGAGCGCACCAGGAAGGTCCCCAGCAGGCTCAGGGAGAACGCGGCAATGGCCAACAGCACGGTCCAGCTCTTGAACACCCCGCGCTTTTCGGTGACCGCCAGCGAGTGGATCAGCGCGGTGCCCACCAGCCAGGGCATGAACGAGGCGTTCTCGACCGGGTCCCAGAACCACCAGCCGCCCCAGCCCAGCTCGTAGTAGGCCCACCAGGAGCCGAGGGTGATGCCCACGCCGAGGAACGCCCAGGCGACGATGGTCCAGGGCCGCGACCAGCGCGCCCAGGCCGCGTCCAGGCGCCCGCCCAGCAACGCGGCGATGGCAAAGGCGAAGGCCACCGAGAAGCCCACGTAGCCCATGTACAGCATCGGCGGGTGGACGATCAGGCCGAAGTCCTGCAACAGCGGGTTGAGGTCGCGGCCATCGCCCGGCACCTGTGGCAACAGGCGCTGGAACGGGTTGGAGGTGATGATCAGGAAGCTCAGGAAGCCCACGCTGATCATGCCCATCACCGCCAGCACCCGGGCCAGCATCACCTGCGGCAGCTGGCGCGAGAAGACCGACACGGCGAAGGTCCAGCCGCCGAGGATCAGCGCCCACAGCAGCAGTGAGCCTTCGTGCGCGCCCCACACGGCGCTGAACTTGTAGTACCAGGGCAAGGCGCTGTTGGAGTTGCTGGCGACATACGCGACCGAGAAATTGTCGGTCATGAAGGCATGGGTCAGGCAGGCGAAGGCGAAGGCCAGGAAGGCGAACTGCCCCCAGGCGGCCGGCCGCGCCAGGCCCATCCACAGGCTGTCGCCACGCCAGGCGCCGAGCAGCGGCACGGTGGCCTGCACGGCGGCGAAGCAGATCGCCAGGATCATCGCCAGTTGGCCCAGTTCGGGGATCACCAGGGCCGCATTCATGGTTTGACTCCTGCGTCGCTGGCGGCCTGGCCGCTTTCCTTCAGGGCCTTGGTGACTTCCGGCGGCATGTATTTCTCATCGTGCTTGGCCAGCACCTCGTCGGCCACCACCACACCGTCGGCGTTGAGCTTGCCAAGGGCGACGATGCCCTGCCCTTCGCGGAACAGGTCGGGAAGGATGCCGCGGTAGGTGATCGGCACCGACTTGCTGTAGTCGGTGACCACGAAGCGCACGTCGAGCGAGTCGGCAGAGCGCTGCACCGAGCCTTTCTCGACCATTCCGCCGGCGCGGATGCGGGTGTCCAGCGGCGCCTCGCCGTTGGCGATCTGGGTCGGGGTGTAGAACAGGTTGATGTTCTGCTGCAGCGCGCTCAGGGCGAAGCCCACGGCGACGCCGACACCGGCCAGCAGGCCGAGGATGATGAACAGGCGTTTCTTGCGCTGCGGATTCACGGTTTGCTCTCCCGGCGCAGACGACGCGCCTCTTCTTGCAGGTAGCGGCGACGGGCCAGCAGGGGTGCGGCGACATTGAGCGCCAGCACCGCCAGGCAGATACCGTAGGCCGACCAGACGTACAGGCCATGGTGGCCCATGGCGAGAAAATCACTGAACGACGCGAAACTCATCGTGCCACCTCCCGTGCGAGCTGGCCCAGCACCTCATCCTTGACCCAGCTGGCGCGCGCCTCGCGCTTGAGCACTTCCAGGCGCATGCGCAGCAGCAGCACGGCGCCGAAGAAGCAGTAGAAGCCCAGCGCGGTGAGCAGCAGCGGCAGCCACATCTCGGCCGGCATGGCCGGTTTTTCGGTCAGGGTGAAGGTGGCGCCCTGGTGCAGCGTGTTCCACCACTCCACCGAATACTTGATGATCGGGATGTTCACCACGCCGACGATCGCCAGCACCGCACAGGCCTTGGCCGCACTGTCGCGGTTACTGATGGCCTGGCCCAGGGCGATGATGCCGAAATACAGGAACAGCAGGATGAGCATGGAGGTCAGGCGCGCATCCCAGACCCACCAGCTGCCCCAGGTGGGCTTGCCCCAGATCGCCCCGGTGACCAGCGCCACCGCGGTCATCCAGGCGCCGATGGGCGCGGCGCACTGCAGGGCGACATCGGCCAGTTTCATCTTCCACACCAGGCCCACCACCCCGGCCACGGCCAGCAGCACGTAGCACGACTGCGCCAGCATCGCCGCCGGCACGTGGATATAGATGATGCGAAAGCTGTTGCCCTGCTGGTAGTCCTGGGGCGCGAAGGCCAGGCCCCAGACGATGCCGACCAGCAGCAGCAGGATGGCGGAAACGGTCAGCCATGGCAGCATGCGGCCGCTGATGGCATAGAACCATTTGGGGGAGCCCAGTTTGTGGAACCACGTCCAGCTAATTTTCATCAGGGTACATCCAGGGTATTGGCCGGGCTGCGATGCCCGGGACTCGTTATTCGCCGACGCTGATCTTCAGCCCGGCCGCGATCGCAAAGGGTGCCAGTGTCACTGCCAGGGCCGTCAGGCTGGCGAGCCAGAGCAGATGGCCGGTGGCCGGCATATTCTGCAACGCCGCCTGCAACGCACCACTGCCCAGGATCAATACAGGGATATACAACGGCAGAATCAGCAATGCCAGCAGCAGACCGCCACGCTTGAGACCGACCGTCAGCGCCGCGCCCACCGCGCCCAGCAGGCTCAGCACCGGCGTGCCCAGCAGCAAGGACGCGAGGAGCACCGGCAGGCAGTTGGCCGGCAGGCCGAGCATCAAGGCCAGCAGCGGCGCCAACAATACCAGCGCCAGGCCGGAAAAGATCCAGTGTGCCAGCACCTTGGCCAGCACCAGCATGGCCAGCGGGTGCGGTGACAGCACCCACTGCTCCAGCGAGCCGTCCTCGAAATCGCTGCGAAACAGCCCGTCCAGCGACAGCAGCACCGCCAGCAAGGCCGCGACCCAGACCAATCCAGGTGACAAGGTTTGCAACAATTGTGTCTCGGGACCGACCGCCAGCGGAAACAGGGCGACGACGATGGCAAAGAACACCAGCGGGTTGGCCAACTCCGCCGGGCGACGGAACAGCAGGCGCGCCTCACGGCGCAGCAGCAGAAGGAATACGCTCATGCCGTCCACTGCCCCAGGTTCAGCTCGCGGTAGCCGCCAGGCTTGCGTTCGAGCGTGTGATGGGTGGTCAGCACCACGGTACCGCCCTGCTCGCAATGCGCCGCCAGGTGCGCCTCGAGCTGGGCGACGCCTTGCTTGTCCAGGGCAGTGAAGGGTTCGTCGAGAATCCACAGCGGCGGGCTGTCCAGGTACAGACGGGCCAAGGCGACCCGGCGTTGCTGGCCGGCCGACAGCGTGTGGCAGGGAACGTCCTCGAAACCGCGCAAGCCGACTGCCTCAAGCGCCTGCCAGATCGCGTCGCGGCTGGCAGGCTGGTGCAGGGCGCAAAGCCAGGCGAGGTTTTCTTCAGCACTGAGCAGGTCCTTGATGCCGGCGGCATGGCCGATCCACAACAGGATGCTGGCCAGCGCATGGCGCTGTTCGGCCAAAGGCTGACCGCCTAGCAGGATCTGCCCGGCGGTGGGTTGCATCAGACCGGCCAGCAGGCGCAGCAGGCTGGTCTTGCCACTGCCGTTGGGGCCGGCGATCTGCAGCATGTCGCCGGGCTGCAGTTCGAAGTGCAGGTGCTCGAACAGCAGTCGCCAGTCGCGCTCGCAGGCCAGGCCCACAGCTTGGAGGTGAAGGGTCACGGTTTTGCCTTATGCGGTTGGGCTCATGTCCGCTGTCGCCTGCTTCGCGGGTAAACCCGCTCCCACAGGGATCATGCCGAACCTGGGGGAGCGGGTTTACCCGCGAAGCAGATGACACTGACGCTGAGCCTTGTGTCTCAAGTCGCCCTCGGTCCTGCCGTTATACTGGCAGTCAGGCGCGCGGCATTATTACACGCACTGCCGCGCTGCCAAGAGGGCTGGTCCGACAGGTTGTATACAATCATGACTGAAATCAATAGTCTCGCCGCACAAACCGCGGTAAGCCCCCAGGCGACGCGGGCCGCCATGACCGGCGAACTGCTGCGTCTGCTGCAGGCCCAGCCTGGCCTGCTGGCACCCGGCGAAACGGCGAACGCCGAAGTCGTGACGCTGCGCCAGGTCGGCCAGGACTTCCAGATGCTGCTGCGGCTCACCCAGGCCAACGGCAACCAGACCCAGCTACTGACCAGTGCCAGCCAGCCCATGCTCCCCGGCAGTCAGATCACCGTCAGCCAGACCGAAGGTAGCCGCCTGGCGGTCATGGTGCAGCAGGTCAACGCCAGCAATGTCGCGGTGCTCACCCAACTGGACAGCCGCCAGATGCCGGTGGGCACCTTGCTGCAGGGCAAGGTGCTGACCAGCCAGGCGCTAGCGCAGCCCTCCGGCGAGCCGGCCAGTTTCCGCTCCCTGGTCAGCCTGCTCAACAGCAGTCAGGCGGGCGCCACCCTGGCCATCGACAGCCCGCGTCGACTCGCCGTCGGCAGCCTGCTCAGTGCCCTGGTACAGGCCGATCAATCGCTGCGCTTCGTGCCCCTGAGCGGCCGTAAGGACCAACTGGCCATCACTCAGCACCTGTCATCCCAGCAGAACCAGCAGGCATCGTTGTCGGGCGTGCTCGATGCCCTTCAGCGGGTCGCCAGCGCTCCGGATGCCAGTTCCGAGTTGCGCGCCAGCGCCCAACGCCTGCTCGCCAGCCTGCCGGAAGCTCGCCAACTGGGCGAGCCCAGGAGCCTGGCTCAGGCGTTCAACGACAGTGGTTCGTTCCTGGAGTCCAAGCTGCTTGGCGGGCTGACCAGCGGCGTCGCTCCCGACCTCAAGGCCCAATTGATCAGGCTGATGGCCCAGGCCTCGCCCAGCGGGTCCGCTCATCCGCCATTGACCCCAGCGCTGACCACCGGCGCCCTCGCCCAGGCCATGCCCGGCCTGGCGCGCAATGCCCTGGGCATGCTCGGCCAGGTCAGTCCGCGCCCGCAGCCCAGCGCGTTCCCACTGCCCTCACGCCTGCTGCAGATGCTGGAAAGCGAAAGCGACCTGCAGCAACTGCTGCGCCTGGCCGCGGCCGCCATCTCGCGTCTGCAGAGTCACGCGCTGTCGAGCCTGCAACAGAGCGGCACCCTGGACAACGGCAACCAGCAAACCACCTGGCAAACCGAGATTCCCGTACGCCACGGTCAGGAGTTCGTGCCGCTGCAGGTCAAGTTGCAGCGCGAGGAAACACCGAAGCAGCAGGCCGACCGTGAGCGCGAACAGCACGATCCACTGGAAGCCCTGTGGCGCATCGAGCTGGCCTTCGACCTCTCGCCCCTGGGCCCTCTGCAGGTCCAGGCGCAACTGCTGCAGGGCAAGCTCTGCGGCCAACTCTGGGCACAGCAGGAAAGCACCGCCCGCCTGATCGACAGCCAACTGGGCAATCTGCGCGATCGTCTGCTGGCCCGGGGCCTGGATGTCGGCGACCTGGAGTGCCACCCCGGCATCCCCCCGCAAGGCCCACGTACTCGCCTCGAACAACGCTGGGTGGACGAAACCGCATGAAGCACAAGCCACCGCGCCAGGCCATCGCCCTGAGCTACGACGGCCAACAGGCCCCGACCTTGAGCGCCAAGGGCGACGACGAGCTGGCCGAGGCCATCCTCGCCATCGCCCGCGAGCACGAAGTGCCGATCTACGAGAACCCCGAGCTGGTACGCTTGCTGGCGCGCCTGGAGTTGGGCGAGCAGATTCCCGAAGCGTTGTACCTGACCATTGCCGAGATCATCGCCTTCGCCTGGCAGCTGCGTGGGCGGGTGCCGGTGGGCTTCCAGGATTCGCCGCCCGAGGAACGTGATGTCACGCCTGAGCTGTTGTACCTGCCAAAGCAATAACTAGTGCCACGGCCTGGCCATCGTCCCCGACCCTTGAGGGCTCCACGCATTCAAGGGTCGAACCCATGATCGAATCCCCCTCAGCAGCCATCGCACTCGCGAGTGCGGCATTGAACGATTTCCCCCAACCCATCCCGCTCGCCCGGCAGGCCCTGTCCGACTGGCTGAAAACGCACACCATCGCCCTCGCACCGGACGACATCGACGTCGTGACCCTGCACTACCAGTTCGAGCCACTGGGCGAAGGGCGCAAGCACTACAGGGAGCAAGCCGTGATCAGCCGTCGCCTCGGGCTGGTGCAGGCCATGCTGAGCAACTGGCAGGGCGAGACGGCCGAGGGCTATGCCGGCCTGCATGTCGGCGACTGGGCCGGGCTGGCGCCCATGGGGGCTCTGACGCTGGTCGAGCGGCTGCAAGCGCCCGGCCCGCTCGAGAACAGCAGCGGCTACCTGATCTTCAATGGCCTGTACCAACGTACCTCGCCGCTACGCCTGGCACCCGACACGCTATTGCCCGCCAGGGCCGAGGACTTCCAGGCGTTCGTCTGGGGCCAGCATTTCAACGAACACTTCAAGCAAAGCCTGGATAGCTACTGGCGCAACAACCAGGCTGTGTACCAACGCGCCCTGAAGATCGCCATGATCACCGCCTGCAACCGCCAGGTGGCCGCTGGCAGCCTGTCGCAACCCGCGCAACGGTTGATCTGGCAGGCAGCGGGACTGCTGCCGGACGAATACGAGCACGTTCAACGGCGCATGTTGAATGTGTACGGCTATGTCTCCAGCGCCATCGTCTGCCTGAGCGACACACACAGCGGCCTGACCGTGCTCTACATTCCCGGTAACTCGTCGCCGCTGCACGAGTTCGCCAGTGCCTCGGCGATGAAAACCTGGTTCGCCGTCCAGTGCCGTACGCCTGATCGCCGCCAGGCCCTGCTGAACGCCTTCAACCCGGCCGACCGCCCGGACGGCCTCGATTACAGCGGCCTGGAAACCGCCTTGACCGGGCTGGCACGGTACCCACAGGCCCATCGCTTCTCGGTCGATCACAGCGGCTTCGCCACCAGTGGCATCTGGCGCCCGGACGACATGATCAACTATCGGGCCGACCACTACAGCCCGGTCATTCACGGCGACCTGTTCGTGACCCTGGCCGAGCATATGAAGACCCGCTCCTATCAGGACGCCGACAATCAGATCACCAGCAACGCTCAGGTCGAGGAAGCTCGCCTGCGCGGTTACGTGCGCAGCAGCCTCAACCTGCTGGCCCCCATCGCCGTCATTGTCCCGGGGCTGGCGCCATTGCTGGCAGTGGGCGGCCTGCTGGAGTTCGCCATGGGGCTGGAGCAGGTGATCGACGGCAAGACCCTGGAGGCCAAGGTCCAGGGCGTCCAGGACCAGGTGTTCGGCCTGCTCAATGCCTTGCCCGTCATTCATTCGATGCTGCCCGGCGTACCGAAGGTGTTCGCCTTCCGGCGTCCCGGCTTCATTCCTGTCCGCGCCTTGCTCGAAGCGCGGGAAGGAGCGCCGAACGAAGTCGAGGGGTTCGAACTGGCCTTTCGCGACGAACAAACGCTCAGGCCTGTGCCTGGCCATGCCCTGCAATACCTGCTGACACGCGTGGACAGCGCCCTGCAGCATCGTTTCTATGCGTTGATCCATGACGATGGAGAGCTGACGCAGTCGCAGGTGGAGTATGAGCTCGCCAGCGACAGCTTCATCAGACAAGGGGAAAGCCGTCTGCGCGAGCCACGCCGCTATGTCGTCCCGGACGACGGCGGACCGGGGCTGGTCAGGCTCAAGGCGTCTAACCGGCAAGTAACTGACGCTGACCGCACGCGCACCCTCCAGGCACTGGGCATCCACGTCGAGCTCCCTCTGGACTTCACAGCGCTCGATGCACTCAAGCGCACCGCCATCCCGCGCCATCTGTTCAGCTTGTGGATCGGCGACCAGGTGATCGGGCAACCCTACCTCGCCGCCATCGCCCACAACGCCAAGATCCTGCAGGGAAGCGCCGTGCCATACCGACTGTACCTCTCGAGCCGGTCCTCCAGTGTCTATGCGCAAAGTGTGGCGCTGCTCGCGGCACATGCGCCGGGTCTCAGCGTTCTGCCCCTGGAAAAGCAATCCTTCTACCTGGAGTTTCTCGCCAGCCCCTACTTCAGCCAGTTCAACGCCGCCATCGAGGGCAACGGCGGCGTGGCGACGAACTTCAGCTCGGCCAGCGACATCTTGCGCTATCGCGTCCTCAAGCGCCTGGGCGGCCTGTACATCGACGCCGACGACATGCTGCACCCGGCAACCAAAGCTGCGCTGAGCGCGCCCGTGGTCTCGCTGCCGCTGGAAACCACGCACGATGGACTGCTGCTCAGCCCGCCGGTCTCCAATGACCAACTGGGCATGTACATCCAGTACAACACCAGCCTGATCGGCAGCCATCCAGGCAACCCGACGCTGGATGCCATCTCCGAGGAAATCTTCCAGCGCTTCACACGGGCCAGGACCTTCTACGATCAGCGCCCCGACCACCAGTCCGATCCCCAGGCCTTCCTCGACTATGCCCGGCAGCTGAACCGGCTGACCGGCCCTGGCGTGCTCAATGACGTGATCGACCGAACACTACCCTGGCTCAAGCAACTGCGCGAAGCCTGCAACCTGATGGTCTCCCCGGTTATCGACGGCGCACGCCATCTCAGCATCCGGCAGTTGAACCTGCTGTACGACCAGTACCTGCCACTCAACCATGTCGCCGGCACCGGCCACGCGCACAGCTGGTACCAGACCTGAGGCCGTGGGCCAGGCGGCGCGCCCTGCCCCACTTGGCCCACGACAGACTTATGTACCACCGCCCGGTCCACCGGCATGACACTTTGGGGCTTTCCACCGCCCTCAAGAGTGCATGTCCATGAACCG
The DNA here is from genome assembly GCF_029840925.1 of Pseudomonas sp. GD03858. GTDB lineage: Bacteria > Pseudomonadota > Gammaproteobacteria > Pseudomonadales > Pseudomonadaceae > Aquipseudomonas. The sequence goes on from NZ_JAOCDM010000033.1 coordinate 28,446, forward strand.
ACAATCCAACCATGCGAAAGCCAGACGATACCTCAGTGATCACCTGGCGACCTTTCCACGTCCGGACCAGGAAGCCGCCGAAGCCATCCGCAAGTGGGGCAAGGAGCGGAGCATGGACCTCGATCCCGACAACACCCTGGCGGCCACGCTGCACTACCGCTCGGACGGTGCCCACGGCTGGGTCGGTATCGTCGCCGGGCAGCTGACCCTGGCCCAGGCAGTGCTGGGTGACTGGCAAGGCGAATCGGCCAATGACGTGATCGGCGACCTGCTCGGCGGCCCCTGGGCCGGCCAGCTACCGGCCTCGGGTATCCGCGTGGTCGCCAGGCTCGATGCCCGCAGCCCCTGGCAACCCCGCGCCGAAGATGCCATCTTCAATGGCCTGTTCAAGCGCACCACGCCGCAACGCTATGACGCCACCACGCACCTGCCGGTTTCGGCGGAGGACTTCCAGTCGTTCGTGTGGCACCTGGATTTTCGCGAGCGCTACAAGGCCACGCTGGAAAACTACTGGAAAGATGGCCTGGAACACTATCGCCTGACGGCGAAAACCAGCTTCATCGCGGCCTGCAACAAGCAGGTCAGCGAAGGCAGCCTGAGCGATACCGGCCGCCGCCTGGCCTGGCAGGCGGCGGGCATCGCCAAGCGCTCGCCGGGCTATCAGGCGCGGGCGATGAACATCTATGGCTATGCGTCCACCGACCTGGTGCTGATCAGCGAATCCAGCGACGGTCCGGTGCTGTTGTACATTCCCGGCAACTCATCGCCACTGCACGAGTTCACCGACCGCAAGGCGCTCAGAGCCTGGGTCGGCAGCCAATGCCGCAATACCGACACCCGTGAGGCGCTACGCCGCCACTTCGCGCTCGCCGACACCCCGGACGGGCTGGATTTCAGCGGCCTGGACACTGCCCTGGAAGGCCTGGGCGTGTACCCGGCGATTCATCGCCTGCCGCCCAACCGCCCCGGATTCACCACCAATGGGGCATGGCCTGCGCAAATCTATGTCAACTACCGTCCCACCAAGTACAACCCCGCACTCAAAGGCGATCTGTTCCTGGCCCTGGCCAGACGTCAGCAACAACGCAGCCTCGCCGATGCGGACTTCCTCATCACCAGCAACCGCGACGTGCTCAAGGCCAGGTGGCGTGGCTATCTGGTCTCGGCCATCAACATGCTCGCACCAGTGATGTTCGTCCTGCCGGAGCTCGCACCGCTGTTCGCGCTGGCTGGCGCGGCGCAATTCGGCCTCGGGCTCGACCAGGTGATCAATGGCAAGAACGCCGAGGAGAAGGCCGAAGGCGTATCGAATACCACCTACGGGCTGCTCAATGCTGCCCCGCTGATCGTTGAAGGGGCGGCCAAGGCGAAAGTGCTGTTCCGCATCAAGAGCGATAACTTCGTGGTACCGAGCCGCATCAACGATCAGTTGGGCTACCCGCTGAGCCCGGTTTCCCCGCCCCACCTTCCGGACATCGACGTGGCGGAGTTCTTCCACGACTCCGACGCCATCGCGCCACTGCCCGGGGGCGATCCCGCGGTGGCCGGCGCGGTCGTTCGGGTACCGCGCTACGATGGCGGCCACGACATGCTCACCGCCTCCGTCGGAGGCTACAACGCCGATATGGTGTATGACATGGAGCGCGACGCATTTCTTTTCGACGCCGATCTCAACGAAGTCGACCCTACGTACTACATCGCACGAGCCGGTCAGCGAGACCTCGATCCCGTGGATCCAGGTACGCGACCGGTCAGCAACGCCATGCGCGAAAGCAGCCTGCGGGCGATGGGGATCGACCTGAACCTGCCCTTCGAACTGCCGCAGGTGGCCACGGAGGGCTTGCTGCCCATACCCAAGCGAATCACATGCCTGTGGGTAGGCGATCAAGTCATCGATGCCCGCCTGCTGGAAAACCTCTCCCTGAATGCGCAACGCCTTCAAGGTAGCGCGTACCAGTTGCGCCTGTACCTCACCAATGCGCTGCCGGCAGTCTATGAAGAGAACGTGCGGCTGCTGGCGGCTTCAGCCCCCGGCCTGAGCGTCCTGCCACTGGAGGAACAGGCCTTTTTCCAGGCGTTTCGTCAAAGCACCTCGTTCGAACAGTACCAGGCAGCGCTGGACGGCAACGGCGGCGTCGCGCGCAATTACGCTTCAGCCTCGGATGTGCTGCGCTACCCGATGCTGGCCCACGAGGGTGGCATCTACATGGACATGGACGACACCTTGCTGGCTGCCGCCGATGGCAGCGGTGCGGTGATCGACACGGTGGATCTGCGTGCCACCCAGGATGGACTGCTGATCCCGCCGCCCATGCGCAACGAAAAGCTGCGCATGAATTGCCAGTTCAACACCAGCCTGATCGGCAGCCACGCGGGTAATCCGACGCTGGCGGCCATTTCCGAGGAAATGCGCGTTCGCTTTCTGGCGGGAAGGGACTTCTATGACGCCAAGCCAAGCCTTGCGGATGATCCGGAGGGGTTCTATCGCTATGCCGGCCGCCTCAGCAGGCTCACCGGCCCCGCCTTGCTCACGGACATCATCGACCGTCAGTGGCCTGCCCTGCGTAACCTGCGCCATGCCGTCAATCTGCTCAGCATCCCGCAGGTCAACGCGCGTCAGTTCATCGATATAGAGGCCCTGGCACAGGCGATCCACGATCAACTGCCGCTCAACCGCATTGCCCGCGTGGGTGGTTTTCATTCGTGGGCGCGAACCTGAGCCCACCTTGAGAACCGACACAGCCAGATGAAAAAGGCGACCATTCGGTCGCCTTGCCACGCCTTCACTCGCCCCGGTGCAGCTTGCTCATCAGCTGCGCCTCGGCCTGGGTCAAACCGCAGGTCTGGGTCAGCTCCTCGACGCTGGCGCCCATGCCCACCAGCTTGGCCGCCTGGGTGAAGGTGACGCTGTTCGGATCACGTTGCTCGAGCTGCTGCAGCTTCTCGGGCAGCGGCGCCACCACCGCGCGCAGCTCGTGGATCGCCTCGCCCATGCGCACGGTACCGTTCTGGTAGTCGTCCAGGCGCTTGGCCAGGTCCTTGATGCGCTGGTCACGCAGCGCATCGCCCAGGGCCTGCTGGGCGGCCAGCTCACGCTGGCGCTTGCTGTAGTTGAGGAAGAACCACAGGCTCAGCGCCCAGAGCAGCGCCAGGAAGATGACAGCAACCTCGAAGATCAACTCAGATGTTCTCCAGCTCGGACCACTCTTCCTCGGTCATCATCTTGTCCAGCTCGACCAGGATCAGCAGCTCGCCGTTCTTGTTGCACACGCCCTGGATGAACTTGGCCGACTCTTCGTTGCCGACGTTCGGCGCGGTCTCGATCTCCGACTGGCGCAGGTAGACCACTTCGGCGACGCTGTCGACGAGGATGCCGACCACCTGCTTGTCCGCTTCGATGATCACGATACGGGTGTTGTCGGTGACTTCGGTCGGCATCAGGCCGAAGCGCTGGCGGGTGTCGATCACCGTCACCACGTTGCCGCGCAGGTTGATGATGCCCAGCACGTAGCTGGGGGCGCCCGGAACCGGGGCGATCTCGGTGTAGCGCAGGACTTCCTGCACCTGCATCACGTTGATGCCGTAGGACTCGTTGTCCAGACGGAAGGTGACCCACTGCAGGATCGGATCTTCGGAACCTTGTGCAGACGACTTTTTCATTCCCCTAGCCCTCTAAGTCCGCCATTGGCGGTGTGCTCTGTGTGGCCGCGGCAGTAGCGGCGTTGTTTCAGTTGTGTTTGGTGTTCAGTTGCTTGACGGCGCCGCTGGCGATCAACTCGGCCAGTTCGGCGACATCGAGCAGCGCGCACATGTGTTCGATCACCGTGCCGGCCAGCCACGGCCGTTGGCCGCGTTGGCTGCGCCACTTGATCTCGGCCGGATCCAGGCGCAGCGAACGGCTGACCTGATGCACGGCCAATCCCCATTCGTAGCCCTGCACGGAAATCACGTACTGCAGGCCCTGGCGGAAATCGTCGCGGTAGCGGTCCGGCATCACCCAGCGGGCGGTATCCAGCACCTTGAGGTTGCCCGCCTGGCACGTGAGGATGCCCAGGAACCAGTCCGGCTGGCCGAACAGCGGCGTCAGCTCCTGTCCCGCGAGGCTGTAGATCGAGCCCAGGCACACCAGCGGTACCGCCAGGGTCAGTCCGGCGACATCGAACAGCAGGCACTCGAACGGCTCGGCGGCCCATGTCGGACGCCCGTCGACCGTCGCCGGTGGCGTCGGCGCGCCAGGTGCTGGCACATGCAGATCGACCAGCGGCGCAACGGGCTCGATGGACGGCGTGTCGGTCGCCAGCGCAACGCTGGTATCGACCGCGACTTCGGTTTCTACGACGCTGACGACAGGCGGTTCCAGAGGCCGCGCAGGCGGCAGAGTGATCGGCAGGACCTGTACCGGTGGTTCGGCAAAAGGCCGCGCAAGCGCTCCATCGGACACGGTCTGGCGCTGCGCATCGCGCGCCTGTTCCTCACGGACCGCCGCCTCGAATTCGTCGCGCGATTGCTGTTCGATCGGCGGCGCGTCAGGTGCCTCGGGCAGCTCGACGAATTCGGTCGCCTCCTGCAGCAACCCATCGAGATAGGACTGCAGGGCCATCTGAGGTTTGGAAATAATCTCGCGGGGCTGATTCATCACGCCACCTGCAGCGAAGCGCGATAGGTGAGCAGGTGCTTGAGCAGCGCCCGGTAGGCCACCACGCCACGGCTCTTGCCGTCGAACTGCGACGGTGTGAGGCCATTGCGGCTGGCATCGCGCAGACGCGTGTCGACGGGAATGTATCCCTGCCAGACCTGGTCGCCGTAGGTATCGCGCAGCACCTTCAGCGTGCCGAGCGAAGCCTGGGTGCGGCGGTCGAACAAGGTCGGAACGATCTGGTACGGCAGCGCCTGCTTGCGTGAGCGGTTGATCATGCCCAGGGTGCTGACCATGCGTTCCAGGCCCTTGACCGCGAGAAACTCTGTCTGCACCGGGATCACCAGTTGCTGGCTGGCGGCCAGGGCGTTGACCATCAGTACGCCCAACAAGGGCGGGCTGTCGATCAAGGCGAAGTCGAAATCCTGCCACAGCTGCGCCAGACTCTTGGCGATCACCAGGCCCAGGCCGCTCTGACCGGGCGACTGACGCTCCAGCACGGCCAGCGCGGTGCTCGACGGCAGCAGCGAGATGCGCTCGTCGCTGGTCGGCAGCAACAGCTGGCCAGGCAAGCCTTCGGGCACCGCGCCCTTGTGCAGGAACAGGTCGTAGCAGCTGTGCTCCAGCGCGTCGGGATTGTGCCCGAAGTAGCTGGTCATCGAGCCGTGCGGGTCGAGATCGACGACGACCACGCGCTTGCCCGCCTCGGCCAGCAGGCCAGCGAGGGCGATGGTGGTGGTGGTCTTGCCGACGCCACCCTTTTGATTGGCTACTGCCCAGACTCTCATCGTGCGTTGCTTCCTCCCGGGATGGCCGCCTGCCCTGCCGGGAACGGTGTGAAATTCAATGACGGGGATTTGACGGAATCATCCCCCGGTCGACGGTGCTGGCGTGGCTGGTGCACTTTGTGTGCCAGCCCGCCGCAACGCGGCATCCGGGGTGGCGTTGGCGCTACCGCTGCCGGTCAGGCTGCGGCGCACTTCAAGATTGCGCGAAATCACCAGCACCACGCGACGGTTGCGCGAACGACCTTCGGCGGTGTCGTTGCTGGCCACCGGCTGGTACTCGCCGTAGCCGACCGAGGCCATCCGTGCCGGGTTGACCCCTTCCATGGCCAGCAGGCGCACGATGCTCGCCGCCCGCGCCGACGACAGCTCCCAGTTGGTCGGGTACTGAGCGGTGCGGATCGGCAGGTTGTCGGTGAACCCCTCGACATGCACGGGGTTGGCGAACGGCTTGAGGATCTTCGCCACCTTCTCGATGATCGTGAAGGCGGAATCGCTGGGCATTGCGTCGGCACTGGCGAACAGCAGCGAGGAATTGAGCTCGATCTCCACCCACAGTTCGTTGCCGCGCACGGTCATCTGGTCGGACTTGATCAGGTCGCCGAAGGCATCGCGCACATCGTCGCTGATGCGCTTGAGCGGATCGACGCTGGCCTGCGCCAGGCCCGCGTCGGTCTGCTCGCTGTCCTTGATCAGCGGCTCGGCCGGCTTGACGCTGAGCGGTCGCTCCTCGCCGATGGGGATCGGCTTCATGCTCCGGTCAGGATCGTTGAACACCCCGAGCAAGGCCTGGGAAATCACCTTGTACTTGCCCTCGTTGATCGAGGAAATCGAGTACATGACCACGAAGAAGGCGAACAGCAAGGTGATGAAGTCGGCATACGACACCAGCCAGCGTTCGTGGTTTTCATGCTCCTCGGTATGACGACGGCGGGCCATGGCCTACTCCATGAAGCCTTGCAGCTTCAGTTCGATCGAGCGCGGGTTTTCGCCTTCGGCGATCGACAGCAGGCCCTCGAGCAGCATCTCGCGGTAGCGCGACTGGCGCAGGGTGAGGGCCTTGAGCTTGTTGGCGACCGGCAGCAGGATCAGGTTGGCGCTGGCCACGCCATAGATGGTGGCGACGAAGGCCACGGCAATGCCGTTGCCCAATTGCGAAGGATCGGCCAGGTTTCCCATCACATGGATCAGGCCCATCACCGCACCGATGATGCCGATGGTCGGCGCATAGCCGCCCATGCTCTCGAACACCTTGGCGGCCTGGATATCACGGCTTTCCTGGGTCAGGAAATCGACTTCGAGAATGCTGCGGATGGCCTCCGGCTCGGCGCCATCGACCAGCAGTTGCAGGCCCTTGCGCGCATACGGATCGGGCTCGGCATCGGCCACGCCCTCCAGGCCCAGCAGCCCCTCCTTGCGCGCGGTCAGGCTCCAGTTCACCACCCGGTCGATGCCACCGGCCAGGTCCACCCGTGGCGGGAAGAAAATCCAGCGCACGATCTGCAGCGCGCGCTTGAACGACGACAGCGGCGATTGCAGCAGCGCCGCCGCCAGGGTGCCGCCGAGCACGATCAGGGCCGCCGGGCCGTTGAGCAGCGCGCCGGCGTGGCCACCTTCGAGGAAGTTTCCACCGACGATGGCGACGAAGGCGAGGATCAGGCCGATAAGGCTCAGGACATCCATCAGCCGCACGCCTCGACCAGATGCTTGCCGATCTCGTCCAGGCTGTACACGGCATCGGCCAGGTTGGCCTTGACGATGGCCATCGGCATGCCATAGATCACGCAGCTGGCTTCATCCTGCGCCCACACGGTGCTGCCGCCCTGCTTGAGCAGGCGAGCGCCCTCGCGGCCATCGGCGCCCATGCCGGTGAGGACCACCGACAGCACCTTGTCGCCATAGGACTTGGCCGCGGAACCGAAGGTGATGTCCACGCAGGGCTTGTAGTTCAGGCGCTCGTCACCCGGCAGGATCTTCACCGTGCCACGGCCGTCGACCATCATCTGCTTGCCGCCCGGGGCCAGCAGCGCCAGGCCCGGGCGCAGCACGTCACCGTCCTCGGCTTCCTTGACGTTGATCTTGCACAGCTTGTCCAGGCGTTCGGCGAACGCCTTGGTGAAGGCCGCCGGCATGTGCTGGATCAGCACGATGGGCGCCGGGAAATTGGCCGGCAGCTGGGTAAGCACGCGCTGCAGGGCCACCGGCCCACCCGTGGAGGTGCCGATGGCGACCAGCTTGTAGGGCTTGCGCTTGGGCGCCGGCGAATGGCTGGCCGCCGCTGCCACGGTACGCGCCGCAGGAGCCGGCCGCGAGGCCGTGCTGGTGAAGCTGCTGGCCGGCGCATGGCTGCTGGCCGGCGCCGGCGCAGCGCTGGGCGCCGGGCTGGAATAGCCGCTGAAACGTCGGTTGCTGCGCGAGATGGTGTGGACCTTCTCGCACAGCATCTGCTTGACCTTCTCCGGGTTGCGGGAGATGTCCTCGAAGTTCTTCGGCAGGTAGTCGACCGCGCCGGCATCCAGGGCGTCGAGGGTGACGCGGGCGCCTTCGTGGGTCAGCGAGGAGAACATCAGCACCGGTGTCGGGCAGCGTTGCATGATGTGCCGCACCGCGGTGATGCCATCCATCATGGGCATCTCGTAGTCCATGGTGATGACATCGGGCTTGAGCGCCAGCGCCTGGTCGATCGCTTCCTTGCCGTTGGTCGCGGTGCCCACGACCTGGATCGTCGGGTCCGCCGAGAGAATTTCCGAGACACGGCGGCGGAAGAAACCGGAATCATCCACCACCAGGACCTTGACTGCCATAAACACTCCATTAGACGGCGCACCCGCCAGGGCGCGCCGCCGAAATCAAATACGCCGGGCGGCGTAACGCTTGAGCATGCTCGGAACGTCGAGAATCAGCGCGATACGGCCGTCACCGGTGATGGTCGCGCCGGACATGCCCGGGGTGCCCTGCAGCATCTTGCCCAGCGGCTTGATCACCACCTCTTCCTGGCCCACCAGCTGGTCGACGACGAAGCCGATGCGCTGGGTGCCGACCGACAGGATCACCACATGCCCCTCGCGCTGCTCCTCGTGCTCATGGTCCTGGACCAGCCAGCGCTTGAGGTAGAACAACGGCAGCGCCTTGTCGCGCACGATCACCACTTCCTGGCCGTCGACCACGTTGGTACGCGACAGGTCCAGGTGGAAGATCTCGTTGACGTTGACCAGCGGGAAGGCGAAGGCCTGGTTGCCCAGCATCACCATCAGCGTCGGCATGATCGCCAGGGTCAGCGGTACCTTGATGACGATCTTCGAGCCCTGCCCCTTAGCCGAGAAGATATTGATCGAGCCATTGAGCTGAGAGATCTTGGTCTTCACCACATCCATGCCCACGCCGCGGCCGGACACGTCGGAAATCTCGGTCTTGGTCGAGAAGCCCGGGGCGAAGATCAGGTTGTAGCAGTCGGACTCGCTCAGGCGGTCGGCAGCGTCCTTGTCCATCAGGCCCTTTTCCACGGCCTTGGCGCGCAGCACGCTCGGGTCCATGCCCTTGCCGTCGTCGGAGATCGACAGCAGGATGTGGTCGCCCTCCTGCTCGGCGGACAGCACCACCCGGCCCGTGCGGGCCTTGCCGGAAGCTTCGCGCTCGTCCGGCATCTCGACGCCATGGTCGACGGCGTTGCGCACCAGGTGCACCAGCGGGTCGGCCAGCGCCTCGACAAGGTTCTTGTCCAGGTCGGTTTCTTCGCCGACCAGCTCCAGATTGATCTCTTTCTTCAACTGCCGGGCGAGGTCGCGCACCAGGCGCGGGAAGCGCCCGAAGACCTTCTTGATCGGCTGCATGCGGGTCTTCATCACCGCGGTCTGCAGGTCGGCGGTGACTACGTCGAGGTTCGACACGGCCTTGGACATGGCCTCGTCGCCGCTGTTCAGGCCCAGGCGCACCAGGCGGTTACGCACCAGCACCAGTTCGCCGACCATGTTCATGATCTCATCCAGGCGCGCGGTATCGACGCGCACCGTGGTTTCCGCCTCGCTGGCGCCATGCTTGTCGGCGCTGGGGGCCGGGGCACGGGGCGCGGCGGCGGGTTTGGCGGCCGCAGGCGCGGGAGCCGGCTTGGCGACAGGCTTGACCTCGGCCTTCGGCGCGGCGGCCACCGCGGCGACAGGCGCTTCGGCGGCGACAGCGTCACCGGAGAACTTGCCCTTGCCGTGCAGCTGATCCAGCAGCGCCTCGAACTCGTGTTCGGTGATGTTCTCGTCGGCCGCAGCCGGCGCGGCGCTCGCCGCAGGCGCCACGGCGCCCGGCAGCGCATCGACGGCGAACGTGCCCTTGCCATGCAATTGGTCGAGCAGCGACTCGAATTCGTCGTCGGTGATCTCGTCGCTGGAGGGCGCCGCAGCAGCGGCTTCGCCGACGGCGGTTTGCGCAGAGAACTGGCCCTTGCCATGCAACTGGTCGAGCAGCGATTCGAACTCGGCATCGGTGATCTCGTCCGCATTGCCGCTGACGGTCTCACCCAGCATCTGCTCGTGAACAGCGGCCTCGGCCTTGACCGCATCGAGGGAGTCGAGCAGCTGTTCGAACTCGGTGTCGGTGATATCCGGCTCGGCGGCAGGCTCCTCGCTCACCGGCGCGACCTCGGCCACCGCTGCCGGGGCTTCGGCGCCCCCTGGCTCGGCCAGGCGCGCCAGCGCCGCCAGCAGCTCAGGCGTGGCAGGGGTGACGTCGCTGCGCTCGCGCACCTGGCCGAACATGCTGTTGACCGTGTCGAGCGCCTCGAGCACCACGTCCATCAACTCCGCGTCGACCCGGCGTTCACCTTTGCGCAGGATGTCGAACACGTTCTCGGCGATATGGCAGCACTCCACCAGCTCGTTGAGCTGAAGGAAGCCGGCGCCCCCTTTTACAGTGTGGAAACCGCGGAAAATCGCATTGAGCAGGTCCGCGTCATCGGGCCGGCTTTCCAGCTCGACCAGTTGCTCGGACAGTTGCTCGAGGATTTCGCCGGCTTCTACCAGGAAATCCTGGAGGATTTCTTCATCGGCGCCGAAGCTCATTAAACGTGCTCCTTAAAAACCCAGGCTGGACAGCAGATCGTCGACATCGTCCTGACCGGATACGACGTCTTCACGCTTATCGGCATGAATCTGCGGACCTTCACCCCGAGTCGGATGTTTTTCTTGATCTTTTTCAGCGCGTAGCTGCTGGTGGTCATGTTCGATCCCGGCAAAGCGGTCGACCTGACTGGCCATCAGCACGAGCTTGAGCAGATTGCTTTCTACTTCGGTAACCAGCGCGGTAACCCGCTTGATTACCTGGCCGGTCAGGTCCTGATAGTCCTGAGCCAGCAGAATGTCGTTGAGGTGGCCGGCAACCTTGCGATTGCCTTCGGCGCTGTGCGCCAGGAAACCGTCGACGCGCTTGACCAACTCGCGGAATTCCGGCGCCGCCACCTCGCGGCGCATGAAGCGCTGCCAGTCGGCGGACAGGTTCTGCGCCTCGGTGGCCAGCTCGTTGAGCACCGGGGTGCTCTCCTCCACCAGGTCCATGGTGCGGTTGGCGGCGCCCTCGGTGAGACGAACCACATACGAGAGTCGCTCGGTCGCATCGGTGATCTGCGAGACTTCCTCGGCCTGCGGCATCGCCGGGTCGATCTGGAAGCTGACGATCGCGCTGTGCAGCTCGCGGGTCAGCTTGCCCACCTCCTGGTACAGACCGCGATCGCGGGTCTGGTTCAGCTGGTGGATAAGCTGCACGGCTTCGCCGAAACGGCCACGCTCGAGGCTCTCGACCAGTTCCTGGGCATGCTTCTTCAGGGTTGATTCAAACTCACCCAGAGAGTTGTTCTGTGACTCCATGGCGCCCCCTGACATGACTCAGCCGTTGACGCGCTCGAAGATCTTCTCGATCTTTTCTTTCAGCACCTGGGCGGTGAAAGGCTTGACCACGTAGCCGTTGACCCCGGCCTGGGCCGCTTCGATGATCTGCTCGCGCTTGGCCTCGGCGGTGACCATCAGCACCGGCAGGTGCTTCAGTCGCTCGTCGGCGCGGACCTTGCGCAGCAACTCGATACCGGACATGCCAGGCATGTTCCAGTCGGTTACCAGGAAATCGAAGTGCCCGCTCTCGAGCATCGGCAGCGCGGTATTGCCATCGTCGGCTTCCGAGGTGTTGGTGAAGCCCAGGTCACGCAACAGGTTCTTGATGATCCGCCGCATCGTCGAAAAATCGTCAACGATGAGGATTTTCATGTCTTTGTTCAATTAGACCTCCAAGCAGTCTTAAACGCGCTCGGCGCCGAGCGCGCAGTCAATCAATTCGGCACCACAAAAAACGACTGCAGCGAACCTTGGCTCAACGCGCCCGCCACTCACCCAGACGGCTGCGCAGGCGCGCCGCGCACTGGCTGTGCAGTTGGCTGACACGCGATTCGCTGACCCCCAGCACCTCACCGATTTCCTTGAGGTTCAGCTCTTCGTCGTAGTACAGCGCCAGCACCAGGCGCTCGCGCTCCGGCAGGTTGGCGATGGCATCGGCCAGCGCGGCCTGGAAGCGCTCGTCCTCCAGGTCCCGCGATGGCTCCAGCTGGCCGCTGGCGCCGTCCTCGTGCAGCCCCTCGTGTTCGCCGTCCTGCAGCAAGTCGTCGAAACTGAACAGGCGACTGCCCAAGGTGTCGTTTAGAATCCCGTAGTAATCATCGAGACTCAATTGGAGTTCGGCAGCAACTTCGTGATCTTTAGCGTCGCGCCCCGTCTTTGCTTCGACACAACGAATCGCATCGCTGACCATGCGCGTATTGCGATGGACCGAACGCGGCGCCCAGTCCCCCTTGCGCACCTCGTCGAGCATGGCGCCGCGAATGCGGATGCCGGCGTAGGTCTCGAAGCTGGCGCCCTTGCTGGCGTCGTACTTGTTGGCGACTTCCAGCAGGCCAATCATGCCGGCCTGGATCAGGTCTTCCACCTGAACATTGGCCGGCAGGCGCGCCAGCAGGTGATAGGCGATACGCTTGACCAGCGGCGCGTAGCGTTCGATCAGCTCGTACTGAGCATCCTTGGACGCCTTGCTGTACATCTTGAAACCGCTCGCACTCATAGGACGGGCCCTGCACTGGTGGGCTGCACCAGGCGCTCGACGAAGAATTCAAGGTGACCGCGCGGGTTGGCAGGCAGCGGCCAGCTGTCGACCTTCTGCGCGATGGCCTTGAAGGCCAGCGCGCACTTGGACCGAGGGAAGGCTTCATAGACCGCCCGCTGCTTCTGCACCGCCTTGCGCACACATTCGTCGTAAGGCACGGCGCCGACGTATTGTAGGGCGACGTCGAGGAAGCGGTCCGTGACCTTGGTCAACTTGGCGAAGAGGTTGCGGCCCTCCTGCGGGCTCTGGGCCATGTTGGCCAGCACACGGAATCGATTCATCCCGTAATCGCGGTTGAGCAGCTTGATCAGGGCGTAGGCATCGGTGATCGAGGTCGGCTCGTCGCACACCACCAGCAGCACTTCCTGCGCGGCGCGCACGAAGCTGACCACCGATTCGCCGATGCCCGCGGCGGTGTCGATCACCAGCACATCGAGGTTGTCGCCGATGTCGCTGAAGGCCTGGATCAGGCCGGCATGCTGCGCAGGCGCCAGGTGCACCATGCTCTGCGTGCCCGAGGCCGCAGGCACGATGCGCACACCGCCGGGCCCCTGCAGCAGCACATCGCGCAGCTCGCAGCGGCCCTCGATGACGTCGGCGAGGGTGCGTTTGGGCGTGAGCCCCAACAGAACGTCGACATTGGCCAGGCCCAGGTCGGCGTCCAGCAACATGACCCGACGGCCGAGCTCGGCTAGCGCCAGCGACAGGTTCACTGAAACGTTGGTCTTGCCGACGCCACCCTTGCCGCCGGTCACGGCGATTACCTGTACGGGATGCATGCTACCCATGTCTGTTCTTTACCTTGTCTCGCTTGGACCCAGGCCACATGAGGGGCTGAACACTCAAGGCCACGTACAGGCCGGGCAACCCCATGATGTAGGTACTTTGCACAGTATTCACCTTCAACCCGCGCGCTTGCCAGGGTTGTGGTAGAGATCAGCGAACATGTCGGCCATGGCCTCGTCGCTGGGCTCGTCCTGCAACTGCACGCTGACCGCACGGCTCACCAGCTGGTGCTTGCGTGGCAGCTGCAGGTCGTCAGGAATGCGCGGCCCATCGGTCAGATAGGCCACCGGCAATTCATGACTGATGGCCAGGCTCAGCACTTCGCCGAGGCAAGCCGTCTCATCGAGCTTGGTCAGGATGCACCCGGCCAGGCCACAGCGCTTGTAGCTGTGGTAGGCGGCGGTGAGCACCTGCTTCTGGCTGGTGGTCGCCAGCACCAGGTAGTTCTTGGCGGCGATGCCACGTCCGGCCAGGGTTTCCAGCTGCATGCGCAGGGCCGGATCGCTGGCCTGCAGGCCGGCGGTGTCGATCAGCACCACGCGCTTGCGCAGCAGCGGCTCCAGCGCCTGGGCCAGGGACTCGCCCGGATCGACGTAGGTGACCGGCACGTTGAGGATACGCCCCAGGGTCTTGAGCTGCTCCTGGGCGCCAATGCGGAAACTGTCCATGCTGACCAACGCCAGGTTGCTTGCGCCGTACTTGAGCACGTAGCGCGCGGCCAGCTTGGCCAGGGTGGTGGTCTTGCCCATGCCGGCCGGGCCGACCATGGCGATCACCCCGCCCTCCTCGATCGGTTCGATCTCGGGCACCTCGATCATCCGTGCCAGGTGCGCCAGAACCATGCGCCAGGCATGGCGCGGCTCTTCTATTCCCGCAGTCAGGTCGAGCAGCTCGCGAGCCAGCCCACCGGACAGACCCAGGCGCTGCAGGCGACGCCAGAGGTTGGCCTGTTGCGGCTTGCTGCCCTGCAACTGGCCCCAGGCCAGCGAGCCCAGCTGTACTTCGAGCAGTTCGCGCAGGCCATTGAGCTCGCTGCGCATGGCATCGAACAGGCGCGGATCGACCGGCGCCGCCACAGGCGTCGACGCTGGCGCGAGCTCATCGGCATGCGGCTCGATCAGCGGCTCGGCGGCGGTCAGCGACTGGCCGGCGAACAGCTGTCGGTTACCCTCGCTGGCCTCGCTGCGCCCACTCAGTTCGGCCTGGGCGGTGACGATGCGCGATTGCGTCTTGCGCAGCTCGTCCTCGAGCTCGACGTTGGGCACACGCGGGGCCAGGGCGGACAGCTTGTAGTCCAGCGCGGCCGTCAGTTCGACACCGCCGGCGATGCGCCGGTTGCCGATGATGGCGGCATCGGAGCCCAGCTCATCCCGGACCAGCTTCATGGCCTGACGCATATCGGCGGCGAAAAAACGCTTAACTTGCATAACCCACTACCTCAGCCGTTGGGGCCCACGGTGGCAACGATGGTGACTTGCTTGTTGTCAGGTATTTCCTGATACGCCAAAACATGCAAATTCGGTACAGCCAGGCGACCGAAGCGCGACAGCATGGCGCGGATCGGGCCGGCGACCAGAAGGATGGCCGGCTGGCCCTGCATTTCCTGGCGCTGGGCCGCCTCGATCAACGAACGCTGAAGCTTCTCGGCCATGCTCGGCTCAAGAAGAACACCCTCTTCCTGACCCTGCCCGGCCCTTTGCAGACTATTGAGCAAGATTTGTTCCAACCTTGGCTCCAGGGTGATCACAGGCAGCTCGGACTCAACACCGACAATGCTTTGCACGATAGCGCGACACAATCCGACCCGCACCACCGCCACCAACGCGGCGGTATCTTGACTCTTCATCGCGTTATTGGCGATGGCCTCGGCAATGCTGCGAATATCACGCACCGGCACCTGCTCGGCAAGCAATGCCTGCAAGACCTTGAGCAGCCCCGACAAGGAAATGACACCCGGCACCAGCTCTTCGGCCAGCTTTGGCGATGCCTTGGCCAGTACCTGCAGCAGTTGCTGGACCTCCTCGTGACCTATCAGCTCATGACAATGCTTTTGCAGTATCTGGTTGAGGTGGGTGGCGACCACGGTGCTGGCGTCGACCACCGTGTAGCCCAGCGATTGTGCCTGCGCGCGCTGGCCGACATCGATCCAGACCGCTTCCAGGCCGAAGGCCGGGTCGCGCGCGGCGATGCCGTTGAGGGTGCCGAACACCTGGCCCGGATTGATTGCCAGTTCACGGTCCGGGTAGATCTCGGCCTCCGCCAGGATCACCCCCATCAGCGTCAGGCGATAGGCACTGGGCTGCAGGTCGAGGTTGTCGCGGATGTGCACGGTGGGCATGAGAAAGCCCAGGTCCTGGGAGAGCTTCTTGCGCACACCCTTGATCCGCGCCAGCAACTGCCCGCCCTGGTTGCGGTCCACCAGCGGGATCAGGCGGTAGCCGACCTCGAGGCCGATCATGTCGATGGGCGTGACGTCATCCCAGCCCAGCTCCTTGGTCTCCATCGCACGCTGCGGCGAGGGCAGCAGGTCTTGCTGGCGCTGGGCCTCCTGCTGAGCGGCCAGCTTGGCTTTCTGCTGCTTCTTCCAGACGAAGTAGGCGCCACCGCCCGCCAACGCGCCCAGGCTGAGGAAGGCGACGTGGGGCATGCCCGGCACCAGGCCCATGATGATCATCAGCGCGCCAGAGACGGCCAGGGCCTTGGGCGAGTCGAACATCTGCCGATTGATGAGCTTGCCCATGTCTTCCGAGCCGGAGGCACGGGTGACCATGATCGCGGCGGCGGTGGACAGCAGCAGCGATGGCAATTGCGCCACCAAACCGTCACCGATGGTCAGCAGGGCGTAGACCTTGCCGGCGTCGCTGAAGGTCATGCCGTGCTGCAGCATGCCGATGAGCATGCCGCCGATCAGGTTGATGAACAGGATCAGCAGGCCGGCGATGGCGTCGCCGCGAACGAACTTGCTGGCGCCGTCCATGGAGCCGTAGAACTCGGCTTCCTGGGCGACTTCGGAGCGGCGGGCCTTGGCCTGGGCCTGGTCGATGAGGCCGGCATTGAGGTCGGCGTCGATGGCCATCTGCTTGCCGGGCATGGCGTCGAGGGTGAAGCGCGCGCTCACCTCGGAGATGCGTCCGGCGCCCTTGGTCACCACCACGAAGTTGATGATCATGAGGATGGCGAAGACCACCGCGCCGACCACGTAGTTGCCGCCGATCACCACCTCACCGAAGGCCTGGATCACCTTGCCCGCGGCGCCGTGGCCTTCCTGGCCGTGGAGCATGACCACGCGGGTGGAGGCCACGTTCAACGCCAGGCGCAGCAGGGTCGCCACCAGCAGGATGGTCGGGAAGGCGGCGAAATCCAGTGGGCGCAGGGCATAGACGCAGACCAGCAGGACCACGATGGACAGGGCGATGTTGAAGGTGAAGAACACGTCGAGCAGGAACGGCGGGATCGGCAGCATCATCATTGCCAGCATCACCAGCAACAGCAGCGGCACGCCGACGTTGCCCCGGCCGAGACCGGCCAGGTTGTTACGGGCGTTGCTGATTAACTGAGTGCGATCCACCGCGATTCCTCTTCAGGCAAAACTTTGACGCCTGGGTGGCGCCTGGCGCTGCCTCTGCAAGAAGCTTTCCAACTTTTTCCAGGCTGGGGAAATCGGGGCTTTGGCTTTGGCCTCAAGAGAGTGGGTCTTGATTTTTTTATGCGCATTCATTGGCGATGGTGACGCACAGTCACCTTTCCGCCCTTACGGCGGGTTACTTTTTGAAGGATCAAAAAGTAACCAAAAAATCCTCGCTCC
>NZ_JAOCDM010000034.1 GCF_029840925.1 Pseudomonas sp. GD03858
ACAAATGTAGGAGCGGCCTTGCGTCGCGATGCGCCGCGCGGGCGGCGCTCGATCTCATAGGCGCTGCAACTCTAACGGCGAACACTTGGCGGCCCTGACTCGGTCAATAGCCCTCCTGCCCAGAGGCCTTGAAAGGGCTGACCCGTGCCGATGCCGCGACGCAGGCATTTGCCCGGGCAGACGCGCTACAATCGCGTTCGAGTGAACAGAACAGCGATCCGAGGTCCAGGCAGTGCAGTTGCAACAGGGTTTTGTCCTCACCCGCCATTGGCACGACACCCCCGAGGGCACCTGCGTGGAGTTCTGGTTGGCCACCGACCAGGGGCCAAGGCGTCTGCGTCTGGCGCCGCAGCCCTCGGTGGCGTTCGTCCCCGCGGCACAGGCCGAGCAGGCCAGGGCGGTGCTGGTCGACGAACCGGGCGTCGCGCTCAAGCCGTTGCAGCTGCGTGATTTCGACCTGCGCCCGGTCCATGGCCTGTATTGCCACCAGTATCGCCAGCTGATCGCGCTGGAAAAACGCCTGCGCGCCGCTGGCGTCGACGTCTTCGAAGCCGATATCCGTCCGCCGGAGCGCTACCTGATGGAGCGCTTCATCACCGCCGCGGTGCGTTTTCATGGCCGGCCGGGCGAGCAGGGCGTTCTGCTCGATGCGCAACTCAAGCCCGATCCGGACTATCGGCCGCCCTTGCGCCTGGTCTCGCTGGATATCGAGACCAGCGAACGGGGCGAGCTGTACAGCATCGCTCTGGAAGGCTGCGGTCAGCGCCAGGTGTACATGCTCGGCCCGGCCGATGGCGGTGACGCGGCGGTGGACTTCGATCTGCACTACTGCGCCGACCGCGCCGGTCTCATCCATTGCCTGAACCAGTGGCTGGCGCGCCACGATCCCGACGCGATCATCGGCTGGAACCTGGTGCAGTTCGACCTGCGCCTGCTGCACGAGCACGCGGCCAGGCTCGGCGTGCCCCTGTGCCTGGGTCGCGACGGCGCGCCCATGCACCTGCGCGAGCACGGCAGCCGCAGCCATTTCTTCGCCGAGGCGCCCGGCCGCGTGCTGATCGACGGCATCGAGGCCCTGCGCTCGGCGACCTGGAGCTTCCCGTCGTTCAGCCTCGAGCATGTCGCACAGCAGTTGCTGGGCGAGGGCAAGGCCATCGACACGCCCTACCAGCGCATGGACGAGATCAACCGCATGTTCGCCGAGGACAAGCCGGCCTTGGCCCGCTACAACCTCAAGGACTGCGAGTTGGTCACGCGCATCTTCGCCAAGGCCCGGTTGCTCGAATTCCTCCTCGAACGCGCCGCGGTCACGGGGCTGGCGGTGGATCGCAGTGGCGGCTCGGTGGCGGCGTTCTGTCACCTGTACATGCCGCACATGCATCGTCTGGGCTATGTCGCGCCGAACCTGGGCAGCCGCCCGGATGCCGCCAGCCCTGGCGGTTTCGTCATGGATTCGCGCCCCGGGTTGTACGATTCGGTGCTGGTGCTCGACTACAAGAGCCTGTACCCCTCGATCATCCGTACCTTTCTCATCGACCCGGTTGGGCTGGTCGAGGGCCTGCGCCAGCCGGACAACACGCATTCGGTCGAGGGCTTTCGCGGTGGGCGCTTCTCGCGTGCCATGCATTGCCTGCCGGCGATCGTCGAACGGGTCTGGCAGGGGCGCGAGGCGGCCAAGCGCGCCGGCAACGCGCCGTTGTCACAGGCGCTGAAGATCATCATGAACGCGTTTTACGGGGTGCTCGGCTCCAATGGCTGCCGTTTCTTCGATCCGCGCCTGGCCTCGTCGATCACGATGCGCGGGCATCAGATCATGCGCCAGACCCGAGCGCTGATCGAAGCGCAAGGCTATGACGTGATCTACGGCGATACCGACTCCACCTTCGTCTGGCTCAAGGGCGCCCACGACGAAGCGGCCGCGGCGGATATCGGTCGCGCGCTGGTGGCCGAGGTCAACCAGTGGTGGCGCGACAACCTGCGCCAGTCCATGGGCCTGGAGAGCGCGCTGGAGTTGCAGTTCGAAACCCACTACCAGCGTTTTCTGATGCCGACCATTCGTGGCACCGACGAAGGCAGCAAGAAGCGCTACGCCGGCCTGGTGCGGCGCAGCGACGGCCAGGACGAAATGGTCTTCAAGGGGCTGGAGTCGGTACGCACCGACTGGTCGCCGCTGGCCAGGCAGTTCCAGCAGGAACTCTATGGCCGGGTGTTCCGTGGCCAGCCTTACCGCGACTACCTGAGCGCGTACGTGCGGCGCACGCTGGCGGGTGAGCAGGATGAGTTGCTGGTTTACCGCAAGCGCCTGCGTCGGCCATTGGCCGACTACCAGCGCAACGTGCCGCCGCATGTGCGCGCGGCGCGCCTGGCCGACGAGCACAATCGCCGGGTCGGGCGCCCCACGCAATACCAGAACGGCGGCTGGATCAGCTACATGATCACGACATCGGGGCCTGAGCCCCTGGAGAGCCTGAGCTCACCGGTCGATTACGAGCACTATCTGACCCGACAGCTGCAACCCGTGGCGGATGCCATCCTGCCGTTCGTGCTGGGGCGCACGATCGACCTGGGGCATATGGATCAACTGGCCTTCGACTTCTGAGCGGGTCGAGGGTGGGTGCTATCTATCTAGCGCTCGATGTCCCGCCGAGCTTCATACCCTCGCGTCTCCACCCTCAGGAGAGACGAGCCATGGACAGCAACGAGCAGGACTTGCCCTGCACCCCATCAGTGAGCGGACACGAAACGTTCCAGGATGCCCTCATCGCCGCCCGTTTGCCGACCTGGCTGCGCTCGGCCAGCCCCGCGCAAGTGACGATGCTGCGCGAGGCGCTGACCCTCAGCTGGTACTTTCGCGAGCGCGTCAGCGCCGTGCTGGCGAAGATCGAGAACATCGACGACTTCGCCTTGCCGTTGCTGCGACAAGCGCTGAAGCCGCATGTTGGCACCGCCGATGTGAAGGCCTTGCGCTTTCGCCAGGGCCGGCGTGAGCCGATCATCAATGAGGTGCCTGTCGGCAGCCACCTGACCACGGTGGTCTACCAGCATGTTCCCCTGCTCGCGGCGGCGCTGGGCAATTTCGACAGCGATCAGGCCAGCGCCGATGGCCAGCCTGTGGGCAATCGCCTGGACGGCCCCCCTGGCCAGAAGTTGGCGCTGCCGAGCGCGCCGGCGTTCGCGCGCCTGTGTCGCGAGCTCGATCTCGGACGGCGCTATCAGGCGCATCTGGTGTCGATCCTGCAGGCGCCGGACACCCGAGTGGCATCACTGATTTCGCGCGCGCAGCGCTATGCCATGCTGGTTGATGCGCATGTTGCCTGGATCCGTGGTGATGTCAGTGACGACGAGCATCAGCTGCTGGTCGATTTCTGTGCCCTGCGTGGGCAGCTGCGCTTGCAGGGGCGCAGCGTGCAGGTCAAACGCCTGAGCCTGCTGGGGGTGACCCTCGAGCAGATCGTCGTGCTCGACGTACGCGATGAGCGTTTCGATCCACTGTACAGCAGCACCTGGCGCGTGCTGGTGCATGTGCCTGGCGACCCTCAGGGCGCATGGCGGGCGTTCCCCGATCTGCGTCATTTCGCCAATGCCCTGGGCAAGCACCTGCGCACCGCACCCTACCAGCGTTTCTTCAGCCGCTTCGTCCGGCGTCGTGACGGCCAGCGTTTCTTCGCCGCGGTGGTGGCCGGCTACGCCGGGGTCTCGGACTTGGCCAACATCGCCCTGGAGGAGCACCTGCGATCCTGGCCGAAGGCGGTATTCGACTGCCTGGGCGAGGCGCGTATCGAGCAGATCAAGGACGACGCGGCGATGATCGCGGTACCGACCGACGAGGTCGATGCGCAGGTGCGGCGGGCCCACGAACAACGCCTGGAAGCCGAAGGCTGGGCGTTGCTCAGCCTGGCCGGCATGTTCGTGCCGGTCATCGGCGCCGGCTTGCTGGCGGTGACCGCCTGGGAGTTGCTGGGCGAGGTCTTCCACGGTGTCGAGGCTTGGCACGAAGGTGACACCAGCGCGGCACTGGATCACGTGCTGAATGTCGCCGGCGACCTTGCCGGCATGGCGCTGACAGCCACTGGGGTGACCCTGGCTCGCAATGCCTGGGCGCGAGCGTCGATGGTCGACAGCCTGGTGCCGGCGCGCCTGGAAGACGGCACGACGCGCCTGTGGCACCCGGACCTCGCCGCGTTTCGCAGTGCCTCTGCTCCGGCTGCGGCGGTGCGCGATGCCGAGGGCCTTCATCGCCTGGACGAGCAGACCTGGATCGAAATGGATGGGCACTGCTATCCGGTCGTCCAGCAAAGCGACACGGGACGCTGGCGCCTGGCGGCACAGGCGGGGTATGCCCCGCGGCTGAGCGACAACGGTGCCGGCGCCTGGCGCCTGTGGTACGAGCAGCCCGCGCAGTGGGACGACACGCGTGCGCTGTTCCGGCGCCTTGGCGGCGACTTTGCCCTGCTCGATGACGAGCAGATCGACCAGGTGCTGGTCGCCCACGCACTCGACGGCGACCACCTGCGGGCCATGCACGTGCAGGGGCTGGCGCCGGATGCGGGGCTGCGCGATGGCGTGCGGCGTGTTCGCCTGGACACTCGCATCCGGCGGGTGGTGAAGCAACTGCGTGGCGGTGACGTGGTCACCGACGTCACGGTGCTCGATCACGCTCGCGCACTGCCGGGCGCCAGCGGGTTGAGCGACCCGATGTTGGCGGAGCAAGTCTGGGAGCAGCGCCGGGTGTTGTTCGAGCAACTTTACGCAGCGCTGCAGGACAGCGAGGCGAGCGATGTGGCGGCCTTGCGTCGGCAGTTTCCCCGGCTGCCGAGCGCGGTGGCGGCGGAACTGGTCGCTGCGGCGCGGACCATGGATCGCCAGCGGCTGCAGGACAGCGGACGGGTCGCGCTGCGCCTGGCCACTGCCGCCAGGGCGGCGCAGCGCCAGGCGCGCCTGGCGCGCGTGTACGAGGGGCTTTCCCTCGATACGCCACAGGACGCCGATCTGGCCAGGGCCGTGCTGGGCTCGCTCGAACAGTTGCCTGGACAGGAGACGGCGATTCGCTGGCGCCTGTACGATGGCGGCAGCGATGGGCCACGGCTGCACGGCGATGCCGATGCCGCCGATTTCGACCTGGTTCATCTCAATGGCCGATTCCAGTTGCTGGACAGCAAGGGACAGACCATTGGCGAGCCCGGCGAGTTGTTCGAGGTGATTGCCAGCGCCTACGACAACGACCGGCGCCAGGCCCTTGGCCTGGGTGATCCGTTCGCCCACAACCTGAGGATAACGGTGGCGCGCCTGGCCGCCCGGCGACGCGCGCTGGTAGCCCAGGCGCTGGGGCAACGCGACGCGACAGGCTGGTTCCAGCCGCCGCAACGCCTGCGTGACGGGCGCCTTGGCTATCCGCTGAGCGGACGGAGCCCCGGCAGCCCCCGGCGACGAGCACGCGCGCTGTCCGCAGCATTGCGCGAAATCTATCCGGCATTCACCGACGGCGAGATCAGCAACTGGATCAGCGAGGTCCAGCAGAGCGGGCGCAGACCCGAGGACGAGATCGTCAGTCTCGGTCGTGAGCTGCAGGCACTGGAAAGCCATCTGCAGAGCTGGACACGGCTGGCCGGCAGTCCCACGCAGCGTGTCGACCGGCGCTACTTCAGCGACACGCTGGTCAATTGCTGGCAGCGCAGGCAGACCCGGGCCAGTGGCGACAATGTGCCAGCGACCGGGTTTCGCCTGAGCGTATGGTCGGTGAACCTGCAGACACTGCCTGACTTGCCCGAGTCGGTGAGTTTCGCCCATGTGCGGGAGTTGTCGCTGATGGGGCTGGGGCTACGGGAAGTGCCACCCGGCTTCCTGCAGGCTTTTCCTCGCCTGCGTACCCTGGAGTTGTCCAGCAACCAGCTGACCTGCGTGCCTGCGCAGTTGGTGAACCTGGGGAATCTGCGCGAGCTGGACCTTTACGGCAACGCCATCGTGCTCGATGCCTCCCAGGCCATGACGCTGGGCAACTGCGTGTCGCTGGAGTACGTCAACCTGTCGTACAACCCGCTGGGGCGCACCTTCCCGCTCTACCGCCTGGAGCGACTGAGTCGCCTGCACCTGCGCAGCACCGGGATCAGCGAGCTGCCGCCAGCGCTGATGGACCGCATGGACCTGCTGATCGCCGACCTGCGCGGCAACCGGATCACCGAGTTGCCGGCGCGCTTCTTCCGTTCGCCGGCGTGGCTCGGCAGCAGCGTGCTGCTGGCGGACAACCCGTTGTCGGCGCAGTCGGCGCAACGCCTGCAAGTGTTCCAGCAACTGCATGACGCCGTCTTGCCGGAGCCTGGCGCCGGGGACGAGGTATCCCTGCGCCAGAGCTGGCTCGACGCCGCCGACAGCGCGTCGCGGACCGAACAGTCGGCGGCCTGGGACGAGCTGGAGGGCGAGACCGAGGCGGGGGACTTTTTCCGGCTGTTGGGCCGGTTGCAGGAAACGTCGGATTACCAGCGTCAGCGTCAGCACCTGGCCAACCGTGTGTTCAGCATGCTGGTCGCCATGCGTGACCACCCCGCGCTGGCTCGGGAACTGTTCCAGCACGCCAGCGAAGACCTGACGTGCCAGGACAGTGTCGCGTTGTGCTTCAGCAACCTGGAACTGTCCATGCTGGTGTGGCAGGCACGCATGCAAGCCCAGGCAGGCGACCAGCAGGACGCCTTGCTGCGACTGGGCCGTCGCCTGTGGCGCCTGGACGAGGTGGATCGACTCGCCAACGAAGATGTCCAGGCGCGCAGGGCAGAGGACGCCAACCCTGACGAGATCGAAGTGAGGATGGCTTATCGAGTGGGGCTGCGTGATCACCTCGAGTTGCCGGCACAGCCTGACGATATGCTGTTTGGCGAAGTGGCCGGGGTACATGCGGCACGGCTGGAACAGGCTCGTGCGCGAATACAGGAAGCCGAGACCCCGGAGCGTGTGGCCCAGTCGCTGGTGGCGCGGGAGTTCTGGGTGGAGCATCTGCGGCGCGCCCATGGCGAGCGCTTCGTGACCTTCGATGCGCCATTCCAGGAGCGCTCCACGGCGTTGCTGGAGGCCGCGCAGACCATGACCGATGGTGACTACGCGGCGCGGCAGGAGGCCTTGCGCGAGCAGTGGGACAGCGGACGGCAAGCACTGCTGCTGGAACTGACACGCACCGCGTTGGAGCCTGCTGGCGCGGTCGCAGGCCATGCACGACCCTGAGTGCGCGCGTTGTCCTTGGACTATGCTCTGGTCAGGCGTGGGACATGCCCGGTTACTTTTGCCGTGAGCAGGCGCCTGGCCAGTTGGTTTAGGCTCCACGCCGGATCTTTCTCCCAGATCCGCAGTCTTTAGGTTGATCGAGAAAACAAGGAGATGCGCATGCTCGTCCGGTCACTGACCCTCGCTACCCTGCTCGTCGTAGCCGGCCCTCTGTACGCCGCCGACAGCGATGCACCGCTGGCCAAGGAACTGGGCAAGGCAAGGCCGTTGGTGGTGATCGCGCCCAGCAGCGCCGACCCGACCTTGCGTGGCCTGAACAAGGCAATGGAAGACCCGGCCACCCAGGCGGGGTTCAAGGAGCGCGGCCTGGTGCTCTACAGCGTGGCCAACATGATGGGCAAGCGCGAGGACAAGAACCTCGAGCAGCAGACCACCATGGCCCTGATCCGCGAGCTCAAGCTCGGCGCGAGCAAGGGCACCAAGGTGATCCTGATCGGCAAGGACGGTGAACGTCACATGCTCAAGGACGACGACAGCGGCGAGATGATCGAGCCACAGACGATCTTCAAGGCCGTGGACGAGTTGCCGGCCAGCGAGAAGGCGATCACCGCGCCGGAGCCGGTTGCCGCCGCGCCCGCCGAACCCAAGGCCAAGGACAGCAAGGCCAAACCGAGCAAGCCCGCCGCGCCGCCCAAGCCATTGGACGACTGATCATCGCAACGCGGCCCTCGCGTGTGCAGGGGCCGCGTTGTGTATCCCCGTGTATCAACCCGTCGCCAGGACCCACTGGCATACAAAACCCCGCCCTTGACGATACACCGACGACACACCGCCACGGCCAAATGGCTCCACTTTCAACCACCCGTGGAGCTGCATCATGAAAAACACCCGTCAAACCCTTGGCCTGCTCGGTGCCACCCTGTTCGCCGGCATGGCCCTTAACACCGCCTTTGCCGTCGAACCGCTGTCCCAGGGCTACCAGCTGGCCGCCGCCAAGACGCCGGGCGAGGGCAAGTGCGGTGAAGGCAAGTGCGGCGCCAGTGGCAAGGCGACGCAAAGCGAAGGCAAGTGTGGCGAGGGCAAGTGTGGCGCCAGCGCCAAGGCCGGCGCCGAGGGCAAATGCGGTGAAGGCAAGTGTGGCGACGCATCCTTCGCCCGCACCGACAGCAATCACGACGGCAAGGTCTCGCGCGACGAGTTTCTCGCCGTGGCCAAGGACCGCGCCGCCGACTTCGACAAGATCGATCGCGATCACGATGGTTTCATTTCCGAGCAGGAGGCCCACGATCACCTGGCGGCAATCTACAAGGCCAACGGCAAGGCCATGCCCGACGGGCTGTTCAGCCATCTGACCGGCCAGTCCTGACGCTCCTCGCGGGGCCAGCCCACTCCCACGATGTCATGCGTGGGAGCGGGCTGGCTCCGCGATGCCGTTCAATGCCCCAGAGAGCCTGCAATCATGTCCCAACCCAAATTGCACACCGGCCTCGGCCTGCGCCGTGGCCTGCTGCCCGACCTGCTGACCATGGAGGCGGGCGCGGTGGACTTCCTCGAGTGCGCGCCGGAGAACTGGATTGGCGTCGGTGGCGCTTTCGGCCAGAGCCTGGAGCGCCTGGCCGAACGCTTTGCCATCGCTTGCCACGGGCTCTCGCTGTCACTGGGCGGCACCGCGCCACTGGACCTTGCATTCCTGGCGCGTACCCGACAGTTCCTCGACCATCACCAGGTGCGCCTGTACAGCGAGCATCTGAGCTACTGCAGCGACGATGGCCACCTCTATGACCTGCTGCCGATTCCGTTCACCGACGAGGCCGTGCGCCATGTGTCCGCGCGCATCCGCCAGGCCCAGGAGGTGCTGGGCAGGCGCATCGCGGTGGAGAACATCAGCTATTACGCCGCTCCGTACCAGGCCATGGCCGAGCTGGATTTCATTCGCGCGGTGCTCGACGAGGCCGATTGCGATCTGCTGCTGGACGTCAACAATGTCTTCGTCAATGCCTGCAATCATCGCTACGACGCCCAGGCGTTCCTCGCCGGCATCCCCCGGGAGCGGGTGGTCGGCATGCACGTTGCCGGCCATTACGACGAAGCCCCGGACCTCAAGGTCGATACCCACGGCGCGCCGGTCAAGGATGCGGTCTGGGCCTTGTTCGCCCAAGCCTGCGCGCGATTCGGCGCCCAGCCGACCGTGCTCGAGCGTGATTTCAACTACCCGCCGCTGGCCGAACTGCTGGCCGAGACGGCCCATATCCGCAGCCTTCAGCAAACTCATGGAGTACCGAGCGATGAGTGAAACACTGCGCGAACAGCAGTTCACCCTGGCCCGACACCTGCGTGATCCGGCCAGCCATCCGCCGCCACCGGGCCTGGAGGCGCGGCGGCTGAAGATTTATCGCGAGCTGTTCTACGGCGCCATCGAGGGGTTGCTGGCAGGCAGCTTTCCGGTGTTGCGCCAGACCCTGGGCGAGCAGCGCTGGCATGCCCGGGTGCGCGACTTCTATGCCGCTTACCGCAGCCAGACGCCGCTGTTCACCGAAGTGGCCGAAGCCTTTGTCGACTACCTGCAGGGCATCGAGCTCGATGCCCCCTGGCAACTGGAGCTGGCGCATTACGAATGGATCGAGGCGCAGTTGTACCTGAGCGACGCCCAGGAACCACCCCATGACCCGGCGGGCGACCTGCTCGACGGCACGCCTGTGCTGTCCTGCACGGCGCGGGTGCTGGCCTATCTCTGGCCGGTGGAGCGCATCGGCCCGCATGAGCAGCCGCTGGAGCCACCGGCGATGCCGACGCTGTTGCTGGTCTATCGCGACGCCGGGCTGCAGGTACGCTTCTTGCGTCTCTCGCCCATGGCCTGGCGGCTTCTGGCCGGGGTGAGCGGGACCGGGCGCGAGCGCTTGCAGGCGCTGGGCGATGAAGCGCTGCAGGTCCAGGGACTACTGTTGCTGGAGCAGCTGCGTGAGCAGGGCATCATTATCGGCACCGCGCGCTGAACGGCCCTCCCGTCAACCCTCGGTGGCCCTGGCTGCGGGCATCGGCTGCGTTTTCTTGGCCGGCTTCAGGCGCGATACCCCGAACAGCACCAGCGCCAACCCGATCACCTGGTACAGCGAAATCGTCTCGCTGAGGATCGCCCACGAGGCCAGCACCGTGAGCACCGGCCCCAGGTTGCCCACCGCCGCCGTGTGGGTCGGCCCCATGCGCTGGATGGCCAGGGCCACCCAGTAGATCGGCAGCACCGTGGAGAACAGCGCCATCAGCGCTGCGTTCAGCCATACCGCGCCCGGCAGGTTCCACAGCGGCGCGACATCGGCCACCAGCAGGTAATGCGCCAGCACCATCAGCGAGGATGCCGTGCCGCACAGCCCGGCCAGGCGCATCGAGCCCATGCGCTTTAGCATCATGCCGGTGCCCGAGTAGTACAGGGCGTAGGTCACCGCGCTGGCGAATACCCACAGCGAACCGATCACCACCTGGTTGCCGATGCCGGCCACGCTCAGGTCATGGACGAAGGCGATACCCAGCCCCAGGTAGCATAGGCCCATGGCCGTCAGCGTCCGCAGGGTAGGGCGTTCGCGCTGGACGATGGCCTGGAAGATCAGCACCAGCGTCGGGTAGGTGAACAGGATCAGCCGTTCCAGCCCGGCGCTGATGTATTGCAGGCCATAGAAGTCGAACAGGCTGGCCAGGTAGTAGCCGAGCAGCCCGAGCAGCGCCACGCGCAGGCCATCGGGCAGGCTCAGCGGGGTATCGCCTCGGCCGCGGCTGGCCCAGACCAGCCAGGCGAACAACGGCAGCGCCAGCAGCATGCGCAGTGCCAGGAGACTGATGGCATCCACCGGCCCGGCGGCATAGGCGAGCTTGACGAAGATGGCCTTGAAACTGAACCCCAGGGCCGCGAGCACGGCATACAGGCTGCCGTTGGCAAGGGCGCGCTGGAGGAAAGTGGGAATCGGGTTCATGGGACATCCGTGGCAGGGGAATGGGCTTATTCTGTGCAGAACGCCAATGCGATAGAATCGCTTTTTTTCGAACATGGCGTTCTGATTCGGAGAATCCCCCATGCACTTCGACCTGGCCGATCTGCGCTTGCTTGCGGCCATCGCCGCCACCGGCAGCCTGAGCAAGGCAGCGGCGACCTTCCCGGTGGCGGTGTCGGCCGCTAGTACCCGCCTGCGGCTGTTCGAGGCACGCAGTGGCCTGACGCTGTTCACGCGCAGGGCCGACGGCATGCAGCTGACGCCGGCCGGGCGCCTGGTGCTGGAGTCGGCGCGTGGCGTGCTGGGCGAGGCGCAGAGGCTGCACGACACCCTGCGCGAGCTGGCCGGGCAACGGCGCATCAACCTGCACCTGGCGGCCTCGACGGTGACCAACAGCACCCTGTTGCCGGCGGTGCTCGGGCCGTTCCTGGCGGACTATCCGGAACTGGACCTGCAACTGGTCGAACACAAGAGCGTCGATGTGCTGCGCGTGGTCCTGAGCGGCGAGTGCGAGATCGGTGTGTACGACGGCAACCTGGTCAACGACGGCCTGGTGTCGCTGCCGTTTCGCACCGAGCGCCTGGTGTTGCTGGTGGCCGCCGACCACCCGCTGGCTGCTCGCGAGCAGCTGCGCCTGGTCGATGCACTGGACTTTGCCTTTGTCTGCCTGCCGGCCGAGCGGGCCATGCAGCGCTTCGTCGAGGAACTGGCGCTGAACCTGGCCATGCCATTGAAGGTGCGGGTGCGCGCGCCGAGCTTCGAGGCGATCGCCCAGCTGGTGGCCCAGCGCGCGGGCATCGCCATGCTGCCGGAGACCGCCGCCGTGCGTGCCGAGCAGGAGCTGGCGGTCCGGCGGGTGGCGCTGGAGGAGCGTTGGGCGACACTGGAGCTGCGTATCTGCTTTCGTGGCTGGGAGGCGCTGAGCTCCCACGGACGGCAGTTGGTGAGTTTCCTGTCCGGGCAGTGAGGGCGAGCCGTTCGGGTGAATCGGTTTTTTGGACGAATGCCATCATTTGGATATCATTCGACGCTGTGCAAACCCCGGTGAAGGCATACAATCAGCGGCTCTGAAAAGGTACTGCACAGGCCCCGCGCACCCATGGCGTTCGACGCTTCCACCATGCTGACCCTCACCATCGCGCTTGCCGCCGCCGCCGCGCTATACCTGGCCGTCGAATGGCGCAGCGTGCGCGAGTCGTCGCTGTTGTGCTGGAGCGCCAGTTTCGCCACCATCAGTGTTGGATCCTCGCTTGCGCTGATGCGCGGCAGCGGCTACCTGTTCATCGGCATCTGGTTCGCCAACGGCATGTTGATCGTCGCGCACTGGTTGTTCCTGCTGGGCGTGTCGCGCTTTACCGAGACCCGTCTGTCGCGCGCCTGCTACCTGGCTCCCGTGCTCTGGTGCGCGTTGCTGCTGCTGCCGCAGTGGCCGCTGTGGTCGAAGACTTTCCTGGTAGCCAATTCGTTGCTGGTGGCGTTGTTCACCCTGTATGCCAGCTGGCTGCTGCGTCCCCACGGCAAGTCGCTGAGCGTGGGCGCGGTACAGCTGCGCTACGTGTTGCTGCTGCACGGTTTGTTCTACCTGGCCAAGACCTTGCCGGCCCTGGTGCCGGGCAGCCTGATCGACCTGACGGCATTTCGCGGGCAGATCATCCAGGTGTCGCTGGTGGAAGGGGCGATGGCCATCATGCTGATCGCGCTGTCGATGACCGGTACCGTGCGCTACCGCCGCGAGGAGCGCATCGAGCGCCTGGCGGCCCGCGATCCGCTGACCGCGTTGTACAACCGTCGTGCCCTGGAGGTGCGGGCCTCGAACCTGTTCAAGGGCATTTCGCCGGCCAGCCCGGGGGCGCTGCTGTTGATCGATATCGATCATTTCAAGCTGGTCAACGACCTGCACGGGCACGCCGCCGGCGACCGCTTGCTGGTGGCGCTGAGCGAGATGATCCGGACGCTGCTGCCGGAGCGGGCGATCGCCGCGCGCCTGGGCGGCGACGAATTCGTGATCCTGCTGGCCGATGCCTCCCGTGCGACCATCGAGCAGCTGGCCGGCGCCTTGCGCCAGCAGTTCCAGGCCGTCGCCGCGCAGTCCTTCAGCACGCCCGAGGCGGTCACTTTGAGCATTGGCGCCAATCTGTTCGACCGGCCACCGGCCAGCCTCGCGGCGTTGATCGAACAGGGCGACGTGCTGCTCTATGCCTCCAAGCGGGCCGGGCGCAACAGCCTGCAGCTGGTGGATGGCTTGCGCGGCTGAGCCGGGTCACTTGTTGTTGATGCATTGCGACAGCACCGAATAGCGCACGGTGCGCAGGGTGCCCTCGCGATCTTCGAAGGTCATCAGCCGCGGTACGACCTCGCAGGTGCGCGGGTCGCCCGACTGGCGCACGAAACGGGCGATGTCCAGCTTCATCCCATAGCGATAGTCGACGATCTCCGGCATCGGCTTGGCGCGTTGCTGCGCGTAGCTTGCGACGGCCTGCTGATGGTCCTCCAGCAACTGGTCGTTGCGCTGCTTGGAAAAGCCGGTGGCCTGGGCCGACAGGGAAAGCGCCAGCAGGGTGGCGGTCAGGGTCAGTCGCAGCATGATGGGTGTCTCCGAAAGGTTCATTTCGAAGTCCACGCTAGCCAGGGGCGACCAACAACGGCATGACGCCAGGGTTACAGATGTGAAAGGTGCCCTGTGGCCGTGGCCGGCGCCCCGGCGCATGACGCGATTGTAATTTGCCGATCATCTTCCCGTTATCCGCCGCCGGCGAGCATCAGCTTCGGCCGACGGGGCTGGGTGCGCGCGCATCTGGCCAGATCAGGGACGCTCCAGCACCAAGGTCCGACAAGAAGAACAGCCACACCCAAAGGAGCAATGGATGAACAACAGTCCAAGACTTTCCCTGGCCGCCCTGGTGGCGCTGGTTGGCGCCACGCCGAGCGCCTGGGCCGTCGATGATCGCAAAGAGGGGTTCATCGAGGGCAGCACGCTGAGCGTGCTCAACCGCAACTTCTACTTCAACCGCGATCACCGTGATGGCCCCGCGCCGACCTACAACAGCGGCAAGGCCAGCGACAATGGTTACTCCGAGGCCTGGGCCCATGCCGTCATCACCCGTTTCGAGTCCGGTTTCACCCAGGGCACGGTCGGGGTCGGCGTGGACGCCTTCGCCATGCTCGGGCTCAAGCTCGACAGCGGAGGAGGGCGCAATGGCGGACGCAGTTCCTTCGACGTGCTGCCGGTGGATCGCGACGGCCAGGCCCGTGATGAATACACCAAGCTCGGCGGCGCGGCCAAGGTGCGCCTGTTCGACACGGTGCTGCGGGTCGGCGATGTGTTTCCGCTCAACCCGATGGTGGCCGCCGGCGATTCGAGACTGCTGCCGGAGAGTTTTCGCGGCGTGACGCTGGAGAACACCAGCCTGCAGGGCCTTACGCTGCAGGCTGGACGCCTGCATGCCATGAGCCAGCCGGTGTCCAGCGACCTGCGCGAGAACTTCGCGACCTTCTACGGCGGCCCGGTGGACTCGCCCTGGATCGCCTACGGCGGTGGCGACTACGCGATCAACGACAATATCAGCGTGAGCCTGTTCGGCAGCCGCCTCAAGGATGTCTGGAACCAGTACTACGCCGGCACCAGCGTCACTTGGCCGCTTGGCGACGAGCTGGCGCTGATCGGCGGGTTCAATTTCTACAACGCCAAGGATGAAGGCCGCCAGCGCCTCGGCCAGTTCGACAACGATATCTGGAGCGCCAAGCTCGGCGTGCGCTATGGCGCCCATACCCTGGCCCTGACCCACCAGCGCAACAACGGCGACGATGACTTCGACTACCTGCGCCAGTCCGACTCGATCTTCCTCGACAACTCCATCCAGTACAGCGACTTCAACTCGCCGAAAGAGCGTTCGTGGATGCTGCGCTACGACCTGAACATGGCGGCCTACGGGGTACCGGGCCTGTCGTTCATGACCCGTTACGGGCGTGGCAGCGATGCCGACTACAGCCATGCCAACGCCTACTACATGCGTCGCGACGACAACGGCGATCCGCTTACCGACCAGAAGCGCTGGGAGCGCGACATCGAGGTCAAGTACGTGGTGCAGACTGGCCCGGCCAAGGACCTTTCGCTGCGCGTGCGCCAGGCCACCACCCGGGCGACGGCCTTCGAGTCGGACCTGGACGAAGTGCGGGTGATCGTCGAGTACCCGCTGTCGATCCTCTGAGCACACCCGGATTCACCTTGAGAAGCCCACGCGCTCCTTTGGTTACAGGTGAATGTTTTGGCGCCTCGCACGAGGCGCCTTTTTTTCGCGCCTCAGACCATCGCCAGTCGCTGCTTGCGCAGCGGTGGCGCAAATGCCAGGTCGATCGCCCGCAGGTCGTCTTCGTCCAGGCGCACGTCGCCTGCCGCCGCATTCAGTCGCACATGCTCCGGGCTTACGGCTTTGGGGATGGCGATCACGCCATCGTCGCGCGTTACCCAGGCCAGGCTCACCTGGGCCGGCGTCGCCGCATGGCGCTCGGCGATCTGTTCCAGCAGCGGATGACGCAGCAGACGCCCGGCCTGGGCCAACGGGCAGTAGGCCATGGTCGGCAGACCGTGTTGGCGGCTCCACGGCAGCAGGTCGTACTCGATGCCGCGTTCGGCCGGGTTGTACAGCACCTGGTTGGTGGCGCAGGCGCGGTTGTCGAGCTCGCGCAGATCGTCGAGATCGAAGTTGGAAACGCCCCAGCGACGGATCTTGCCTTGCTCGATCAAGCGTTCGAACGCTTCGACGGTCTCCTCCAGCGGGTACTGTCCACGCCAGTGCAGCAGATACAGGTCGATGCAATCGCTGCCAAGGCGCTTGAGGCTGCGCTCGCAGGCCTCGGGCATGGCGCGTCGACTTGCGTTGTGCGGGTAGACCTTGCTGACCAGGAACACCTGGTCGCGGCGCCCGGCGATGGCCTGGCCGACCACGCGCTCGGCGCCGCCTTCGGCGTACATCTCGGCGGTGTCGATCAGGGTCAGGCCCAGGTCGATGCCTTGTTGCAGGGCGGCCACTTCGGCGGCCTTGCGGCCCGGGTCCTCGCCCATGTACCAGGTGCCCTGGCCAATGGCCGGAACGCGGGCGCCCGCTAGATTCACGTTACGCATGTCACCTCCTGTGGATGGGTGTGGGTAAGCAGGACATCGAGCAGCGCCTCGGCGGCCTTCGACAGCTTGTGATCGCCCAGGGCGATCACGCCGATGCGGCGTTCCACGGTGGGCTCGACCAGAGGCACGCAGCGAGCGCCGAGTTCCTGCATCTGCCCGATGCACAGGGCCGGCACGGCGCTGACCCCCAGGCCACTGGCGACCATGCGGCCAATGGTCGACAGCTGATGGCTCTCGAAGGCCACCGCCAGCTTGCCGTGGTTGGCGGCCAGGTGCTGTTCGAGCAGCAGGCGTACCGCCGAGGGGCGCTGCAGGGCGATGAAGTCCTGGGCCAGCAGCTCCTGCCAGCGCACCTGGGGCTGGCGGGCGAGCGGTGAGTCGGCGGGGACCACCGCCACGAAACGGTCCATGTACAGCGGATGGAAACGCAATGCCTCGCTACTGTCGGGCTCGAAGCCGATGCCCAGTTCGACGCGACGATGGCGCACCAGTTCCAGTACCTGCTCGTTGATCACGTCGTGCACGGTGACATTGACCTTGGGGTAGCGCTGGCGAAACACCTTCAGCGACTGCGGCAGCAGGTTGCCGGCGAAAGCCGGCATGGCCGCCACCGATACCCTGCCCAGTTGCAGGGTGAAGCGCTGGCGCAGCATCTCCTCGGTGTCGTCCCAGTCGGCCAGCAGGCGTCGGGCCAGTGGCAGCAGCACCTCGCCCTCGGGGGTGAGGCTGACGCTGCGAGTGGTGCGGGTGAGCAGGGCGCCGCCGAGGTTGTCCTCCAGCGCCTTGATGGTCAGGCTCAGGGCCGGTTGCGACACATGCAGGTGCTCGCCGGCCTGGGCGAAACTCTGGTACTTGGCCACGGTGACGAAGGCACGCAGCTGCTTGACGTTCATGACAGGCTCGACCTTTGTTTTGGAAAAATTATCAATCGATGACGAAAACAAAATTAACAAATCAGTCGGCTGCGGTGAAGATGACCGCACGGTTCCAACAACTACAAAAGGCGACTGAGCATGGCCGGACTGGACAAGCGTGTAGCAACCTATGAAGAGGCCCTGGCGGGCCTGACCGACGACATGACGGTGCTGGCCGGTGGCTTCGGCCTGTGCGGCATCCCGGAAAACCTCATCGCCGAGATCAAGCGTCGTGGCGTCAAGGGCTTGACCGTGGTCTCCAACAACTGCGGTGTCGATGGCTTCGGCCTGGGCGTGCTGCTCGAAGACCGGCAGATCCGCAAGATGATCGCCTCCTATGTCGGCGAGAACGCCGAATTCGAACGCCAGCTGCTCAGCGGCGAGCTGGAAGTGGAGCTGACCCCGCAAGGCACCCTCGCCGAGAAGATGCGCGCTGGCGGCGCGGGCATTCCGGCCTTCTACACCGCCACCGGCTACGGCACGCCGGTCGCCGAAGGCAAGGAAGTGCGCGAGTTCAAGGGCCGCAAGTATATCCTCGAAGAATCCATTACCGGCGACTTCGCCATCGTCAAGGGCTGGAAGGCCGACCACTACGGCAACGTGGTGTACCGCAACACCGCGCAGAACTTCAACCCGCTGGCCGCCACCGCCGGCAAGATCACCGTGGTCGAGGTCGAGGAGATCGTCGAGCCTGGCGTGCTGCTGCCCAGCGAGATCCACACCCCGGGCATCTATGTCGACCGGGTCATCGTCGGCACCTTCGAGAAGCGCATCGAGAAGCGCACCGTCAAGGCCTGAGCGCCGCCCTCAAGAACAACAAAGAGATCCTGACCATGGCACTGACCCGCGAACAAATGGCCCAACGCGTCGCCCGTGAACTCAAAGACGGCTACTACGTCAACCTCGGTATCGGCATCCCCACCCTGGTGGCCAACTACGTGCCCGCCGACATGGACGTGATGCTGCAGTCGGAAAACGGCCTGCTGGGCATGGGCGAGTTTCCCACCGAAGCCACCCTCGACGCCGACATGATCAACGCCGGCAAGCAGACCGTCACCGCCCGCCGTGGCGCGTCGATCTTCGACTCGGCGCAATCCTTCGCCATGATCCGCGGCGGCCATGTCGACCTCACCGTGCTCGGTGCCTTCGAGGTGGACGTGGAAGGCAACATCGCCTCGTGGATGATTCCCGGCAAGCTGGTCAAGGGCATGGGCGGCGCCATGGACCTGGTGGCCGGTGCCGACAACATCATCGTCACCATGACCCACGCCTCGAAGGACGGCGAGTCCAAGCTGCTGCCGCGCTGCAGCCTGCCGCTGACCGGTGCCGGCTGCATCCGCAAGGTGCTGACCGACCTGGCCTACCTGGAGATCGAGAACGGCGCCTTCATCCTGCGCGAGACCGCGCCAGGGGTCAGCATCGAGGAGATCGTCGAGAAGACCGCCGGCAAGCTGATCGTGCCGGACGATGTGAAGGAAATGACCTTCTAAACCTTGTTTTGCAAACGCCCCATCGCGGGGCAAGCCCGCTCCCACGAAGGACCACGCATCCCTCGTGGGAGCGGGCTTGCCCCGCGATGGGGCGCCGCCGCTTCAGTCCTATAAAAATCAGAAAAAGGAAAATATCGTGGCCGCCGATATCCAAGACAGCCGCTCCGCCCGCTTTGCCCTGCGCTGCTCCAACTGGGCCGAACGCTGGTTCCCCGACTCCTGGGTGTTCGCAGCCCTGGCCGTCATGCTGGTGGCGCTCGGCGCCCTGGTCATGGGCGGCAAGCCGACCGACACCGCCAAGGCCTTTGGCGACGGTTTCTGGAGCCTCATTCCATTCACCATGCAGATGGCCTTCGTGGTCATCGGCGGCTATGTGGTCGCTAGCTCGCCACCCGCCGCGCGCCTGATCGACCGCCTGGCGCGGCTGCCGAAGAACGGCCGCTCGGCGGTGTGCTGGGTGGCGCTGATCTCGATGCTCGCATCCTTGCTCAACTGGGGCCTGTCGCTGGTGTTCGGTGGCTTGCTGGTGCGCGCCCTGGCACGACGCACCGATCTGAAAATGGACTATCGCGCCGCCGGTGCCGCGGCCTACCTGGGCCTTGGCGCGGTCTGGGCGCTGGGCCTGTCATCCTCGGCCGCGCAGCTGCAGGCCAACCCGGCCAGTCTGCCGCCGTCGATCCTGTCGATCACCGGGGTGATTCCGTTCACCGAAACCATCTTCCTCTGGCAGTCCGGGGTGATGCTCGCCGCGCTGGTGATCGTTTCGCTGATCGTCGCCTATGCCACCGCGCCCGGGCCGAACAGCGCCCGCAGCGCCCAGGACTGTGGCGTCGACCCGAGCTTCAGCGCGCCGCCGTCGCCACAGCGCACGCGCCCGGGCGAATGGCTGGAGTACAGCCCGATCCTGATCCTGCTGCTGGTGGCCCTGGCCGCTGGCTGGCTGTACCAGGAGTTCGCCACCAAGCCCGCGATCACCGCGATCTCCGGGCTGAACACCTACAACCTGCTGTTCATCATGCTCGGCGCCTTGCTGCACTGGCGTCCGCGCAGCTTCCTCGACGCCGTGGCCCGCGCCGTGCCGACCACCACCGGGGTGCTGATCCAGTTCCCGCTGTACGGCTCGATCGCCGCCATCCTCACTCAGGTCAAGGGCGTTGATGGCGAGACCCTGGCTCACCACATCTCGCTGTTCTTCACCCAGATCGCCACCCATGACACCTACGCGCTGCTGATGGGCGTGTACTCGGCGGTGCTCGGCTTCTTCATCCCGTCGGGCGGCGGCAAGTGGATCATCGAGGCGCCGTACGTGATGCTGGTGGCCAACGACCTGCAGTACCACCTGGGTTGGGCGGTGCAGATCTACAATGCCGCCGAGGCGCTGCCGAACCTGATCAACCCGTTCTACATGCTGCCGCTGCTGGGCGTGCTGGGCCTGAAGGCGCGCGACCTGATTGGCTTCTCGTTCGTGCAGTTGCTGGTGCATGTGCCCTTGGTGCTGGTGTTGCTGTGGGCGCTGGG
The DNA here is from genome assembly GCF_029840925.1 of Pseudomonas sp. GD03858. Lineage (GTDB taxonomy): Bacteria > Pseudomonadota > Gammaproteobacteria > Pseudomonadales > Pseudomonadaceae > Aquipseudomonas. The sequence goes on from NZ_JAOCDM010000034.1 coordinate 20,234, forward strand.
GACGACCTTGCAGTACGTGCCGCCTGTGATGCCGTAACCCTATAGGCCCTTTCGCTAGCTGGTGAGTGAAAGGGCCTTATCCTGCGCGAAGCCCCCCTTTCTTTACGTTTCGATGATAAATCGATAATGAATCTCAAACGAGATTCGTTTTCATGTGAATGCCGCCTGCCGGCAGTCAATGGACTTCATCAAAACGAACAAGGAGAAAGGCAGCGATGTTCGCGCCCATCAGCCGTTCCATGACCCTCACCCTGGGCCTGTGCGCCACCGTGGCCAGCTCGTTATCCCTGGCCGAGCAGACCGAGCCCAGGCCTGAAGACGAGGTGCTGGAACTCGGCTCCACTGAAATCTTCGCCCTGGGTCTGGGCAGCACCACGGAACACACCGGTTCCTACACCACCGGCAGCATGAGCGCGGCGACGCGCCTGAACCTGTCGATCAAGGACACCCCGCAGTCGGTGTCGGTGGTGACCCGCCAGCAACTCGACGACTTCCAGCTCGGCACGCTTTCCGAGGCGATGGGCCGGGTCACCGGGGTCACCGTGCAGCGCAACGACTCCGAACGACCGGCGTACTACTCCCGTGGCTATGCGATCAACAACTTCCAGGTCGACGGGATGCTCAACACCTTCGCCGGGCTCAAGTCCGATTCCGACACCATCATCTACGACCGCATCGAAGTGGTGCGCGGTGCCACCGGCCTGACCACCGGGGCAGGGGATCCGTCCGGCACCATCGCCATGGTGCGCAAACGCCCGACCGGGCAGCTGGCGGTGCAGAGCGGCGTGAGTGCCGGCAGCCACGACGACTACCACAGCTATGTCGATGTCGGCGGGCCGCTGGGCTGGGACGGCCGCCTGCGTGGGCGCACGGTGCTGGCCTATCGCGACAGCAAGTCGTTCATGGACCGCTACGCCAGCCAGCGTGAGGTGGCCTACGGCATTCTCGAGGCGGACCTGAGTGACAGCACCCTGCTGTCGGTGGGTTATGACTACCAGAACAAGCATGTGCAGGGGGCGTCCTGGGGCACGGTGCCGTACTGGAACGCCGACGGCGGCAAGGCCAACCTGCCGCGCTCGACCAACCTGGCCGCGCCCTGGTCGTCCTGGCCGCTCAAGGACCAGACGCTGTTCGTCACCCTGGATCAGGACCTGGGCAACGACTGGTTGCTCAAGGCGGCCGTTACCCATCGCTGGAGCGACAGCGACGGCAAGGTCTACTACGGCGGCTCCGGCTTCCCCGAGGCCGACCGCAGCGGCATGAGCGCCTGGTACAGCCATTTTTCCGGCGAAGAGCGGATGACCGCGGTCGATCTGAACCTGGCCGGCCCTTATCAGTTGCTCGGCCGTCGTCACGATTTCATGATCGGCTATGGCGAGTCCGAGCGGCGCAACGAGTCACCTTACCTGCTCGGTCCAGTGGTGCCCGCCGACTACCGCAAGATCCCGGACTGGAAATACCTGAGCTCGATCGCCAAGTTCCACGATCCCTCCACCGGACGCGACGGCTCGCGTGACGATATCCGGCAGAAGGCCGGTTACATCGCTACGCGCCTGAATGCGACCGACCGCCTGCACTTCGTGCTGGGCAGCCGCTACGGCAGCTGGGAGACCAAGAGCCGCCAGTGGAGCTATGACGAGAACCTGGTGTCCACGGGCGTTTCGACCAGCTCCCAGACCCACAACGACCAGTGGACACCCTATGCCGGCGTGCTCTACGACCTCACCGAGCAGTACACCGTGTATGCGAGCTACACCGACATCTTCCAGCCTCAGGATGCGCGCGACGTCAATCGCAAGTACCTGGAACCGGTGGTCGGCAAGGTCTACGAGATCGGCCTGAAGGGCAGCCTGTTCGACGACCGTGCCAACCTGAGCACCGCGGTGTACCGCAGCAAGCAGGACAACGTGCCGGAGATCGATGACTCGGTGCCGTTGGGCCCCAATGGCGAGCAGTACTACAAGTCGGGTGGCAAGGGCGTGGTGGTCGAGGGCTTCGAGGCCGAGCTGGCCGGCGAGGTGATGACGGACTGGCAGATGAGCCTGGGGTACAGCTACAACCACGCCATTCGCGGCGACAAGACGCGCATGAACACCGAACAGCCGCTGAACCTGGTGCGCTTCTCCACCACCTACAAGTTGCAGCCGAAGCTGACCGTCGGCGGCACCCTCGACTGGCAGAGCGACACCTATGGCAAGGGCCAACGTCCGGTGGGCCGCGACACCGACGGCAACATCGTCACCGCCCCCGGGCGCATGACCCAGGATGCCTTCGCCGTGGTCGGGCTGATGGGGCGCTACCAGTTCGACGAGCACCTGTCGGCGTCGCTGAACGTGAAGAACCTGTTCGACCAGCACTACTTCAACAATGTCGGCTTCTACAACGGGGTGTACATGGGGCAGCCGCGCACGTTGATGGTGAGCCTGGACTGGAAACTGTAAGGCAGTGCTCCCGCAGGAACGGCACATGACTTGAGGTCAGTGCGTATCCTGTGGGAGCGGTGCATGGCTTGAGGTCGGCGCCATCGCTGTGGGAGCGGCGTTAGCCGCGAACACCGGCAAAGCCGGTGCCAGCATCAGGGTGGCTGCTTCGCGGGCTCAGCTACCGCAACGCATCGATCAGCGCCTTGAGCTTCACCCGGCCTGGCGCGTCCAGGCCGAACACCGGTCGCCGGGGTTCACCCACCGGCAATCCGGTCATGTCCAGGCCGGCCTTGATGGTGGCAGGCAACCCCCCCTTGAGAATGAAGTCCAGCAACGGCAACTGGCGGTAGAACAGCGTCCTGGCCTGTTCCAGCTCGCCCGCCAGCACCGCCTGGTACAGCTGCTGGTTCAATCCGGGGATCAGGTTGGCCGCCGCCGTGCACCAGCCCTTGGCGCCGGCGACGAAGGCTTCCAGTGCCAGCGGGTTGCAACCGTTGTAGAACGGCACCTGGCCCTCACCGAGCAGTTGCAGCTTGTGCATGCGCTGGATGTCGCCGGTGCTCTCCTTGACCATGGTCACGTTGTCCACCTCGCGCACGATGCGCAGGATCAGCTCCACCGGCATGTCGGTGCCGCTGGTGGCGGGGTTGTTGTAGAGCATGATCGGGATATCGATGGCGGCGCCGATGGCGCGGTAGTGCTGGAGGATCTCGGCTTCGCCGAGCTTCCAGTAGGCAGCGGGCAGCACCATCACCGCATCGGCGCCATGCGCCTGGGCGAAGCGGGCGCGGCGCACGGCGCCGGCCGTGGTCAGGTCGGAAACGCTGACGATGCTCGGCACGCGCTTGCCGATGCGCTCGAGGCTGTACTGGGCGACCTGCCGCCATTCGCCGTCGCTCAGATAAGCACCTTCGCCGGTGCTGCCCAGCGGGGCGATGGCCTGGACCTGGCCATCGATCAGACGATCGATGGACTGGCCAAGGGCGGGCAGGTCGAGCTGTTCGCCGTCCTGGCTGAACGGGGTGATGGTGTAGCCGATGATGCCGTGGAATTCAGTGGTCATGGTTATAGGCTCCGCAAGCAAGGCATTCAGGGTTCAGTTCAGGCAGTCGGCGTGGGCGCGCAGAGCCTGCCGGGCGAAGTAGTTGAACGCGGCGCCGTGGCGCTTGGGTCGGTCGATCCAGTCGTGGGCGTCACGGCCTAGCTCCGGGGCGATCGGCTTGATGCTGCCGGCGGCCATGGCAAGCAATTGCAGGCGCGCGGCGCGCTCGATCAATTGGGCATACACGCAGGCCTGTTCGATGCTGGTGCCGGTGGACAGTTGGCCATGGTGCGACAGCAGGATGGCGCGCTTGTCGCCCAGGGCGGCGCTGATGATCTCGCCTTCCTCGTTGCCCACCGGCACCCCTGGCCAGGCTTCGAGGAATGCGCAGTCTTCGTACAACGGGCACAGGTCCATGTGCGAGACCACCAGCGGTACTTCCAGCATCGACAACGCCGCGACATGGGTGGGGTGGGTGTGGATGATGCAATTGACGTCGGGGCGGGCGCGGTATACCCAGCTGTGGAAGCGGTTGGCCGGGTTGGGCATGCCTTCGCCCTCCAGCACCTCGAGGTCTTCGTTGACCAGCAGCAGGTTGCTGGCGCTGATCTCGTCGAAGCCCAGGCCCAGTTGCTGGGTGTAGAAGGTGCCAGGCTGCGGGCCGCGGGCACTGATCTGCCCGGCAAGGCCCGAATCGTGGCCGTGGTCGAAGAGAATTCGGCAGGTCAGGGCCAGCTTTTCGCGCACAGTCCACGTATTATCCGCGAGCGAGCCTTGCATCTGCGTCAGCGCCTTTTGCACCAACTGGTCTTTGCCGAGTGTCAGGGTAGTGGCCATGGGCTCAGTCCTCTGTGACGTGATGATGGGTGTCATGGCTGGCCCGCCCCGCTGCTTGGACGGTGGAGGGGCGGTCAAGCAAATGACACAAATAATCCTATATGACACAAAGTGTCATAAGCAAGTGTGTTTGTTCGGGAAACCTGCGTCACATGTCTATCCGACTGAAACTGTTGAGAAAGAAACTGGGCATCACCCTTGAGCAGCTGGCCGAGAAGTCCGGCATGACCAAGAGCTACCTGTCCAAGGTCGAGCGTGGCCTGAACACGCCGTCCATCGCTGCCGCGCTCAAGCTGGCGCGGGCGCTGAACGTCAACGTCGAGGAGCTGTTCGACGGCGCGCATGCCGACCAGGCGCGCTACAGCCTGGTGCGTCGCGGCGAGCGCCAGGCACTGGTGGGCGGCGGCGACGGGCCGGGCTACGCGGTGCTGACCTCTCAGGTCGGCCAGCGCAGCCTGTTGCCGTTCCTGATCCAGCCGCCGACCGAGTTCAGCGACCCGACGTTCAAGGAGCACGAAGGCGAGGAGTTTCTGTTCGTTCACGAAGGCCAGGTGGAAGTGGACTTCATGAGCGAACGGGTGCTTCTGGAGGCCGGCGATGCCCTGCATTTCAACGCCCAGACTCCACACCGCCTGCGTTCTGTGGGCGAGCGCCAGGCACAGTTGCTGGTGGTGGTGCAGGGTGGCGAAGGGTGAGGGCAGGGCGATGATCGAGGTTTCGCGGTTCTGGCGCGATCCGGCGTTGCCCTTCGTCGAGGCCCGGCGCGTGGGCGACGGACGCCAGGTGCGCTACGCCGCCCATTCCCATGAGAGCTTTTCCATCGGTGTGATCACCGGTGGGCGCAGCACCTACTTCACCGGGGACGCCCGCCATGAAGTGGCGGCGGGGACCACGGTGTTGATGAGGCCGGGGGGCGTGCACAGCTGCAACCCGATCGACGGGCAGAGCTGGTCGTACCTGATGCTGTACGTCGACATGCCCTGGTTGCATGCGCGTGGCGTTGCCGTGCCTGACGCGACCCTGAGCACTTGCGCGTCCTTGTATGGGCGCCTGCTGGCGGTGTTCGCCTGCCTGTTCGACGCCCAGGTCACGGCACTCGACAAACAGGCGTGCCTGGCAGCCTTCTTCGAGGCGCTGCCCGCGCACCTGGAGCCAATGGCAAAAACCGACGTGGTGGCGCACGCGCGCCTGGACATGGCGGCGGCGTTCATCCGCGCGCATCGCCTCGATCCGCTGACACTGGACGACATCTGCGCCGCGAGCGGGCTGTCGCAGGCCTACCTGACGCGCGCGTTCGGCAAGCGCTTCGGCCTGACGCCACATAGCTACCTGCTCGACCAGCGGGTTCAGCATGCCCGCGCGCAGTTGCGTCAGGGGCGACCGATCGCCGAGGTGGCGCTCGAGTCAGGGTTCGCCGACCAGGCGCACCTGCAGCGGGCGTTCAAGCGGCACCTGGCGGCAACTCCGGGGCATTACCGCAGCGCTTTGCCAATGTCACGCCCATGACCCGGCCGAGCATTCTTCCGCTCGCCGAGAACTACCGCCATGGCGAGCACATCGCCCCCCATTGCCATGACCGGGCGCAGTTGATTCACGCCATCAGCGGCGTGGTCACGGTCAATGCCCGCGAGGGCAGCTGGGTGGTGCCGCCGGGGCGTGGCGTCTGGGTGCCGGCGGCGACCGAGCACGAGCTGCGCATGGCCGGCGTGGTGCGCATGCGTACCCTGTTCGTCGACCCCGGCGCGCGCCCGGACCTGCCGCTGCAGTGCCAGGTGATCGAGATTTCGCCGCTGCTGCGCGAGCTGATCATCCGCGCCATGGACATCGCCCCCGATCACCCGCCCGAGGGGCGCGAGGCGCGGATCATGCAACTGATCCTCGATGAAATCCGTGTCTTGCCGGTGTTCGCCCTGCATGTCCCCAGCCCGCATTCGGCGCACCTTCAGCGCCTGTGCGAGGCCCTGCGCCAGGCGCCGGCCGAGGACTGGAGCCTGGCCCGCGCGGCGGCCCGCAGTGGCTTGAACCCTCGCACCCTGACCCGCGCGTTCCAGCGCGAGACCGGCTTGAGCCTGGTGCAGTGGCTGCGGCGCATGCGCCTGTTGGCCAGTCTCGATGCCCTGGCCGCGGGGCAGTCGGTGCTGGAGGTGGCACTGGATCTGGGCTACGACAGCCCCAGTGCGTTCAGCGCGATGTTCCGGCGCACGCTTGGGGTCTCGCCGTCGGTGTATTTCGGCAGGGTGGTCGAGCGCTGGTAGGTGCGCGAGATGGGGGGCGCGTCCGTGCGCCGGCCGGGGTCAGAAGCTGTACTTGGCGGTGAGCATGAAGTTGCGCGGATCGCCGAAGGTGTCGCCGCCATAGTCCACCGAATCGGAGATCGACGAGTAGTAGTGCTTGTCGAACACGTTGTTGGCGTTCAGTTGCAGGTCCAGGTGCTGGTTGACCTGGTAGCCGGCCATCAGGTCGGTGACGGCATAGGCCCCCTGGACCAGGCGATAGTTGCCGTCACTCAGGGCGATGTCGTTGTACATGCGGCTCTGCCAGGTAACGCCGCCGCCGACCCGCAGTTTTTCCAGCGGACCCTGGAAGCGGTAGGTGGTGAACAGCTTGAACTGGTGTTCGGGCGTATCGGAGTTGAGCGGCTTGTTGACACTGGCCGGGTTCTTCTCGTCCTTGACCGTGTGGACCCGGGCATAGGTGTAGCCGGCGCCGATCTGCCACTGTTCGCTCAGCGCGCCCTGCAGCTCGAAGTCGATGCCCTGGCTGCGCACTTCGCCGGAGGCGGCGTAGCAGGTCATCTGCGGGCAGTTCGCCACGCCCACCTCGACCTGGCGGTTTTCCTGGTCGATGCGGAACACGGCCAGGCTGGCATTGAGCGCACCGTCGAAGTACTCGCCCTTGATGCCGACCTCGTAGTTCTTGCCGACGATCGGAGTGACCGGCTTGCCGGAGGTATCTCGGCCGCTCTGCGGGGTGAAGATGTCGGTGTAGCTGGCGTAGACCGAGTGGTGCTCGTCCAGTTCGTAGATCAGGCCACCGTAGCGGGTGACCTTGCGAGTCACCTTGTAGTCACCAGCGTCGTTGTCGCGCTGGTCGTAGTCGTACCAGTCCAGTCGCCCGCCGAGGATCAGCTTGAGCGGGTCGGCCAGGCTCAGGCGGGTGGTGGCGTAGACGCCATCCTGGTCGATGACGTAGCGGTTGTTGCCGGTGTGCAGGAAGTTCGGCTTGCCGCCGTCGAGCGGGTAGTCGGTGTCGTAGGGGCTGTAATTGTGCTCGTTCATGTCGTAGAGGCGCTTGCTGGCGCCGAGCACCAGTTCGTGGGTACGGCCGAAGGCCTCGAACGGGCCACTGGCGAAGGTATCCAGCCCCAGCTGGTTTTCGTCGTAGGTCGCCTGGTACACCGTGCGGCTCAAGGTCTTGGCGGCATTCCAGCGCGACTGGTAGGAGCCGCGGAACAGCGCGTTCTGCTCGCTGTAGGTGGCGTTGACCTGCAGTTTCCAGTCGTTGGCCAGGCGCTGGCGCAGTTCGGCGAACAGGGTGTTGATTTCCTGGTCCTTGGACTCCCAGTCGGTGGCCGGGTTGTACGAGCGCGACACGTCCAGCCGATGGCCATTGATGTCGGTGGGAATCGCGCCCCAGAAGAAATTGGTCTTGTCCTTCTGGTGGGAGAAGCCGAGGGTAAGGGTGGTGTCCTCGCCCAGGTCGGCCTCGGTGATGGCGTAGAACAGGCCATGGTCTTCTTCCTGGCCATCGCGGAAGCTGTTGGCATCGCGGTACGACGTTACCACCCGGCCGCGCAGGGTGCCGCTGTCGTTGAGCGGGCTGGAGGCGTCGAGCTCGCCGCGGTAGTTGTCCCAGCTGCCGGCGGCACCGGTGAGGGTGACCTTCTGCTCGGCCAGTGGTCGCTTGCGTACCAGGTTGATCGCCGCCGACGGCGTGCCGGCGCCGGTCACCAGGCCGGTGGAGCCGCGCACCACTTCGACCCGGTCGAACATCGCCAGGTTCGGCTGGGCACCGACCACCCAGCCGGTGTACGCGCTGGGGATGCCGTCGTACATGATGTTGTCGACGTCGAAGCCACGGGCGGTGTAGGACTGCCGGCCTGGCCCGCTGGACTGGTTGAGGAACAGGCCGGGGGTGTACCTGGCCACGTCGTTGATGCTGGTCATGCCCTGATCGTCCATGCGCTGGCGGGTGATCACGGTTACCGCCTGCGGCGTTTCGCGCATGCTCAAGGGCAGTTTGGTGGCGGTCGACATGGTGCCGGTGGTGTAGGACTGCGAGCCTTCGGTGGTGCTGCCCAGGCTGCTGTCGTTGATGGCCGTGGCTCCCAGTTCGAGCACCGCCGGGGCCTCGCTCGGCGAGGGTTCGGCGGCCACGACGGGGGCGAGGGGAGCCATGCAGATGGCCATTGCCAAGAGGTTTTTCCGGGGCGTGAAGCGGCGGCGCGCAGCGAGCGGTGACATGCCTGACTTATCCTTGTTGCTAGCGTTTATGAGAATAATTAGCAATAAGATTGTCAGAAATATCGAGTCATAAAAAGCCCAATCGGATATCTATTTGACGCAATTCTCACAAAATCAATCCGATAGGGTGTCCTTGCTTCGGCTGTGACGGCAAATTAGCGGACGTAGGCAAGGTGGCCTGAGTGAAAGCAAGAAAAATCGCTGCAGCGATGCCCGAGCAATTCAGTCGGCTAAGCTTGATCCCGCAGGCGCACGGAATGTCGAATACGGGAGAGCACATGAACATCAAGAACAAGCCTAGATGGGCGGTGGCGGCCCTCACCCTGGCCCTGGGGCTGCACGCCCATGCCGCGGACAGCAAGCGCGTCGATGTGTTGCTGGTGGGGGGCGGCATCATGAGTTCCACGCTGGCGGTCTGGCTCAACGAGCTGGAGCCGGGCTGGTCGATGGAAATGGTCGAGCGCCTGGACAAGGTGGCCGAGGAGAGTTCCAACGGCTGGAACAACGCGGGCACCGGCCACTCGGCGTTGGCCGAGCTCAACTACACGCCGGAGAAGGACGGCAAGATCGACATCAGCAAGGCGGTGGAGATCAACGAGTCGTTCCAGATCACTCGCCAGTTCCTCGCCTGGCAGGTCAGGCAGGGCGTGCTGAAGGATCCGCGCTCGTTCATCAACACGACACCGCACATGAGCTTTGTCTGGGGCGACGACAATATCCGCTTCCTCAGGAAACGCTACGAAGCGCTGCAGGCCAGCCCGCTGTTCAAGCCCATGCAGTACTCCGAGGACCACGCGCAGATCGCCAAGTGGGTGCCGCTGATGATGGAAGGGCGTGACCCCAACCAGAAGCTCGCGGTTACCTGGACGCCGATTGGCACCGACGTCAACTTCGGCGAGATTACCCGTCAGTACGTGGGCTACCTGCAGACGCGGCCCAACTTCGACCTCAAGTTGTCCAGTGAAGTGCAGAACATCACCCGCAACGACGACGGCAGCTGGCACGTCGAGTACAAGAGCCTCAAGGATGGCAGCACGTCCGCCACCGATGCCAAGTTCCTGTTCATCGGTGCAGGCGGTGCCGCGCTGCCGTTGCTGCAGAAGTCCGGCATCGACGAGGCCAAGGACTATGCCGGTTTCCCGGTGGGCGGTTCGTTCCTGGTCACCGACAACCCGGCCATCGCCCGGCGCCACATGGCCAAGGCGTATGGCATCGCCGCCACCGGCGCGCCGCCGATGTCGGTGCCGCACCTGGATACCAGGGTGCTCGATGGCAAGCGCATGATCCTGTTCGGGCCTTTCGCGACGTTCTCCACCAAGTTCCTCAAGGAAGGTTCGCTGCTCGACCTGTTCGCCAGCATGTCGCTGCACAACACCTGGCCCATGGTGCGGGTGGGTGTGCGCGAGTTCGACCTGGTGCAGTACCTGATCGGCCAGTTGATGCAGTCCGACGACGACCGTTTCGCGGCGCTGCAGACGTACTTCCCTGAGGCGAAGAAGGAAGACTGGCGCCTGTGGCAGGCCGGGCAGCGGGTGCAGATCATCAAGAAGGACGACAACCTGGGCGGCGTGCTGAAGCTGGGCACCGAGGTGGTGACCTCCAAGGACGGCAGCATCGCCGGTTTGCTGGGCGCGTCGCCAGGCGCTTCGACCGCGCCGCCGATCATGCTCGACCTGTTGAACAAGGTGTTCAAGGACAAGGTGGCCACGCCCGAGTGGCAGGCGAAGATCAAGCAGATCATTCCGTCCTATGGCATTCGCCTGAACGAGCATCCGGACAAGGTCCAGGAAGAGTGGGCTTACACCAGCGAGATCCTGCAACTGGCAACGCCCAGCGAGGTCGCCGCCCCCTGAACGGTCCGCTCCCACAGGATGGACTGCCCCCAAGAAGTCGGACCCCAATCCAACCTTTTGAGGGCAGTCCAGGTCCCTGCTGAATCAATAAGTTGCATGAGGTTCCAAGAGGGCGGGCTGGTCCGCCTCGATGAAGTTCACATGCGCTCGATCAGCGCCCACAGGCGCGGATCGTCATAGTCCTCGATCACCAGTCCTGCTCCTGCCTCCCGCAATCGCTGCGGCGGCTGCGTGGTCGCCAGCCCCACGGTGAAGATCCCGGCGTCCACGGCCGCCTTGACGCCCGGTAGCGAGTCTTCGAAGGCCAGTGCCTGCTCGGCGCGAGCGCCCAGGCGTTGCAGGCCGGTGAGGTAGGGCAGTGGGTCGGGCTTGGGGCGTTCCAGCTCGTCGGCGACCAGCACATGCGCGAAGCGCTTGCCCAGGCCCATGGCCGCGAGCATGTGCTCGGCGTTCAGGCGCGGCGCATTGGTCACCACGCACATGCCGATGGCATGACGCTCGGCGTGGGCCAGCAGGCGGAGCAGGCCAGGCAAGGGCGACAGGGTCGGGGACAGCTGGCGAAACAGCGCTTCCTTTTGTTCGGCCAGGGCCTGGCGCTGCGCCGCGTCGGCCTTGGGGAACAGATCGGCGAACAGCAAGCCGTTGGAGCGACCACTGACCTGCGTGTCGAACTGCGCCTGGGTCAGTTCGCGGCCATCGTGTTCGCGCAGCAGCTGGCGAAAGGCTTGCAGGTGCAGGGTATCGGTATCGGTGAGCGTTCCATCGAGGTCGAACAGCAAGGCGGTCAGCATCGGGCATCCTGGCGTCATTGGAGCAGAGTGACGGATTTTTTCATCAGGGGAGGCTTTGCACAATCGCTGTTTCCCAGTGTTCACGAAATAGAACGCTGTGAGGCGTCGAATCGACCTGCCGTGCAAGGCGTAGTCAGCTACTGTTTTCCCCAGCGGTTTGCACGCACTCATGTGGATGAACGGAGGCCATCCTGGATGACTACCCGTCACGCGCACAGGTACCTGTTGCTTGCTCCCTTGGGCATTGGCCTGGTTCTGGCTTCGCCCGCGCACGCCGACAACGCGCAGGGGCAGCAGGACAACATCTTCACCGGGGTCAACGAGCGACAGGCCGTCGAACTGCGGATCCCGCCCGGCTTGATCGAAGGTTCGCGCCTGGATGCCCTGGTGCGCAACTATTACTTCCAGCGCGACAACCATTCCGACCTGGTGAGTCGTGACCCGACCGAATGGGCCCAGGGCTTTCTCTTTTCGTTCCGCTCCGGGTTTACCGATACGCCGATCGGGATGGGCGTGGATGCCCATGCCTTTCTCGGGCTCAGGCTCGATGGCGGCGGCGGCAGTGGTGGCGCGGGCCTGTTGCCGCTGGACTCCGCGCTCAGGCCCGATGACGACTTTGCCAGTGCCGGCGCCGCGCTCAAGTTCAGGTACCGCGATACCCTGGTGAAGGCCGGCGACCAGTTGCTCGAGAACCCGATCGTGGCCAGCGGCACCAGCCGTCTGTTTCCGCAGGCCTATCGCGGCGTGACGCTGAAGAACCACGGCATCGACGACCTGTGGCTGGACGCCGGATTCGTGGAATCGACTCGCCTGCGCAACCAGAGCGGCCATTCCCACCTGGTCACGGCCTATGGCGCGCGCAACCACGCAGGCCTGGCCGCGGACCGCGAAAGTCCCCATATCGCTTGGCTGGGTGCTGTCTACGGACGACCGCAAGGGCTGCAACTGACGGTCTACGGCGGCCAGCTCGAGGACATGTGGAACCAGTACTACCTGGGGTTCTCCGAAGCCTTTCAAATCGGTGACGCGCTGCTGCTCAAGCCTTATGTGCACTATTACAAGACCCGCGACCAGGGCCGCAGCCAACTGGGTAACATCGACAACGACACCTACAGCGCCGGCATCAGCGCCACGGCCCATGGCCAGACCCTTACCCTGGGGCTGCAGAAGGTCGATGGCAGGACGCCTTTCGACTACATCACGCAGAACGATCGGATCTTCCTCTACCTGAGCAACTCCCAGCAGTTCGCCGACTTCAACGGCCCTGGCGAGAAGTCCTGGCGTTTGCAGTACGAGACGAACCTGGCCGCGCTGGGGCTGCCCTCGTTGCAGTTCACCGCCGGCTACACGCGGGGCGAGGCGGACCTGACCCGCGTCGACCCCAGCAGCATCGGCTATGGCTACATCTACAACCCCGATGGCAAGCATGCCAAGCACTGGGAGCGCGACCTCGCCCTCAAGTATCAGGTCCCGACGGGGCCGGCGAAGGACCTGTCGCTGACCCTGCGCTGGGCGACCCACCGCGAGGGCGATGGCTATACCGCGCCAGGCAATACCCGCGGCAACTCCAGCGCGGACGAGTACCGTCTGATCGTCGACTATCCGCTCAGCCTGTTCTGAGGGCTGGGCGCCTGTCAGCCGCCCAGCCGTTCGTGCTTGAGCACATTGCGCGTGGTGGTCTCGTAATGCTCGGTGAGCAGTGCGCAGGCTTGATCCACATCTCGGGCCAGAGCCGCTTCCAGCAACGCGCGGTGCTCGCCTGGCACATCGCGGTCGAGGCCGCCGGCATAGAGCAGCGACAGTTGCCGGTAGCGCGCGGTCTGGTCCCGCAGCATCCCGCAAAAGCGCATCAGCCAGTGCGAGTCGCAGGCCGACAACAGCGCCGCATGGAACACCTCATGGGCCTGTTCCCAATCCGGGCGCAGCATCCTCTCAGGGCCTTCCACCACCGGCAGGCGGTCCAGCCGATGGTGAGCGGCGATCAGTCGGCTTTCCCATTCCAGGTCGCCTTGGGTGATCGACAGCCGAAGTGCCTGGCACTCGATCAGCAGCCGGGTACGGGTGATGTCGCGGATTTCGTCGGCGGAGATGCGACCGACACTGAAGCCTTTCTGTTCGGTGGCGACCACGAAGCCGGTGGCGGCCAAGCGTGACAGCGCCTCGCGCAGCGGGATCACTCCGGCATCGTAGGACTCGGCGAGCTCCTTCAGGCGCAGCTTGCTGCCGGGCAGCAGGCGCCCATTGATGATGTCCTGACGGACCCGGGTCTCGAGCAGGGAGGCCATGGTGCGCTTGTCGGCGCCGGTGGCGCTCTGCGTCCAGGGTTCTGCTTGGTTCATGGCGGTATCCCTTGGGTGTGGCATGGGGAAATCATACACAGGCGAGGACTTTGTAGAAATTCCAAATAAAATATATTTTTTTGTTGACGATATATTTATTCGGGCTTAGCTTTGCCTCATGCCGTCCAGCCGGGCGGTGGCCGAACAACACAAGAAGAGGTCACGATCCATGCGTTATCTGTCTTTCAATCATCAAGGCCTCGCCGTGCTGGGTGTGCGTACCCCGGAAGGCGTCAGGGTGCTGGGCGAGGAAACCCTGGAGTCGCTGCTGGCGCGTGGCGTCGATCTGGCCACCCATGGCCAAGCTGCTCGTGGCCCGGTGGTGCAGGTCGGCGAGCAGGACTACCTGCCGTTGCTGCGCAAGCCGGGCAAGATCGTTTGCGTGGGCCTGAACTATGCCGACCACACCAAGGAGTCGCCGTACGCGCAGCCGGACTACCCGACCCTGTTCCCACGTTTCGCCAGCAGCCTGACCGCCCACAACAAGCCACTGGTACGCCCGCGGGTTTCCGACACGCTGGACTACGAAGGCGAGATGGCGGTGGTGCTCAAGCGCGGTGGCCGGCATATCCCCAAGGACAAGGCCCTGGAGTGCGTGGCCGGCTATGCGCTGTTCAACGAAGGCTCCGTGCGCGACTACCAGTTCAAGTCGCCGCAGTGGACCGTGGGCAAGAACTTCGATGACACCGGTGCCTTCGGTCCCGACCTGGTCACCGCTGACGAATTGCCCGCCGGTGGCAAGGGCCTGCTGCTGCAGACACGGGTAAACGGCAAGGTGGTGCAGTCGGCCAATACCCAAGACATGTTGTTCGACGTGGCCACCATCATTTCCACCCTCAGCGAAGCCGTGACCCTGGAAGCCGGCGACGTGATCGTCAGTGGCACGCCGGCCGGCGTCGGGTTCGGCATGAATCCCAAGGTCTACCTCAAGGCCGGCGATGTGGTGCAAGTGTCCATCGAGGGCATCGGCACGCTGGTCAACCCGGTCGTCGACGAGGCCTGAGCGGTTACCGCGACAATCGAGCAGGGAAGCCTCTTGCGCAGGCTTCGACAACAACAAGACGAGGGACCCGATCATGAACATCACGACCCGTGGCGTGCATTCGATCGATCACTACGCGTTGCATGTGCCTTCGCTGGCGCAGGCACGGCATTTTTTCGAGCACTTCGGGCTGGATGTACGTGAGCTCGACGGGCAGCTGGACATTCACGCCGCTGACGGCCATCGCTGGGTTCGCCTGTTGCCGGGCCTTGGCAAATCGCTGGCCTGGATCACCTTCAACTGTTTTGATGCCGACCTGGCGGCCTTGCGCGAGCAGGTCGCGCGCAGCGGCGTCACCGTCGAACAAGGCGACGGTCATGGCTTCTGGTTTCGCGACCCCGACGGCAACCTGCTGCAGATCAAGGCCGGGCCCAAGACCATGCCGGACCAGCGTCCGGCTCCCGTTCACCACGAGCGTGGCCTGCGTGGCGTGGGCAGCCGGGACACGGTGCGTCAGGTGCGGCCACGGCGCTTGTCCCATGTGCTGTTCTTTTCCCCGGATGTTTCGCGGGCCGTGCGTTTCTACGAGCGAGCGCTCGGCCTGAAACTCTCTGATCGCTCCCAGGATCTGATCGCCTTCACCCACGCCCCGCATGGTTGCGACCACCACCTGGTGGCGTTCGCCCACAGCAGTGCCAAGGGTTTCCACCATGCGGCCTGGGAGGTGTCGAGCATCGATGAAGTAGGCAACGGTGCGCAGCAGATGGCCGCCGCCGGGTATGTCGAAGGATGGGGGACCGGCCGGCATTGCCTGGGCTCCAACTACTTCCACTACGTGCGCGATCCCTGGGGATCGTTCAACGAGTACTCCACTGAAATGGACTTCATCGAGGCTGGCAGCCAATGGCCGGCAGGTGACTTCCCGGCGCAGAGTTCGCTGTACCTCTGGGGCCCCGCGGTGCCCGACTACTTCATCCAGAACACCGAGTCGGGTGGCTGACGACTCGCCCGCAACACCCTGACGCCCCTTTTCATGCGCTTTGGCCAACGGCTTCGGACCGTTGGCGCGGGGTCGGCTTGCCCGCCGATCCCAGGGCAAGCGCTGGGCATTCCGATTCCAAGAACAAGAGTGCGGAGTACAACCATGAAATTGCCAAACACCTCCGAAGTCATCGAGGTTCCTGTGTTGATCGTCGGAGGTGGTCCGTCTGGCCTCACGGCTTCGCTGTTGCTGTCGCGCTACGGCATTGGCAACCTGCTGATCAACAAGTACCGCTGGACCGCCAACAGCCCGCGGGCGCACATCACCAACCAGCGCACCATGGAGGTTTTTCGTGATGCGGGCGTCGAGCCTCAGGTGGTCGCCGCCGCCAGCCCTCACGAGCTGATGGCCAATAACGTCTGGGCCACCAGCTTCAGCGGGCAGGAGCTGGGGCGTCTGCTGACCTGGGGCAATGCCATCGAGCGCAAGTCCGACTATGAGCTGGCCAGCCCATCGGCCATGTGCAACATCCCCCAGCACCTGATGGAACCGATCCTGGCCAATGAGGCGCTGCGCGCTGGCAGCGAGATGCGTTTCAACAACGAACTGCTCGACTTTACCCAGGATGCCGATGGCGTCACCGCGCGGGTGCTCGATCGCGGGACCGGGCGCGAATTCACCGTGCGCGCGCAATACATGATCGGTGCCGATGGCGCTCGCAGCCGAGTGATGGAGGTGCTGGGCATCCCGTTGCAGGGCGAGACGGGCCTGGGCTGCGCGGTCAACGCCTGGCTGCGGGCTGACCTGCGGCGGTACTGCGAGAGTCGCCCGGGCGTCTTGTACTGGATGGTGCAGCCAGGCAACGACTACTGGGTAGGCAGCGGGACTTTCATCTGCGTGCGCCCGTGGGACGAGTGGGTGATGCTGTACATGTACGACCCGGCACAGGGGGAGCCGGACTTGAGCGAGGCTGCGGTGATCGAGCGCGCCCGGCGGGTGATCGGCGATGCCGATATCCCGGTGGAGGTCTTGGCCACCAGCAAATGGCAGATCAACCATGTCGTCGCCGATCGCTACGCTGAAGGCCGGGTGTTCTGTTGTGGCGATGCCGTGCACCGGCACCCACCGGCCAACGGGCTGGGCACCAATACCTCGGTGCAGGATGCCTACAACCTCGCCTGGAAGCTGGCCATGACGCTCAAGGGCGAGGCAGGCCCGGGGCTGCTCGACAGCTACAGCCAGGAGCGCCAGCCGGTGGGGCGCCAAGTGGTGGACCGAGCCATGGCCAGCGTGTGCAACATGCTGCCGATCGCCAATGCCTTGGGCTTCAAGCCCGGCCAGAGCGAGGCTGACGGCTGGGCGAGCCTGAATGAATTGAAGGTCGACAGCCCGACGGGGCGCGAGCGTCGGGCCGCCCTGGAGCAGGCCATCCAGTTGCAGCATTACCAGTTCAGTTGCCACGGCGTGGAGCTGGGCCAGCGCTACGCCAATTGTGCCGTGCTGGGCGACGGCAGCGAGGCGCCGGCGTACACCCGTGACCCGGAGCTGTATTACCAGCCCACCACCTGGCCGGGCGCGCACCTGCCTCATGCCTGGCTGCATGATGACACTGGCCGAACCCGGTCGACGCTGGATATCTGCGGCCACGGGCGCATGACCCTGCTTACCGGCTATGGCGGCGAGGCCTGGTGCCGTGCCGCCGAGTCGGTCGCGCGGGAGTTGGGCATCGACCTGGCGGTGCGCCGCATTGGCCTGGGGCTGGAGTACACCGACAGCTACGGCGACTGGGCGCGCCTGCGCTGGGTCGGCGAGGACGGCTGCGTGCTGGTGCGTCCCGACCAGCATGTCGCCTGGCGTGCGCAAAGTGCATCGGCCACCGCCGAGGCGGATCTGTTGCAAGCGTTGCGGGCTGTGCTGGCCCGCCACTGAGTCTGTTCCTGTTCCATGAGCCCCTCCCGTCTGGCCGGCAACGGCCAGGCTCGCGAGCGTGTGTCCCCCACGAAGGGTATCCCGGGACGGGGCTCGCCACTTTGCTGAAAACAATAACAAGAGGCAGCCATGTCGAAGAAAGTACTGCTCTGCGCGAGCGCCAGCCTGTTCGCGCTGGTAACCCTGAGTGCAAGGGCCGAGGTGGAGGAAAAGGGGGAGGGCGCGTTGGCGCGCTGGCTGCTTGGCCCGGAACTGGAACGTGACCATGGCATCCGGATTTCCGGCCTGCTGGACATCGGCTACGCGCGCAACAACCGCTCCAGCCATGACGAGCGCGAAGACGGCTTGAGCAACCTGCCGCTGACCGGCTTTTCCGACGAGGGCTTCGAACTGGCCTCCGTGCACCTGTTCGCCGACAAGGCGCTGGTGGCCAACGTGGTGCCGAGGGTCACACCGTTACCTGGGCCCAAGCCCGAGGACGTGTCCTTTGGCTTCAGCGTGGAAACCTTGCATGGGCGCAATGCCCAGTTCGCCCGCACCTTTGGCTGGGACATGCACTGGCCGGCCAACTCACCCGGTGATGACGACCCCGAGCGGGCCAGGCGCGACAAGGAACGATTCCTCGCCACGCCCAACCTGTTCGCGTCGCTGTACCTGCCCTACGGCCCAGGCGTGAGCCTGATCGCCGGAATCTTCGGCCCGGCCCTGGGCTACGAGATCCCGCCGAACATCCGCGAGGCGCGCAACCCGTTCGCCAGCAAGACCTATGCATTCGTCTCCGAGCCCAGCACCGTGGCTGGCGTATTGGCCAGCACCCGGTTGTTCAACGGCGACAGTGGCATCCTCGGCGCGGAGCTGGGGGGCGTGCAGGGGCGCAACAACCTGCGTGACAACAACGGCGGCAAGTCGATGCTGGGCGCCGTGCGCTGGCGTACGGCGGACATGCAGACCTGGGTCGACTACGAGTTCATGGTCGGCAACGAGGAGAACCATGATCTGGACGACGTGCAGGCGCCCAGCGCGCGCCTGGTGTCCGCTGACGGGCAACTGCGCCAGCAGCACTCGCTCAACGCCTGGCATGCCTTCGACACGCGCTGGTCCATGGGCGGTGAGCTGGTCCATGGCCGCCAGTCGGGCGACGGCAAGGCCGGTACCGTCGATATCGTCACCGGGCCTGGTTTCGCTGGCGCGTCCTGGTGGGGGGTGAACGGTGTCGTCACCTACCAGTACCGCAAGGACTTGGCGTTCTCCGCCCGTGGCGAACATTTCCGCGACCGTGACGCTTTCGTGCTGTTCCCCACCACCAGCGGCCGCGGCGATTTCAATGCCGTGACGGTCGGCTTTCGTTGGGATGTCACACGCCATGTCAGCATCCGGCCCGAACTGCGTTACGACTGGTTCGAGCCGGTCGAGCACGACCGTGTCTATGGCAATGGCCGCGACCGGACCCAGTTGAGTGGCCTGGTCGAAGCCCTGGTCTATTTCTGAGCCGACAACCCAATCTTTTCAGTCGATGTCCCTTTCATCCATGCCCATGGCGACAGAGGGGCACTTGTCCTGGATCTTCTGGGCTGGGGCGCGCAGGTTTTCGGTACTGACAGGTGTAGCTCTTGTGTTGTCGCGACGAAGGGGGCTGTTCAGTGTGCTTCGAAAAGAGTACAAATGTACTCCATGGACACTCTATCCCCCAAACGCCGCGCCATTCTCGATTTCATTCGCGAGCGCATCACCGATCAGGGCCAGCCACCGTCGCTGGCCGACATCGCCGAGCGCTTCGGTTTCGCTTCGCGCAGCGTGGCGCGCAAGCACATCACCGCCCTGTGCCAGGCCGGCTTCATCGACGTCACGCCCAACCAGGCGCGTGGCATCCGCCTGGCCGAGCCGTTGCGCCGGCCGGAAATACTCGAAGTGCCAGTGCTCGGCCAGGTCGCCGCCGGCGCCCCGATCGGCCCCGACCTGGATATCCACGAGCAGTTGCTGCTCGATCCCAGCCTGTTCCGGCGCACGCCCGACTACCTGCTCAAGGTGCGCGGCGACTCGATGATCGACGACGGTATCTTCGATGGCGACCTGGTCGGCATCCGCCAGCAGGGCGAGGCCCGTGACGGTCAGATCGTCGTCGCCCGGCTCGATGGCGAGGTGACCATCAAGCGCCTGCAGCGCACCGCTGACGGCTATCGCCTGTTGCCGCGCAACCCCGCCTATGCCCCCATCGACGTGAGCTCCGCGCGCGAGTTCTTCATCGAGGGCGTGTTCTGCGGCCTGCTGAGGCGTGACTGATGGGCGCGGTGGTGGCGCTCGAGCGCCTGCTCGACCAGCGCCAGGTCTGGCGCGGGCGGCAGGTACAGGCACGCCCGTCGGGGCTGCAGCCCAGCGGCCATGCGGCGCTCGATGCCTGCCTGCCGGATGGCGGCTGGCCGGTGGCGGCGCTGAGCGAGCTGCTGCTGGCCAGCCCTGGCTGTGGCGAGCTGCAACTGCTCTGGCCCACGCTGGCCCGGCTGACCGGGGCGGGCGAACGGGTGGTGCTGGTGGCGCCGCCCTTCGTTCCCTATGCGCCGGCCTGGCAGGCCGCGGGGGTCGACCTGCGCTGGCTGGTGCAGGTCGACGCTGACGCTCAGGATGCCTTGTGGGCGACCGAGCAGTGCCTGCGTTCGGGCAGCTGCGCGGCGGTGCTGTGTTGGCCGCAGCGCGCGGATGACCGAGCGCTGCGTCGTTTGCAGGTGGCCGCGGAAACCGGCGCGGCCCTGGCGTTCGCCTGCCGCCCACAGCAGGCCGCGCTGAATCCGTCACCCGCCGCCCTGCGCATCGCCCTCGACAGCCGCCCGGCGCAATGGCGCGTGCTCAAGTGCCGTGGCGGCCTGCCGCCCGTCACGCCCATCGCCTGGCGAGGGTGATGCGCCATGCTCTGGGCTTGCATCCTGTTGCCACAGCTGGCGCTGGACACCGTGCTGCGCGAGCGTGACGACCCTGACACGCCGCTGGCGCTGATCGGCGGGCCGGCCCCGCGTCGCGTGCTTCAGGCGGTCAACGATGCCGCCGGCGCGCTGGGCCTGCGCGCCGGGCAGACCTTGACCGCTGCCCGCGCCCTGGCCGACGGGTTCACGTGCGTCGAAGTCGACCCGGCGCGCATCGAGCAACTGCAACAACTGCTCGCCGCCTGGGCCTATCGCTTCAGCGCCCAGGTCAGCCTGCACTACCCCCGTGCCTTGTTGCTGGAGGTCGGCTCGAGCCTGCAACTGTTCGGGTCCTGGCCGTTGCTCGAGGCTCGCCTGCGCCAGGAACTGGCGGAACTGGGGCTGCGCCAGCGCATCGTCCTGGCCAGCAACCCGGTGGCGGCGCGCGTGCTTGCCAATGGCTACGACGGCCTGGCCCTGACCTGCCCGGATGCGACCCGCAGCACGCTGCTGAGCCTGCCTGTCGAACGTGCCGGCTTGCCGGCGGAGGCGGTCGAGGCCTTTGCCCGCATGGGCCTGCGCCAGCTGGGACAGGTGCTGGCCTTGCCACGCGAGGCGCTGGCCAGGCGTTTCAGTGCCCAGGTGCAACTGCATCTGGACCAGTTGCTTGGCCTGCGCACGCTGGGGCTGGACTTCTACCAGCCGCCCGATCGCTTCGAGGCTCGGCTCGAATTGAACTTCGATGTCGAGTCGCACCAGGCGTTGCTGTTTCCCTTGCGGCGCCTGGTCAACGACCTGGCGGCCTTCCTCGCCGGGCGTGACTGCGGGGTGCAGCGTTTCGTGCTGCACCTGGAGCACGCCGACGGCAAGGACACGCTGCTGCAGGTTGGCCTGCTGGCGGCCGAGCGCGACGCCACGCTGCTGTTCGAGCTGGCGCGTGGGCGCCTGGAGCCACTGCGCATCCCGGCGCCGGTGCGCAACTTGCGGTTGGTCGCCGCCGATCTGCCACCTTTCGTGCCTCAGCGCCAGACGTTGTTCGATCCGCGCCGGCAACAGGCCCAGCCTTGGGAGCAACTGCGCGAGCGCTTGCGCGCCCGGCTCGGCGATGAGGCGGTCAAGGGCGTGCGGGCCGAGTCGGACCATCGCCCCGAATGCGCCTGGCAAGGGGCCGAGCAAGGTGCGGCGGGGCGGCTGGTGATGGCGCCCGGCAGTCGCCCCGGGTGGTTGCTGCCCGAGCCCCAGCCCCTGTCCGAGGCCGGTCTGCAATTGCTGGGGCCGGCCGAGCGTATCGAGTCCGGGTGGTGGGACGGTGGTGATGTGCGGCGCGATTATTACCGCATCGAAACCCACAATGGCCTGCGCGGCTGGGCCTTCCGAGACCTGGCCGCTCCCGGGCCGCTGTGGCTGCAAGGCTGGTTCGCATGAACCACCAGGGTTACGCGGAGCTGCACTGCCTGTCGAACTTCAGCTTCCAGCGCGGAGCCTCCAGTGCCGATGAGCTGTTCCGCCGTGCCCGAGAGCAGGGCTACCAGGCGCTGGCGATCACCGACGAATGCACCCTGGCGGGCATCGTCCGCGCCTGGCAGGCGGCCAAGACGCACCAGGTGCGACTGATCATCGGTAGCGAGGTCCGGGTCCATCAGGGGCCGAAGCTGATCCTGCTGGTGCAGGATCTCACCGGCTACCAGAACCTGTGCGCGCTGATCACCCACGCCCGACGGCGGGCGCCGAAGGGACAGTACCGATTGCTGGTCGAAGACCTCCAGGCCCATCACCAGGGCTTGCTGGCGCTGTGGGTGGCAGAGCCGGACGAGCATGTCATCGAGCGATTGCGGGCGACCTTCGGCGAGCGGCTGTGGCTGGCGGCGCATCTGCACCGGGGGGCCGACGACGTCGCGCGCCTCGCCGGCCTGCAGGCGCTGGGCCGGCGCCTGGCGATTCCCCTGGTGGCGTGTGGCGATGTGCACATGCATGCGCGCGGGCGCCGTGCGTTGCAGGACTGCATGACCGCCATCCGCGAGCGCTGCACGGTGGCCGAGGCCGGGCCGTTCCTGTTCGCCAACGGCGAGCGCCACCTGAGGTCGCTGGAGCAGCTGCGCGAGCTGTATCCCGAAGCGTTGCTGACAACTACCCTGGCGATCGCCGAACGCTGCACGTTCGACCTTGCCGAATTGAAGTACCAGTATCCGCGCGAGCTGGTGCCCGAGGGCCACACGCCGGCCAGCTGGCTGCGTACCCTGTGCGAGCGCGGCCTGCCCGAGCGCTGGCCCCAGGGGGCCGGCGACAAGGTTCGCGCGGTGCTGGACAAGGAGCTGGCACTGATCGAGGAACTGGGCTACGAAAGCTACTTCCTCACGGTCCACGATATCGTCGCTTTCGCCCGTGGCCAGCGCATCCTCTGCCAAGGTCGGGGCTCGGCGGCCAACTCGGTGGTGTGCTTCGTGCTCGGCATCACCGAACTCGATCCCATGACGCACCGCCTGCTGTTCGAGCGCTTCCTGTCCCGGGAGCGCAATGAGCCACCGGATATCGACGTGGACTTCGAGCACGACCGTCGCGAAGAGGTGATCCAGTACGTGTTTCGCCGCTATGGCCGGCACCGCGCCGCGCTGACCGCGGTGGTCAGCAGCTACCACGCCGCGGGCGCGGTACGCGACGTGGCGCGGGTGCTCGGCTTGCCGGCCGACCAGGTGGACGCCCTGGCCAAGTGTTGCGGGCGCTGGAACGACCGCGTTCCTGACGCCGGGCGGCTGGCCGAGGCCGGTTTCGACGCGCAGAGTCCGTCGCTGCGGCGCATCCTGGTGCTGGCGGAGCAGTTGATAGGCTTCCCTCGACACCTGTCGCAGCATCCGGGTGGTTTCGTCATTTCCGAGCAGCCCCTGGATCAGCTGGTACCGGTCGAGAACGCCGCAATGGCCGAACGCACGGTGATCCAGTGGGACAAGGACGACCTGGACATGGTCGGCCTGCTCAAGGTCGATGTGCTCGCGCTGGGCATGCTCAGCGCGCTGCGCCGCTGCTTCGACCTGATCGCCCGGCACCGGGGCCGGCACTACAGCCTGGCGACCCTGCCCAAGGAGGATGCGGCCACCTACGCCATGATCGGTCGCGCCGAGACCATGGGCGTGTTCCAGATCGAGTCGCGGGCGCAGATGGCCATGTTGCCCAGGCTCAAGCCCGTCGAGTTCTATGACCTGGTGATCGAGGTGGCCATCGTGCGTCCCGGGCCGATTCAGGGCGACATGGTTCATCCGTTTCTGCGCCGCAGGCTCAAGCAGGAGCCGGTCACCTATCCTTCGGAGAAATTGCAGGAGGTCTTCCAGCGCACCTTGGGCGTCCCCCTGTTTCAGGAGCAGGTGATGGAGCTGGCGATGGTCGCCGCCGACTACAGTCCGGGCGAGGCCGACCAGCTGCGCCGCAGCATGGCCGCCTGGAAGCGTCATGGTGGTCTGGAGCCGCATCGCCAGCGGCTGATCGACGGCATGCTGCGCAACGGCTATGAGCGGGCTTTCGCTGAACGTATCTTCGAGCAGATCAAGGGCTTTGGCAGTTACGGTTTTCCTGAGTCCCATGCCGCCAGTTTCGCCTTGCTGTGCTATGCCAGCAGTTGGTTGAAGTGCCACGAGCCGGCCATTTTCACCTGCGCCCTGGTCAACAGCTGGCCGATGGGCTTCTACAGTCCCGATCAGTTGTTGCAGGAAGCTCGTCGCCAAGGCGTCGAGGTGCGCCCCGTGGATGTGTTCCATAGCGAGTGGGACTGCACGTTGGAGCCCGTGGGCGAGGGCGCGCTGGCCATTCGCCTGGGCTTGCGCCAGATTCGGGGCTTCAGCGAAGGGGATGCCGAGCGGTTGCGCCAAGCCAGGACCGAGCGAACGTGGCGCGATGTCGAAGACCTGTGCCTGCGGGCTGGGCTCGATGCCCGTGCCCGCGCCCGCCTGGCCGATGCCGGGGCGTTGCGCGGGCTGGCCGGTAACCGGCACCAGGCCCGTTGGCAAGTGGCGGCGGTGCAAGCGCAGTTGCCGCTGTTCGCCCAGGTCGAGCCGCAGCCCGAGCAGGCGGTCGAGTTGCCGGCACCGAGCGTGGGTGAGGATCTGCTCGCTGACTATGTCTCGCTCGGCACCACCCTTGGCCCGCATCCATTGCGGTTGCTGCGTTCGCGTTTGCGCGCACTGGGTTGTCGCAGCTCGCGGGAGCTGACGGATGTCGAGCATGGCGACAACATCGCGGTGGCCGGGATCGTGGTCGGCCGGCAGCGGCCCGGGACGGCCAGCGGGGTGACGTTCGTCACCCTCGAGGACGAGCACGGCATGGTCAACGTGGTGGTCTGGCGGGATCTGGCCGAGCGCCAGCGGCGGGCACTGGTGGGGTCGCGACTGCTGAAGGTGAGCGGGCGGCTGGAACAGGAAAGCGGGGTGCGACACCTGATTGCGCGGCGATTGGAAGATCTCAGCCCGTTGTTGCAGGGGCTGGATGTGCGCAGTCGGGATTTTCACTAGGGTGCGGCGCTGGTTGCCGGCAAGTCTCCACGGTGTGACGGCTATTGACCGTATGAGGGCCGCCAGGTGCTTGCCGCGACCTTTGCAGCGCCTGTGAGATCGAGCGCCGCCCGCGCGGCGCATCGCGACGCAAGGCCGCTCCTACATTTGTT
>NZ_JAOCDM010000035.1 GCF_029840925.1 Pseudomonas sp. GD03858
CGGAAACGAAACAGGCCGCGTACGCGGCCTGTTTCGTGATCAGCGCACTACTCAGTAGCGCGTGATGTCGGCACTGCCTTCGAGCAGCTTGCGGTACGCCGCAAAGTCCTGCGAGCCAGCACGCGAAGCGAGGTAGCGGCGAATCTGCGCCTTCTCTTCGTCGGTGGCGGCGGCGCCTTCGTTGACGCCCTTGAGCTGCAGCACGACCAGGCTGCCGTCGCCCAGGACCACGCTGCCGTAGACCGGCTTGTCCTTGGACGCAGGCTTGCCCAGGCGGAACACTGCCTGCAGTTCAGCCGGGTCGATGCCGTCCTGGCCACGGGTGGCCGCTTCCTGGACTTTCCAGTGCTGGCTGTCAGCCTTGATTGCCCCTGCACGCAGGTCGGCGATCAACTTGTCGGCCTTGGCCTTGAGTTCGGCAGTCGCCTTCTCCTTGGCCAGGTGCTCGCCAATGTTCTTGGCGACCGCCTCCAGAGGCAACTGCTCCGGCTTGCGATGCTCCTTGACGCGCAAGACCACCACGGTCTCAGGATCGAGCTCGATACCGTTGCTGTTAGCGCCCTCTTCCAGCACCTCTTCGCTGAACGCGGCCTGGATCACGCCACGGTTGGCGGTGATGCCTTCGCCACCCTCGCGGCCGAACGCCGCCGAAGTGTGCACTTTCAGGCCCAGATCCTGTGCCGGCTGCGCCAGGTCGGAAGCCTCGAACGAGGCGTCTTCGAGCTGCTTGGTGGCTTCGACGAAGCGCTGCTCCACCTGCTGGGTCTTCAGCTCGTGGGTCAGCTTGTCTTTCAGGCTGGCGAAGCTAGGTACATCGGGAGCCTCGACGCCCAGCAGCTTGATCAGGTGGTAGCCGTACTCGGTGCGAACCGGGGCGGAAACCTGCTCCTTGCTCAGCTTGTACAGCGCGTCCTCGAAGGCCGGGTCGTACACGCCAGGGCCGGCAAAGCCGAGGTCACCACCCGCGCTGGCAGAGCCAGGATCCTGGGAGAACTCCTTGGCCAGGGCGGCGAAATCCTCACCCTTTTGCAGGCGTTGCTGGATCTCTTCGATGCGGGCCTTGGCCTGAGCGTCGCTGGTCTTGTCGTTGACCTCGATGAGGATGTGGGCAGCATGACGCTGCTCGCCAAGGTTGGCGATTTCCTTCTCGTACAGTGCCTTGAGCGCGTCGTCATCGACCTTGACCTGGTCGAAGAACGCCGACTTCTTCAGCTCGATGTAGTCGATGACCACCTGATCAGGGGTCATGAACTCCTTGGCATGCTGGTCGTAGTGAGCCTTGACTTCCTCATCGCTCACCTTCACCGCGGCCGGATCGGCCTTGAAGGTCAGCGAGGCGAAGTCGCGGGTCTGCTTCTCCAGGCGGGCGAAGGCGTCGACCTGCTTGTCGGTGACGAAGCTGCTGCCGGCAAGGCCGGTGCGCAGCTGGCCGATGAGCATTTCCTGGGCGAGCATTTCGCGGAACTGCATGCGGCCATAGCCCATCTGGCGGATGACCGAGTCGAAGCGCTCGGCGCTGAACTTGCCATCGACCTGGAACTCAGGCGTCTGCAGGATCAGCTGATCCAGCGCGGCCTCGGAAAAAGCGAACTTGGCGTCTTCGGCACCCTGCAACAGCAGCTTGCGGTCGATCAGCCCCTTGAGCGCGGCTTCGCGCAGCATCTTTTCGTCCAGCAGCGCAGGGTCGAAATCCTTGCCCAGCTGTTGCATCAGCTGGCGGCGCTGCATGTCCACGGCCTGACTCAGCTCGTTCTGGCTGATGGTCTGACCGTTCACCTTGGCGGCGTCCTGGCTATGGCTGGCGGCCTGGAAAATAGCCTCGAAGCCGGTCAACGCCATCAACACGACGATAAGGCCGATGATGGTCTTGGCAATCCAACCTTGTGAATTGTCCCTGATATTCTGCAGCATGCGTCCCCCAGAAACGGCTGTACCACTGCATCGACAACCGCGGAGCGTGGGTAGAATCCTGATAGAAGAAAGGCGCATCCAGTGGATGCGCCTTTTCGAAGCGAGCGTGCCAGCGGGAACGTTTGCGACCCGCCGTCACGCGGTCGGCCCAGGCTTGCCCGGACCGGCTGAAAGACGACTTAGTTGACGGCGTCTTTCAGGCCCTTGCCAGCCTTGAAGCCTGGAACCTTGGCGGCAGCGATCTTGATCGCCTTGCCGGTTTGCGGGTTGCGGCCGGTGCGCTCGGCGCGCTCCTTGACCGAGAAGGTACCGAAGCCAACCAGTACGACGTCGTCGCCTGCTTTCAGGGCACCGGTCACGGAGTCAATGACTGCGTCCAGCGCACGGCCGGCTACAGCTTTCGGGATGTCAGCAGATGCGGCGATAGCGTCAATCAGTTCCGACTTGTTCACTCTAAGTCCCCTTATATCTCTATTGAGTTTGTTTCTAAGTATGTAATGAAAAGCTTATGAAACGAGCGCTGGGTGGCCTGTTGACACTGGCGTGCCGCTTTATAGCAAGGGCCGGAAAAAACTGTCAACCAACGCCCCCCAGCGAAATACGTATTAATGCGTGCTGATTCTTTCCTTGGCATCACCGTCGCGCTTTTCATCTTTCGCGACGATCTCCGGAGCCACATCTGGCAAGGGCTCCGGGGCGTATTGCAGCGCAATTTGGAGGACTTCGTCAATCCATTTGACCGGTTTGATCTGAAGATCCTGCTTGATGTCTTCTGGAATCTCCTTGAGATCGCGAACATTCTCTTCGGGAATGATCACCGTCTTGATCCCGCCGCGGTGTGCCGCCAACAGTTTTTCCTTGAGCCCGCCAATGGCCAGTACTTGGCCGCGCAGCGTGATCTCGCCGGTCATCGCCACATCGGCGCGCACCGGGATCTGGGTCAGCGCCGACACCAGCGCGGTGCACATGCCGATGCCCGCGCTAGGGCCATCCTTCGGCGTCGCGCCTTCGGGCATATGGATGTGAACGTCGCGCTTCTCGTGGAAATCTGCGGCGATCCCCAGACTCTGGGCGCGGCTACGCACGACCGTCTGCGCGGCGGTGATCGACTCGACCATGACGTCACCCAGCGAGCCGGTCTTGATCAACTGGCCCTTGCCAGGGATGACCACGGCTTCGATGGTGAGCAACTCGCCACCCACCTGGGTCCAGGCCAGGCCGGTAACCTGGCCGATCTGATCCTGCTGCTCGGCAAGGCCGTAGCGGAACTTGCGCACGCCAAGCAACTGCTCGAGCTGCTCGCCGCTGACCTTGACCTTCACCTGCTTGGCGCCGGTATGTTCCTTGACCACCTTTCGGCAAACCTTGGCGATCTGACGCTCCAGACCACGCACACCGGCTTCGCGGGTGTAGTAGCGAATGATGTCGCGGATGGCCGACACCTCGACCTCCAGCTCGTCTTTCTTCAAGCCGTTGGCCTTGACCTGCTTGGGCACCAGGTACTTGACCGCGATGTTGATCTTCTCGTCCTCGGTGTAGCCCGGCAGGCGGATGACTTCCATGCGGTCGAGCAGCGCCGGCGGGATGTTCATCGAGTTCGAGGTGCACAGGAACATCACGTCCGAGAGGTCGTAGTCGACTTCCAGGTAGTGGTCGTTGAAGTTGTGGTTCTGCTCCGGATCGAGCACTTCCAACAGCGCCGAGGCCGGGTCGCCACGCATGTCGCTGCCCATCTTGTCGATCTCGTCGAGCAGGAACAGTGGATTGCGTACGCCAACCTTGGTCATTTTCTGAATCAGACGACCCGGCATCGAGCCGATGTAGGTGCGACGATGGCCACGAATCTCGGCCTCGTCGCGCACGCCACCCAAGGCCATGCGCACGAACTTGCGGTTGGTGGCGGCGGCGATCGACTCGGCCAGCGAGGTCTTGCCCACGCCGGGCGGACCAACCAGGCACAGCACCGGGCCACGGATCTTCTTCACCCGTTTCTGCACGGCGAGGTACTCGAGGATGCGCTCCTTGACCTCTTCCAGGCCGTAGTGATCCGCGTCGAGGATCTCCTCGGCCTTGGCCAGATCCAGGCGCACCTTGCTCTGGGCTTTCCATGGCACCTGCACCAGCCAATCGAGGTACGAGCGTACCACGGTGGCCTCCGCCGACATCGGCGACATCTGCTTGAGCTTGTTCAGCTCGGCCTGGGCCTTGGCCAGGGCATCCTTGGGCAGGCCCGCGGCATCGATACGCTTTTTCAGCTCTTCGACTTCGTTGTGGCCTTCGTCGCCATCACCGAGTTCCTTTTGAATGGCCTTCATCTGCTCATTCAGGTAGTACTCGCGCTGGCTGCGCTCCATCTGTTTCTTCACGCGGCCGCGAATGCGCTTCTCTACCTGCAGCAGGTCGATTTCCGCATCCAGCAGCGCCAGAACGTGCTCGACGCGGGTCTGCAGGTCGATGATCTCGAGGATCTCCTGCTTCTGCTCGATCTTCAGCGCCATGTGCGCGGCCATGGTATCGACCAGGCGGCCAGGCTCTTCGATGCTGTTGAGCGAAGACAGCACTTCGGCCGGCACTTTCTTGCCCAGTTGCACGTACTGCTCGAATTGCGACAGCAGCGTGCGCACGAACACTTCGGACTCGCGCTCGGCGGTCTCGGTTTCGTCGATCAGACTGACTTCGGCGCGGACATGGCCATCGACTTCGTTGAAGCGCTCGACGGCGCCGCGTTGCTCACCCTCGACCAGCACCTTGACGGTGCCATCGGGCAGCTTGAGCAATTGCAGCACGGTGGCGACAGTGCCCACGCGATACAGGGCGTCTTCGCCCGGATCGTCGTCGGCAGGATTCTTCTGGGCCAGCAGGAGGATCTGCTTCTCGCCCGTCATCGCAGCCTCGAGGGCCTCGATGGACTTCTCACGCCCCACGAACAGTGGGATGACCATATGCGGATAGACGACAACGTCACGCAATGGCAAAAGAGGCAAGTCGAGGGTGGTCTTCATGATTTCGCCTCTACAGCGGCCTTGTGGCCGGAAACCGTTGGAAATGGTGCTTGGGGCTAATGTGGGGGCAGCCCTGCAAAATTACAAGCGCCGGGGCCATGAAATGCAGAAAGGGGCCCTAGGGCCCCTTTCCTTTTGCTGCATCCCACCTGATCAGGCGTCGGGAGCGGCCTTGGCTTGCGGCTCGCTGTTCTCGTAGATCAGCAATGGCTGCGAAGTCCCCTCGATGACGCTCTCGTCGATCACCACCTTGCTGACTTCCTTCTGCGAAGGAATCTCGTACATGGTCTCGAGCAGCACGCCCTCGAGGATCGAACGCAGGCCACGGGCGCCGGTCTTGCGCTCCAGGGCTTTGCGCGCGACGGCCTTGAGCGCATCGCTGCGGAACTCGAGATCGACGTCTTCCATCTCGAACAGCTTGGCGTATTGCTTGGTCAAGGCGTTCTTCGGCTCGGTGAGGATCTGCATCAGCGCAGCCTCGTCCAGCTCGTCCAGCGTCGCCAATACTGGCAGACGACCCACGAACTCCGGGATCAGACCGAACTTGACCAGATCGTCCGGCTCGACCTCACGCAGCGACTCGCCGACTTTCTTGCCTTCTTCCTTGCTGCGCACTTCGGCACTGAAGCCAATTCCACCCTTGGTGGAGCGGTTCTGGATGACCTTTTCCAGCCCCGAGAAGGCGCCACCGCAGATGAACAGGATATTGCGGGTATCGACCTGCAGGAATTCCTGTTGCGGGTGCTTGCGCCCGCCTTGCGGCGGCACGGAGGCAACGGTGCCTTCGATCAGTTTCAGCAACGCCTGCTGCACACCCTCGCCCGATACATCACGGGTGATGGACGGGTTGTCCGACTTGCGCGAGATCTTGTCGATCTCGTCGATGTAGACGATGCCCATCTGGGCTTTTTCCACGTCGTAGTCGCACTTCTGCAGCAGTTTCTGAATGATGTTCTCGACGTCCTCACCGACATAACCGGCTTCGGTCAGGGTGGTGGCGTCGGCAATGGTGAACGGTACGTTCAACAGGCGCGCGAGCGTCTCGGCGAGCAGCGTCTTGCCCGAGCCGGTCGGCCCGATCAGCAGGATGTTGCTTTTGCCCAGTTCGACTTCGTCGCCTTTCTTGTCACGCTGGTTCAGGCGCTTGTAGTGGTTGTACACCGCTACTGCCAGGACCTTTTTCGCGCGTTCCTGACCAATGACGTACTGGTCCAGGATTCCGCTGATTTCTTTCGGCGAGGGTAGCTTGTGCGCGTTGCTCTCGGCCTGGGCTTCCTGCACCTCCTCACGGATGATGTCATTGCACAGGTCGACGCACTCGTCGCAGATAAATACCGAGGGGCCGGCAATCAATTTGCGCACTTCGTGCTGGCTTTTGCCGCAGAAGGAGCAGTAGAGCAATTTGCCGTTGTCCTCGCCGTTACGGGTGTCAGTCATTCGATCGATCCAATCCGGTAGGCTTGAAACACAAGATGAAGGCAATCGCTGGCTTTTTCAAGTCCGCGCACGGGCGCAATCCGCGCCCGCGCGCTCTGGCGTATTGCTTCAGGATGCCAGTTGCCGCTTGTCGTAGACCGAGTCGATCAGGCCGTACTCGGCCGCGCGCGCGGCGCTCATGAAGTTGTCGCGCTCGGTGTCGCGCTTGATGGTCTCGAGGTCCTGGCCGGTGTGGTGGGCCAGCAGCTCGTTCAAGCGCGCCTTGATGTTGAGGATTTCCTGGGCGTGGATCTCGATGTCGGTCGCCTGCCCCTGGAAACCACCCAGCGGCTGGTGAATCATCACCCGCGAGTTGGGCAGGCAGTGGCGCTTGCCAGCGGCACCGGCCGCGAGCAGGAAGGCGCCCATGCTGCAGGCCTGGCCGATGCAGATGGTCGAGACGTCCGGCTTGATGAACTGCATGGTGTCGTAGATCGACATGCCGGCAGTTACCGAGCCGCCCGGGGAGTTGATATAAAGATGGATATCCTTGTCCGGGTTTTCCGCTTCCAGGAACAGCAGCTGCGCCACCACCAGGTTGGCCATGTAGTCTTCTACGGGGCCGACCAGGAAGATCACGCGCTCCTTCAGGAGGCGCGAGTAGATGTCGTAGGCACGTTCGCCACGGGCGGACTGCTCGATAACCATCGGGACCAGGCCGCCTGCGGCCTGGATGTCAGAGCTTTGCTGAATATAAGAATTGCGGGACATGTCCTGCACTCGCTCCCAAATAGTCATGGCTTGAATACGCACAAGCCAGCGCGAAGGCTGGCTTGTGGGGGTTTCCTACGAGAGTAGCCTGTTACTCAGCGGCGGCAGGAGCCTGTGCTGGTTTGACGGCTTCTTCGTACGAGACCGACTTGTCGGTCACAGTCGCTTTCTGCAGGACAGTATCTACAACTTGCTCTTCCAGCACAACCGAACGGACTTCGTTCAGTTGCTGGTCGTTCTTGTAGTACCAGGCGATGACCTGCTCAGGCTCCTGGTAGGCCGAGGCCATTTCCTCGATGACTTCGCGAACCTTGGCATCATCCGGCTTCAGCTCGAACTGCTTGACCACTTCGGCGACGATCAGACCCAGGACCACGCGGCGCTTGGCCTGCTCTTCGAACAGTTCGGCCGGCAGCTGGTCGGGCTTGATGTTGCCACCGAACTGCTGGACGGCCTGCACGCGCAGACGGTTGACTTCGTTTTCCAGCAGGGCTTTCGGCACTTCGATCGGGTTGGCGGCCAGCAGACCGTCCATGACCTGGTTCTTGACCTTGGTCTTGATGGCCTGGCGCAGTTCGCGCTCCATGTTCTTGCGAACTTCGGCGCGGAAGCCTTCCAGGGTCGATTCCTTGATGCCGAACTGGGCGAAGAAGGCTTCGTTCAGCTCAGGCAGCACAGGCGCCGAGACGCTGTTGACGGTGATGGTGAACTCGGCGGCCTTGCCGGCCAGGTCCAGGTTCTGGTAGTCCTCGGGGAAGGTCACGTTGACCACGCGCTCTTCACCGGCCTTGGCGCCGACCAGGCCTTCTTCGAAGCCCGGGATCATGCGGCCGGAACCCAGCACCAGCTGAGTGCCCTTGGCCGAGCCGCCGGCGAAGGCTTCACCGTCGATCTTGCCGACGAAGTCGATGTTGACCTGATCGTCGTTGGCTGCAGCGCGCTCGACGGCCTCGAAACGGGTGTTCTGCTTGCGCAGGACTTCCAGCATGTTGTCCAGGTCGGCATCGGCCACTTCGGCGCTCAGGCGCTCGACGGCGATCGAGTCGAAACCGGCAACGGTGAACTCAGGGAAGACTTCGAAGATGGCGACGAACTCGAGATCCTTGCCCTTCTCGAACGACTTGGGCTCGACGGCGGGGGCGCCAGCCGGGTTCAGCTTCTGCTCGACCACGGCTTCATAGAAGGAAGCCTGGACCAGGTCACCGAAGGCCTCTTGACGAGCGGCATCTTCGTAACGCTGGCGGATCACGCTCATCGGCACCTTGCCCGGACGGAAGCCGGCAACCTTGGCGCGCTTGGCAGTCTGCTGCAGACGCTTGTTGACTTCGTTCTCGACGCGCTCGGCCGGAACGGCGATGGTCATGCGGCGCTCGAGAGCGGAAGTGTTTTCAACAGAAACTTGCATGGATATTCCTCGTTGCACAGACGTTAGCCGGCGATAGCCCGACTCCAGAATCAAGGGCAAGCATTCTAGTGACTCGTGCAGCAGAAGTCACCCCACCCGGATTGTCGGCCCGCTATGCCGGTCGATTTCCTTGGAAGGCCCGCCCGCATTGGCGTCGAGCCTGTTTCATTCATGGCCGCGCGACACCTTGTGGCGCGCGCGGTTGTAAAACCTTGTCAAACAAACAGCGGCCAGTTGAGATATGGCTTTTTGTCGGTGATTTCAAGGGAGCTTGCGTGAAGGCCTACAAGTGTTCGACTAATCACAACACAACCGGAAAACCCCGACCTACTCCAGATCAATCCCATTGAACTGACAATACTCTTCCCACGCCAACCCCAGCGCCTCGGCCACCTCGCGATGGGTCTCCAGGCGCATGGCCTGCAACTGCTCAGGCGACTCGGCTATCAGCTGCAGCGCATACTCCCAAGGCTCGACGCCCTGCTCCTGCGCAGCGTCCTCGAATGCCCACTCGATCTGCCGGGCCTGCTCGCGGGCGTCCAGCTCGTGGATTTCCTCGAGCAGTTGCGGATTGGCCTCGGCGAAACGTTGCAGCGCCAGGGCCTGGCGCGCCTCTTTTGCGATCATCTGCGCTATTCCTCTGCCGACCGTTCGGCCTACCATTCAACCGACTGAAATCTATCAGCTTTTGCAGCAAGGCCACCATAGGCCGCCAATACCAGAAACGACAAAGGCGCCCGGTCATACGACCAAGGCGCCTTCGAAAATATGGGGTGGACGATGGGAATCGAACCCACGACAACTGGAATCACAATCCAGCGCTCTACCAACTGAGCTACGCCCACCATATAGCAGTGTTGCGGTACAGCCTTACAGAAACATGGTGCGGACGAAGAGACTCGAACTCTTACAGCTTGCGCCGCTGGAACCTAAATCCAGTGT
Source organism: Pseudomonas sp. GD03858 (assembly GCF_029840925.1). Taxonomy (GTDB): domain Bacteria; phylum Pseudomonadota; class Gammaproteobacteria; order Pseudomonadales; family Pseudomonadaceae; genus Aquipseudomonas. The sequence goes on from NZ_JAOCDM010000035.1 coordinate 9,448, forward strand.
GTCTACCAATTTCACCACGTCCGCATGAAACTCAAAAACAAAGGCGCCGGATCATCAAATCGAGGCGCCTCTGCAGAATCTGGGGTGGACGATGGGAATCGAACCCACGACAACTGGAATCACAATCCAGCGCTCTACCAACTGAGCTACGCCCACCATATTGCGGTGTTGCTTGCCACTTGCCCAGGCCTTATGGCGCACCCGGCAGGACTCGAACCTGCGACCATCCGCTTAGAAGGCGGATGCTCTATCCAGCTGAGCTACGGGCGCTTAAGCTTTCAGTCCAACCGAACAAACGAACCGCTTATTCTGCCCGACTTTGCCAACCCGTGCCAGGCAGTGCCCGACAAGTGCGGCGAATCTTATAGTCGGCCCTGCGGGTCGTCAACACCTTTCTCTAAAAAATTTAAATTATTGAAGGGGTTAGGGGATTTGCCCGACCACGCGCCTTTGCCCTTGCGCCGTGTCGTGCGAGAATACGCGCTTCTTATATGTTCCCTTCTCGATGGTTAATCACGCGTCTATGACTGCACACCTTATCGATGGCAAGGCGATCGCCGCCAACCTGCGCCAGCAGATCGCCCAACGTGTCGCGGAGCGCCGCCAGCAGGGCCTGCGCACTCCAGGCCTGGCGGTGATCCTGGTCGGCACCGACCCCGCCTCCCAAGTCTATGTCTCGCACAAGCGCAAGGACTGCGAAGAGGTCGGCTTCATCTCCCAGGCTTTCGACCTGCCCAGCGATACCACGCAGCAAGCCCTGACCGACCTGATCGATCGCCTCAACGATGACCCGGCCGTCGACGGCATCCTGCTGCAGCTGCCGCTGCCCGAGCACCTGGATGCCTCGCTGCTGCTCGAGCGCATTCGCCCGGACAAGGACGTCGATGGTTTCCACCCGTACAACATCGGCCGCCTCGCGCAACGCATCCCGCTGCTGCGCCCATGCACGCCCAAAGGCATCATGACCTTGCTGGAAAGCACCGGTCAGGATCTGTACGGCATGAATGCCGTCATCGTCGGCGCCTCCAATATCGTTGGCCGGCCCATGGCCATGGAACTGCTGCTGGCCGGCTGCACCGTCACCGTCTGCCACCGCTTCACCAAGGACCTGGCCGGACACGTCGGGCGCGCCGACCTGGTGGTGGTGGCCGCCGGCAAGCCGGGCCTGGTCAAAGGTGAATGGATCAAGGAAGGCGCCATCGTCATCGACGTCGGCATCAACCGCCAGGAAGACGGCAAGCTGGTCGGCGACGTGGTCTACGAGACCGCCCTGCCCCGCGCCGGCTGGATCACCCCGGTGCCGGGCGGCGTGGGCCCGATGACGCGCGCCTGCTTGCTGGAGAACACCCTGTATGCGGCTGAAGAGCTGCACAAGTAAGTTGCTCCGGCAATAGACGCAACGGCGCCTTTCGAGGCGCCGTTTTCATTTGCGCTCCCACGAGGATGGCGACCTTTTCTGCGACACCAGCCGATTCCGCTGCCAAGCAAGCCACTTCAGCTGGACCGGCTGCCCACCTCTCACGCTTCAGCCAGGATTGCCCCGCGATCCCTCCGACAATGGTCACACAGCCCACCCGTGGATGCGTGCCCAATGCAAACAACAAATACCGTCCTCATGATTCGTCCGGCGCGGTTCGCCTTCAACCCGGACACCGCCGCCAACAACCGTTTCCAGCAAGCGCCGCTGGACCCTGAAGCCGCCAGCGAAAAGGCCCTGGAAGAGTTCGACGGCTACGTCGATGCCCTGCGCCCGCAAGGCGTGGACGTGCTGGTGGTGCAGGACACGCCCGAACCCCATACCCCCGACTCGATCTTCCCCAACAACTGGTGGAGCAGCCACGCCGACGGCAGTCTGGTGCTGTACCCGATGGAAGGCGAGAACCGCCGCCTGGAACGCAGCAAGGGCGTACTCGGCGTGCTGCAGGAACGCTTTGCCATCCGCCGCACCATCGACCTGAGTCCGCTGGAACAGCAGAATCTGTTTCTCGAAGGCACCGGCAGCATGGTTCTGGACCGCGAGCACCGCATCAGCTACGCCTGCCACTCCGGGCGCACCCACGAACGCGCCCTGCGCCAGTTCGCCGAGCGCCTGGACTACCGCCTGTGCCTGTTCCACGCCGTGGACCGCCGCCAGGCGCCGATATACCACAGCAACGTGATGATGAACGTCGGCCGCCAGCTCGCCGTGGCCTGCCTCGACGCCCTGCCCCACCTGGATGAACGCCGCGCCCTGGAGCAATCGCTGCGCGACACCGACAAACAGGTGCTGGCGCTGAACTTCGACCAGCTGGAGAACTTCGCCGGCAACATGCTCGAAGTCCACGACCGTGACGGCCGCTCCCTGCTGGTCATGTCGCGCAGCGCCTGGAATGCGCTCGACGCCGACCAGCGCCGCCAGGTCGAGCGGCACAGTCATCCGCTGGTGGTGAACATCGACCATATCGAACGCATCGGCGGCGGCAGCGCGCGCTGCATGCTCGCCGAAATCCACCTGCCCTCGCGCCACTGACTCGACAAGGAGAATCATCATGACCCGCTACATCGACGTGCACGACCTCGCCCACCTGGTCAACCGCAAGGGCCTGCCGACCTGCCTGGCCGAGATGGCCGAATACATTCGCCAGGACTACCTGCGCTGGCACGACTTCGAGAAGTGCGCCCGCCTGGCCAACCATTCGCCAGACGGCGTGATCGAACTGATGCCGGTGTCCGACGCCAACCTGTATGCCTTCAAGTACGTCAACGGCCACCCGAAGAATACCCATGACGGCTTGCTCACGGTGATGGCCTTCGGCGCCCTGGGCGACGTGGATACCGGCGCGCCGGTGCTGCTCAGCGAAATGACCCTGACCACCGCGATCCGCACCGCCGCCACCTCGGCCCTGGCTGCCCGCTACCTGGCGCGCCCCGACAGCCGGAGCATGGCGCTGATCGGCAACGGCTCGCAGAGCGAATTCCAGGCCATCGCCTTCCACACCTTGCTCGGCATCGGCGAGATCCGCCTGTTCGACATCGACCGTGCGGCGAGCCAGAAGCTGGCGGCCAACCTCGCTGGCTATCCGCAACTGAAGCTGATCCTCGCTGGCAGTGTGGCCGAGGCGGTGCGCGGCGCCGATATCGTCACCACGGTCACCGCCGACAAGGCCTACGCCACCATCCTCACCCCGGAGATGATCGAACCCGGCATGCACCTCAACGCGGTCGGTGGTGATTGCCCGGGCAAGACCGAGCTGCACCGCGACATCGTCGAGCGCGCCCGGGTGGTCGTCGAGTACGAGCCACAGAGCCGCATCGAAGGCGAGATCCAGCAGATGCCGGCGGACTCGCCGACCACCGAATTCTGGCAGGTGGTCGAGGGAAACGCCGCAGGACGCGAGAACGCCGCGCAGGTGACGCTGTTCGACTCGGTCGGTTTCGCCCTGGAGGACTACTCGGCCCTGCGCTATGTGCTGGATGTGGCCAGGGCGCTGGACATCGGGCGCGATATCGCGCTGGTGCCGACGCTTGAGAATCCGAAGGACCTGTTCGCCCTGCTGCAGCCGAACGTGGCGGCACGTAAGGTCAACGCCGCCTGACCGGCCTGGCACGCCCCCCTGTAGGAGCGGCCTTGCCGAGGCGTCGGACCGGTCGGAAAGCGCTGCGCAGCAGCCCCAGGGGTTCAGCTATGCAGCCGATATTGCCGGGGCCGCTCTGCGGCCCTTTCGCGACACAAGGCCGCTCCTACAGGGGACCGCGTACACCGCGACCGACAAGCATGGCGGTCGCTCGACCAATGACCGAAACCGCTGTCGCACTTGCATAAATCTTTGTCGAAACAGCCGATTCGGCTGCGCAGGGAATCCTAACAGCCGAATTCGACACGCCACACGCTGGCAAACGACACAAAAAACCTGTCTATCTCGCGCATCCTGAGCCCGACCCATGAGTCAGCGACGGACCTGCACGCGCTAACCGTCCTACTACCAATAACAACACCCAGGGACCCAAGACCATGCCCTCCATGCGAAAACGCCTCGGCGTGCTGCTGTTCTCGTTGTGCGCTACCACCGTTACCCAGGCCAAGGAGTGGACCGAGATCCGCTTCGGCGTCTTCCCCGAATACCCACCGTTCGAATCCGTCGCCGCCGATGGCAGCCTGCAAGGCTTCGACATCGACCTGGGCAATGCCATCTGCGCCAAGCTGCAGGTCAAGTGCACCTGGGTGCACAACGAATTCGACGGCATGATTCCCGCCCTGCGCGCCCGCAAGTTCGACGCCATCATGTCGTCGATGGCCGTTACCCCGGCGCGGTTGAAGCAGATCGACTTCACCGACCGCCTGTTCCTCAGCCCTACCTCGGTGATCGTGCGCAAGTCGGCCGACTTCGGCGACACCGCCGAGTCGCTCAAGGGCAAGCAGGTCGGCGTGCTCCAGGGATCGCTGCAGGAGGTGTACGCCCGCGCCGTGCTGGCGCCGCTGGGCGCCCAGGTCAAGGCGTACCAGGGCCAGGACCAGAACTACGCCGACCTGATGAATGGCCGCCTCGACGCCACCGTCACCGACAAGCTCGAAGCCCAGCTGAACTTCCTCTCCAAGCCCGAGGGCGCCGACTTCAGGAGCGGTCCGGCGATCAAGGACCCGACCCTGCCGCTGGATATCGCCATGGGTCTGCGCAAGACCGACCCCGAGCTCAAGGCCCTGCTCGACAAGGGCATCGCCATGATCCACGCCGATGGCACCTATGCCGAGATCCAGAAGAAGTACGTCGGCGACCTGGACATCTATAACGAGTGAGCCCCCACCGGCCTCTTCGCGGGTAAACCCGCTCCCACAGATAACCCACCAGCCTTCGGCCTGCACATATCCTGTGGGAGCGGGTTCACCCGCGAAGCGCCCACCGCGAGATTCCCGTCATGCACGACTTCCTCACAAGCGGCCTGCAAGGCTTCGGCCCGCTGCTGGCCCAGGGCACCTGGATGACCGTCAAGCTGGCCCTGCTGTCGCTGGCGCTGAGCCTCGCGCTCGGCCTGATCGGCGCCAGCGCCAAACTGTCGCGATCCCGGCTGCTGCGCCTCCCGGCCACCCTCTACACCACGCTGATCCGCAGCGTCCCGGACCTGGTGCTGATCCTGCTGATCTTCTACAGCATGCAGATCTGGCTCAACGACCTGACCGAGGCGCTGGGCTGGGACTACGTCGAGATCGACCCGTTCGGCGCCGGGGTCATCACCCTGGGCTTCATCTACGGCGCGTACTTCACCGAGAACTTCCGCGGCGCCATCCTCAGCGTGCCCGCCGGCCAGCTGGAGGCCGCCACCGCCTACGGCCTGAGCCGGGCACAGCGGTTTCGGCTGGTGCTGTTCCCGCAACTGATGCGCTTCGCCCTGCCGGGGCTGGGCAACAACTGGCTGGTGCTGCTCAAGTCCACCGCGCTGGTGTCGATCATCGGCCTGGCCGACCTGGTCAAGGCCGCGCAGAACGCCGGCAAGACCACCAACGACGTGTTGTTCTTCCTGTGCCTGGCGGGCCTGGTGTACCTGCTCATCACCACCCTGTCCAACCGTCTGCTCAAGCACCTGGAGCGGCGCTACAACATCGGTATCAAGGAGCTGGCGCGATGATCGAACTCCTTCAGGAATATGGCCTGGCCTACCTGTACCACGACGGCGCCGGACTCTCGGGCCTGGCCATGACCCTCTGGCTGTTCCTGGCGAGCATGGTGCTGGGCTTCGCCTTGTCGCTGCCGCTGGCCCTGGCGCGTACCTCGCGCCACGCCTGGCTGCGCCTGCCGGTGCAGCTGTACACCTTCGTGTTCCGCGGCACGCCGCTCTATATCCAGCTGCTGATCTGCTACACCGGGCTCTACAGCCTGCAAATGGTGCGCGACCATGCCCTGCTCGATCAGTTTTTCCGCAACGCGCTCAACTGCACCCTGCTGGCGTTCGTGCTCAACACCTGCGCCTACACCGTGGAGATCTTCGCCGGGGCCATCCGCAACCTGCCCGCCGGCGAGCTGGAGGCGGCCCAGGCCTACGGCCTGCGCGGCTGGAGGCTCAACCTGTTCCTGGTGTTGCCAGCGGCCCTGCGCCGTTCGCTGCCGGCCTACAGCAACGAGCTGATCCTGATGCTGCACGCCACCTCGCTGGCCTTCACCGCCACCGTCGCCGACATCCTCAAGGTGGCCCGCGACGCCAACGCCGCGACCTTCCTGACCTTCCAGGCCTTCGGCGTGGCCGCCCTGCTGTACATGCTGCTGTCCTTCGCCCTGGTCGGCCTGTTCCGTGTGGCCGAACGTCGCTGGATGCGCTTCCTTGACCCTGTACGAGGCTGACCAAATGACCGCTACCGCACTGCCACTCAACACCTTCGAACAGGCCCCCGCGGCACACGCCCATGCCAGCGCCATCAAGCTCAGCGTCGAGGGGCTGCACAAGCACTACGGCGAGCACCAGGTGCTCAAGGGCGTCTCGCTGCAGGCGCGCAAGGGCGACGTGATCAGCCTGATCGGCGCCAGCGGCTCGGGCAAGAGCACCTTCCTGCGCTGCATCAACTTCCTCGAGCAGCCCAACGCCGGCAGCATCACCCTCGACGGCCAGACCCTGGAGATCCACCCCGGCACCCGCACCCCGCCGCCGGCCCAGCTGCAGAACCTGCGCACGCGCCTGGCCATGGTGTTCCAGCACTTCAACCTGTGGAGCCACCTGACGGTGCTGGAGAACATCTGCCTGGCGCCGCGCAAGGTGCTGGGCATCAGCGCCGGCGAAGCCGAGGCGCGGGCACGCCAGTACCTGGACAAGGTCGGCCTGCCGGCCCGCGCCGCCGACCAGTACCCGGCGTTTCTTTCCGGCGGCCAGCAACAGCGCGTGGCCATCGCCCGGGCGCTGGCCATGGAGCCGGAAATCATCCTGTTCGACGAGCCCACCTCGGCGCTGGACCCCGAGCTGGTCGGCGAAGTGCTCAAGGTGATACAGACGCTCGCCGAGGAAGGACGTACCATGCTCATGGTCACCCATGAAATGGGGTTCGCCCGCCAGGTGTCGAGCCAGGTGCTGTTCCTGCACCAGGGCCTGGTCGAGGAAAGCGGCAGCGCCGAGATCCTCGACCGGCCACAGAGCGAGCGCCTGCGGCAGTTCCTCTCCAATCGTCTGAAGTGAAGTCACGCCGCATATGGATACCAAGGCCATCACCCGCGCCGCCGCACCGCTGGATCGCATCGACGAAGCGATCATCGACGTGCTGCGCCACCATGGAAGGATCACCTACGAGAAGCTCTCCACCCTCGTGCACCTGACCCCCAGGCCCTGCCTGGAACGGGTGCGCAAGCTGGAGCGGCGCGGGGTGATCCGAGGGTACGGGGCAATCATCGACCTGCAGCAGGTCTCCCCCGGATTGTCGTTGCTGGTGCTGGTGGCCTTGTCCAACCAGAGCGGACGCTCGGCGCAGAAGGCGTTCGAGGCCACGGTGCGCGCCTGCCCGCAGGTCTACGAGTGTCAGCTGATCAGTGGCCACTTCGACTACAGCCTGCGCATGCGCTGTCGTGACATGGAGCATTACCGGGTCCTGACCGAGACCTGGATGAACAACGACGAACTGCACATCGACAAGCTGGTGGCGCATCCGGAACTGGCCGCGGTGAAGAGCACGCCCCCACAGGCCTGACCCATTCCAACGGGCGCCGGGTGGCAATTATGCAACTCGGCTGCACGCCACGCGGACATTAGCCTCGCTGCTCCTTTTCACAGAGCAGCCATCATGACCATCGTCTCGCCCCCTCCGCACCTGGCCTTCGTGCATAAACGGCTGCCCATCTGGCTGGCCAAAGCGACACCTGGCCAGCGCAACAGACTCAAGAAACTCATCCTGCGCAGCCATGCCGCCTCCCGCCGCGTCGCCGACGCGCTGGCACCGATCCAGGATATCGAAACCTACTGCCGCCCCTTGCTCGAACAGGCGCTGAAGCGCTGGTACCCGGATACGGCCCTACCCCTCGTCGACCAGGGGCGCGTGCGCCAGCAGCAGCGGGACATGTCCTGGCTCGAGGCGGCCATGCAGAACTTCGCCGCCAACGCCACACCCAGGCTTTTCGAGCGCCCTGGCAGTGCCCAGCCCTGCAGCCTGGACGTTCACACCTTCGTCAGCGGTGTGCGCAACCTCGACCTTGGCCGGCTCTACCGCTATCACCTGGGCGATCACATCGACACGGACCGCTTCCGCGAGCTGCTGCGCGAGCAGGACCGCGCCGCGTTCGCCGCCACACTGGCCACCGCAGCCTTGCAGGGCCATGTCGACAGCCATGGACTGGCCATGGGCGAAACCGTGGCCTCGGGCTTGGCACCCTCGGCCAGGCGCACGCTGCGCTGTCACTTCCTGAGCCTGTTCAATCTGCCGCTCAATGGCCCGCTGCTGATTCACCTGGATGAAGCGCACGGCTCAGGCAACTGCTTGCTGTACCTGCCGGGTCACCCCACCCAGCCACTGCGCCAGTACGCCAGCGAACAGGCCGCCGGTAGTGCCCTGACCCAACTGCTGTGGACGCAAGACGGGCGAACGTTCTTCACGCGTTTCGTCAACCTCGCGGACCAGCCGACCTTCGCCGCCCGACTGCGCGCGACCCTCTATCCGCGCTACCCCTACGCCACCTTGCACCCCGCACCACCGACTCTGGAAAAGGGCCAGTCCTTCAACTGGATCAAGCGCGTGTTTCCCGCTCCGACCGACATCTGGCAGGAAACCCTCGACAAGAACGCCCGCCTGCCCCTGGTCGCCACTCGCTGGAAGCAGGATGTTTTCGCCGAACGCGCCCGTACCCACGTCGAGCGCAAGCTGCAAGACGCTGCGACCCTGGCGGTGCCCGTGTCGCAGCGCGACGCCGCCGCGCAATTGGCACGCCTCGAGCACTGGCTCGGCATTGGTCTGAACCTGCTCAACGTCGCCGGCCTGTTCGTGCCCGGCCTGGGCGAGATGATGATGGTGATCGGCGGCGGGCAGCTGGTCGATGAGTTTCTCGACGGCGTGCACAGTGCCAACGAAGGCGATGGCGCCGCCGCGATCGGCGCGCTGTTCGATGTGTTCGGCAACCTGGCGCTGATGGCCGCCCTCGGCACGGCTTCACACTTCAGCGAGACACCCGGCACCCTGGAGCAATGGCACCAGGTCGGCGAGCCGGGCAACGAGCGCTGGTGGCACGGCGAGCTTGCAGCGTTTTCACGCCCGCGCCCCTGGCCAAGCACACACAAGATCGATGCCCAGGGCCTGTTCCAGTGGCACGGGCAGAGCTGGCTCGAGCGCGACGGCCTGGCCCTGCCCTTGGAGCATGCCGCCGAGGGCACGCAACGCCTGGCGCCAGCCCGGGGCGTACGTCACCAACCCCGGCTGGTGGGCAATGGCCAAGGCACCTGGTTGCTCGAACACGATCGACCATTGGCCTGGGAGCAGACCCAACTGCTCGAGCACCTGGGCGCGGCCGCCAGCGGGCTGGACCTGCCATCGCTCGAACGCGTCCTGCGCTGCAGCGGTTACGATGCCAACGTGCTGCGCAAGGTATTGCAAGACCATCGACCACTGCCTGCGCTGCTGCTCGACTGTCTCGAACTGTCTGGCGCCACCCCGCGCACCACGCTATCCGAGCCCACTGAGGCAGCCGCCCTGGCGCGGGCATTTCCCTCGCTCAGCCCTGCGGCGCGCCTGGAAATCCTGACGCAGGCCAGGCCACCCGACATCCTGCAGTTACGGCGAACGGGTCGGTTGCCATTGCGCATGGCCGAAACGGCTCGCCTGTACATTCGCGAAAGCCGGATCAGCAAGGCCCTGGCGCGCTTCCATTCGGCGGGCGCGGGTGCGAACGACCGTGATGCGCTGGCGCTCGGCGCACTGCGGCGGCTGCCTGGCTGGTCCGGCAACGTGCGTATCGCGCTGAGGGAGGGGCGCCTCGCTGGCCACCTGCTCGGCGAAGCCGGCAACAGCGGCATGCCCGGCAAGACCCTGGTGCGCGTCGCCGACACCTACCAACCCTTCGATGAACACGGTAACTCGCTGGCCAACGCAAGCGATCTGTTCGATGCCATTTTGCACGCACTGCCCGACAGCGAACGCAGGGCCATGAGCCTGAACATCGGCGAGGCGCCGGCACTGCGCGAGAAGCTCTTCGAGAAGGCCGCCGGCAATCGTCGCCAGGCAGCCAGAGACTTGGGCATGGCGCCGGTGCGCCCGATGTACCGACTGCCCTCCCGCCTGCCTGGCGACAGCCGCATCGGTTACCGCCTCAGCGGCAACGCCCAAGGCTGGCTTAGCGAGGACCAGATGTTCGACCAGCTGTATCCGGCCACGCCAACCGACGATCGGCAAATGCTGCGCCTGCGCTTCCAGGCAGGTCAGCAGCCCGGTGCCTTCCGTCGCCTGTTGACCCGTTTATGGGAAGAGTACCTGCGCCTCGACTTTGCCCTGCAACGCTGGGTGCATGACCCGCAAGGCATCGCCGTCGGCGGCCTCGAGCTGCGCAGCGCCAACCGCGAGGCGCTGGCCCAGCGGATTCGCGCGGCCTGGCGCCGCGAGCCCGGCGAAGACTCGGCCGCCAGCATCGACCATGTGCCTCTGTTGCTCGAGGCGCACCAAGCCGACTCGCTGCCCAGGCTACCGGTCAACATGCCCTACGTACGGCGAGTGACCATCAATGGCCTGACCGACCCGCACGCCAGCAACCTGAATGAAGTGCTCGGCGCGTTTCCAGGCGTGCGCCACCTGGACATCGCCGGCAACGCACTGAACCGTCTGCCGCCAGTGCTGGGCCAGTTGAGCGAGCTGCAGTCGCTGGACCTGGCGGAAAACAACATCGACTTGCTCGACGAGGCCAGCCTCGCGGTGTTCGACCAGCTTCCTCACCTGTTAAACCTGAACCTGACCGAGGCGCTACAGACACTACCGGTGGAGGCCCTCGATCGCCTGGCACGCTTGCCGGCGCTGCAATGGCTCCAGGCCGACCTGAACGAGCTGTCACTGACCGCAGAGCACTTCCTGGCCCTGCAACGCTGGCCTTCCCTGCGCGGCCTGAGCCTGGGCCGCAATGCGATCGTGCTGGATGAGTCGAGCCGGGCGGCCCTGGCCGGCCTGAACCGACTGGAACTGCTGATCCTGTACGAAAACCCATTGTCCTTGGCGCCGGACCTCTCTGGCTGGAACGCCCTGCAAAACCTCGATCTGCAAGACTGCGGCATCAGCCAGTGGCCCGACGGGCTGCTGGACCTGATGAATAGACAACCGCTCACCCTGCGCCAGATCGACCTGAGCGACAATGCGCTGACACAAGTACCCGAACTGCGCGATCTGGCCTACGCCCAGGCGATACGCGAGCATCAGGCACAATTCGCCTATTCGTTCGACAACAACCCATTCGACGCTACCGCGCGAACTCGCCTGAGCGAGGCCGGCCTCCAGGTGCACGACTCGGTGCGCTCATCCGGTGACTGGGCCATCGGCGATTCGCCGGAGCTGTTGGCGCAATTGGCCGGCACCGCGCAAGACCCGCAATGGCGCGCCTTGCACGATCTCTTCTTGCGCCTCTCGGGCAGCGCCGACTACCAGCGCAACCCCGAGGCCATGCTGCAGCGCATGCGCCACGTGCTGCGCGTGCTGGTAGTCGGAGAGCAGGAAGAGGCCGCGTCCGGCTGGGGACGAGCGCAGCTCAAGCAACAGATCGACGACCTGCTGGAAGATGCCGGGCAACAGTGCGTCGACCAGGCCAGCCTGCTGTTCCAGCAAGTCGAGACCGATGTGCAGGTCTGGCAGGCGGTAAACCACGCCAGCCCCGACATGGCCGACCAGCAGGTCGCGACCAGCGTCGTGGGTTGCCTTTTCCGCCAACGCCTGCTCGATGCGCAAATCGGTGAACTGTACAACGCCCGTGTCAGCCGGCGCCGCGCGCTGGCCGCCGCCCGCGACGAAACCGAGCGCCAGGCGGCGCCGCCGACCGATGGCGATGACGACATCAGCGATGGAGCGCTGACAGAACCCGACTATCTGCTCGACGAGCTGGAAATGGCCCTGTACGCGCGCCTGCGCCTGCGCACGCAACTGAATCTGCCGCCGCAACCCCAGGAGATCCGTTTCGGCTACCTGGCGCGGCTGAGCGACGCCACGCTGCATCGCCTGGGTGCGCGAGTGAACGCCGGCGCCACCACGACCAGCCTGGCCGATTGGGCCGCCGGCCAATCATTCTGGCAAGCCTGGCTGCGACGACTGACCCCTCAGCCTTTCGCCGCGCTCGCCCGCGCATGGGAGGGCGCATCGGAGTACTACGATGCGCTGTCCACCATCGGTGGCACGCTCGGGGACTATACCGGCCCAGCGGTGCCTGAAGCGTTCATCCAGGCCCTGGAGAGCGAAACCCGCGATGTGCCCGGCCTGACCTGGCGTCGCAACGGCAAGCTCCAGCGTTTCGATCTCCAGGCCCCGCGCTTCGCCGCCTTGCAACCCAGCCTGCATGATCGCGTCGGCGGTATCCTGCTGCACGCCAGGCAGGCCGCCGAAACGCATCTGTCGCGCACGCAGACCGACCAGCTGATCAACGCGCACCTCCCCCCCGCTAACACTACACGTTAAACGGGATCATCCCATTTGCCATTCGGGTGGCTGGGCATAGCCCGCCACCCAACCCGCCACCTCATCGGCCGGCATCGGCCGAGCGATGCCATACCCCTGGGCCAGCTCACACCCCAGCTCCATCAGCACCCGCCCATGCTCGATGGTCTCCACGCCTTCAGCCACCACTTCCCGCCCGAACGCCCGCGCAAGGCCGATCACCGCGCCGGTCAACGCCAGATCGTCATGGTCATGGAGGATGTCGCGCACGAAGGATTTGTCGACCTTGATGGTCTGCGCCGGCAGGCGCTTGAGGTAGCTCAACGAGGAGTAGCCGGTCCCGAAGTCGTCCAACGAGAAGCGCACACCGAGTGCGCGGCAGGCATCCAGGCACTGCCCGACACGTGCCAGGTTGTCGATGGCGACCGACTCGACGATCTCCAGGTCCAGCCGGGCCGGCTCGACCCCGGGGTATTGCCCGAGCAACCGCGCCAGTCGCTCGGCGAAGTCGCCCCGTTGCAGCTGGCGCGCGGCGATGTTCACGCTCAGCGACCAGTCCCGCCCCGACAGCTGCCATTGCCACAGCTGGTCCAAGGCCTGGTCGATGACCCATTCGCCAAGCTCGACGATCAGGTCGGTCTGCTCGACCAGTGGCAGGAACTCTCCGGGCGGTACCGGCCCTTTCGACGGGTGCATCCAGCGCAGCAGCGCCTCGAAACCGATCACCTGGCCACTGCGCATGTTCACCTTGGGCTGGTAGTGCAGGCACAGCTCGTCATGGCGTAGCGCCTGGCGCACCCGGGCCACGGTCTGGTGCGTGGCCTTGAGCTCGAGCTCCTGGGACACGTCGAACAAGTGATAGCGGTTGCGCCCGCGCTGCTTGGCCACGTACATCGCCTGGTCGGCGTGGCGCACCAGGGTATCGGCATCCTCGTCGTCCTGCGGGAACAGGGTCACGCCAATGCTGGCGCTGAGCGCCAAGGCATGCTCGCGGATCAGATAAGGGGCCGCAAGGCCCCGCAGGATGCGCATCAGCGCCGCGTGCAACTGCTGCGGGCCCTCGATATGGCGCAGGATCAGCACGAACTCGTCGCCCGACAACCGCGCCACCGTGTCGCCACCACGCAGGATGCCCTGCAGGCGCTGGGCGACCTCCACCAGCAGCAGGTCGCCGGTGGCATGGCCATAGCCGTCGTTGACCGCCTTGAAACCATCCAGGTCGAGCATGCACACCGCCAGCGGGATGCGCTCGCGCCGGGAGAACGCCAAGGCCTGGTTGAGCAGGTCGCTGAGGTAGGCGCGGTTGGGCAGGCCGGTCAGCACGTCGTGCCCCACGCGCCACTGCAAGGTATGCAGCAACTGGCGCTTCTCGGTGATGTCGAAGCGGATCGACACGTACTTGCGCACCTTGCCGGTGTGCGGGTCGATCAGCGGCACCATGGTGCTGTCCACCCAGTACAGCGAGCCGTCCTTGGCACGGTTGCAGATCTCGCCCTTCCACACCTGGCCCGCGGCCAGGGCGTGCCACATCTCGAGGAAGAAGGCCGGCTCGTGCAGTCCGGAATTGAGAATACGGTGGTTGGCCCCGAGCAGTTCCTCGCGGCTGTAGCCGGAGATGCTGCAGAACTGCTGGTTGACGTAGGTGATACGACCGCGCAGATCGGTTTCGGAAAAGATCGCGGCCGCATCCACGGCCGCGCGGTAGTTGTCGTCCATAGCCCTCGCAACCTAGCGGTCGAAACGCTCCACCAGGGCGCGCAAGCCAGCGCACACCTGCTCAAGTTCAGCGCCACGCACGGCGGCGGCATTGGCGCGGCGAGCGCTCTGCTGGACCGTGCCGGCCACGCCGTTGATCTGCCGCGAGACATCCTCGGCCACGCAGGATTGCTCCTGCGAGGCCGCCGCCATCTGCTGGCTCATGTCGCTGATGCGTTGCACCGCGTGGCGAATGCCCAGCAGGGCTTCCTGGGTCAAGGCGACCTGATTCACCCCCTCCCGCGCGCCCTCGAGCCCCCGGCTGGCAATGCTTACCGCCTGTTCGGCGCCGCCGCGCAAGCCATCGATGATCGACTGGATGTGCAGGGTGGACTGGCGAGTCTTGTCGGCCAGGGCGCGCACCTCGTCGGCGACCACGGCGAAGCCGCGACCCTGCTCGCCGGCCCGGGCCGCCTCGATGGCGGCATTGAGCGCCAGCAGGTTGGTCTGCTCGGCGATGGCGCGGATCATGCCAGCCGCCTCGGCGATGGCACCGGTCTGACCGGCCAGGTCGTTGACCGCCTGGTTGATCTGCCCGACCGTGCCGGCCAGGTTGTGGATCGCCGCCCCCGTGGCGTCGGCCACCTGGCTGCCCTGCCCAGCCAGCAGGTGGGCGGTGTGCGCCTGTTCGGCGGTCAGTTGCACGTGGCCGGAGACCTCGCCGATGGAGGCGGCCATCTCGGTCATGGCAGTGGCGGTCAGGTCGGTCTCGGCACGCTGTTCGAGCAGCGCCGACTCGGTACCACGCGACAGCCGCCCGGCATCCTGGGCGGCATCGGCCATCTGCGTGGCGAGGTCGCTGAGGCGGGTGAGCGCGGTCTTCAGGCGTGCCTCTTCGCTGATCAGGATCAGCTCCAGCTGCCCGGCGGCGCCCGGCAGGTCACTGTAGGTGAGTGCCGCGACCGGGTCGCTGAAGGTGTTGTCGGCCACCTGGACGATCCGCCGCAGGTAACGCCCCATGCGGCTTTGTGCCCACAAGCCGACGCCGCCGAACAGCACCAGGGTCAAGGCCTGCGCCGGCAGGCCCGGCCACAGCCCGTTGACCCCAGCGGCCAGGCCGCCGGCCAGCAACGGCAGGGTCATGGCCCGGGCCAGCAAGGCCAGGCGCCGAGAGGCGGTCAGTGCCGAGCGGCCTTCGCGCAACCGTGCATACAACGCCTCGGCGCGGGCCACCTGCTCGCGGGTCGGGCGTACGCGCACCGACTCGTAGCCGATCACCTGGCCGTTCTCGAGCATGGGCGTGACGTAGGCATTGACCCAGTAGAAATTGCCGTTGCGGCAACGGTTCTTGACGATGCCCATCCAGCTGCGACCGGCCTTGAGGTACTGCCACATCAGCTCGAACACCGCTTCAGGCATGTCCGGATGACGCACCAGGTTATGCGGGCTGCCGACCAGCTCTTGCTGGCTGTAGCCGCTGATGGCGGCGAACTCGGCGTTGCAGTAGGTGATGAGGCTGGCCGTGTCGGTCGCCGAAATGAGCCGCTGGTGCTCGGGGAAGCTTTGCTCGACCGGATTGACCGGCAGGTTCAGACGCACGATGAGACTCCATTCCTACCCGGGCCGACGAGCGGCCTGGCAAGGGCCAGGGGCGTCGGAACCGTTCGTCCAGGATCAGCTCCAATGCCCGACAACGCTTGCACGCGGGCCGGCGAATGGCCGGATCGCCCTGGACGATGACTTGAATGGCTGATCAATCAAAGCGCCGAATTCTACGAACTCCATCACATTTTGCAAATAAATGTGATGGATCATGGCGTTGCGCCATGTCGAAAGATATCGTTAAGTGCTTGATTCTAAATGGGAATTGAGCGATGACGAGAACAGGTCTAGGCCCAGCCCTGCGCCGCTACCGCAAACTGGCCGGCCTCACCCAGGCGCAACTGGGCGAGCGAACCGGCTTCGACCCCAAGACCATCAGCCGCTTCGAAACCGGCACTTATACCCCCAGTGTCGAGACCCTGGTCACGTTCGCCAGAACACTGGGGGTCAAGCCCAAGGTCTTCTTCGCCGAGCCCGACGATGAAGAAGAACAGCGCGCCTACCTTTTCGGTGTCATCCACAACGCCCCGCCCAAGGACTTGGTCAAGCTGATCGCTGCCGTCGATCAGGTGCTCGCCAAGCCCTGAAATCCCCCGCGCACCACGCTAGAGCAGCTTCGCTGCGATTGCACCACAACTGGTCAGACCGGTCAGGCCAAAAAGCCTTGCAATGTGGGAAATTTCGGAGTTCCATGGTCCGGCAGTGAACAAACCGGTAAGACCACAATAATTAAGTCCTGCACTCTTTCGCTCCGTGTGGCTGGGGGGCAAGGACACCGACCCGAGATCCCTCCCATGCTCAAATGGTGTTCGCGTTCGATCTTCCTCCAGGTTGTGCTCGGCCTTGCCCTCGGCATCGTCTGCGGCTTGAGCTTCCCCGACCTGTCCCTGCAACTCAAACCCCTGGGTGACGGCTTCATCAAGCTGATCAAGATGCTCATCGGCCTGATCGTGTTCTGCGTGGTGGTCAGCGGCATCTCCGGCGCGGGCGACCTGAAGAAGGTCGGACGCATCGGCCTGAAGTCGGTGATCTACTTCGAAGTGCTGACCACCCTGGCCCTGGTGATCGGCCTGGTGTTCGCCTTCTCCACCGGCATCGGCAGCGGCGCCAACATCCACCTCGACCAGCTGTCCAGCGCCGACGCCGGCGCCCTGGCCGAACGTGGCCAGCACATTCATGGCACCACGACCTTCCTGATGGACCTGATTCCCACCTCGGTGGTCGGCGCCTTCGCCGACAACAACATTCTCCAGGTCCTGCTGTTCTCGGTGCTGTTCGGCAGCGCGCTGAACCTGGTCGGCGAATCGGCCTCGGGCATCTCGCGCCTGATCAACGAACTGAGCCACGTGATCTTCCGCATCATGGGTATGATCGTGCGCCTGGCGCCGATCGGCGTGTTCGGCGCCATCGCCTTCACTACCAGCAAGTACGGCCTCAGCTCGCTGCAGCACCTGGGCGGGCTGGTCGCACTGTTCTACCTGACCTGCGCCGGCTTCGTGCTGATCGTGCTGGGCACGGTGATGCGCCTGTCCGGCCTGCGCCTGCTGCCCCTGATCAAGTACCTGCGCGAAGAGCTGTCCATCGTTCTGGGCACCGCGTCCTCCGACGCCGTGCTGCCGCAGGTGATGCGCAAGCTCGAGCACCTCGGCATCGGCAGCTCCACCGTCGGTCTGGTGATCCCCACCGGCTATTCGTTCAACCTCGATGGTTTCTCCATCTACCTGACCCTGGCCATCGTGTTCATCGCCAACGCCACCGGCACGCCATTGGCCATGACCGACCTGCTGACCATTCTCCTGGTGTCGCTGGTGACCTCCAAGGGTGCCCACGGCATCCCAGGCTCGGCGCTGGTGATCCTGGCCGCTACACTCACCGCGGTCCCGGCCATCCCGGTGGTGGGCCTGGTGCTGGTGCTGGCGGTGGACTGGTTCATGGGCATCGGCCGAGCGCTGACCAACCTGATCGGCAACTGCGTCGCCACCGTGGCCATCGCCCGCTGGGAAAAGGACATCGACCTGGAGCGCGCGCACAACGTGCTGGCCAACAAACCCGGCTTCACCCCGATAACCCGCAAGCAGGGCCAACCCCATCAACAGGAATTCTAAGCCTCAGGCGGCCGGCGCCCAGCGCCGGCCGGTCAACGGCACGGATGCAGCGTCAACCAAGGAGCGAACCGTGATCAGCTCTTCTACCGTAGTCGATTCAGTGGTGGAAAAACTCCGCCAGGCCCTGGCCCGTGGCCAGTGGCGCAGCGGCGACATGCTGCCCGGCCAGCGCGAGCTGGCCGAGCAGCTTGGCATCAGCCGGCCCAGTCTGCGCGAAGCGGTGACCGTGCTGGAAACCCTCGGCCTGGTGCGCTCGATGCCCGGCAAGGGCGTGCTGGTGCTCGACAGCGACGCCGGCCAAGCCCAGGAACAGACGCAGGAAGCCATCGCCCAGGCCAGCCTGGCCGATGTGCTCGAGCTGCGCTACACCCTCGAACCCTTCATCGCCGGCCTGGTGGCGCAATCGGCCGGCAGCCAGGACATCGGCCAGTTGCGCCTGACCCTGATGGACATGCGCGAGGCCCTGGAGGCCGGCGATAGCGAGGCGGGCTTCGATGCCTACATCGCCTTCCACGAAGCGCTGTTCGCGCTGACCACCAACCCGATCTTCCAGAGCGTGGTGCAGCAGACCGGCAACGCCCTCAAGCAGAGCGCCGAGATGCTGCGCAACTCCCCCGAGCACCTGGCCGCGCGGCTGAGCGAAAACGAAGCAGTGGTCCGCGCCATTCGCGAACGCAACAGCGCCCATGCCAGCCTGCAGATGCGCCGGCACATCCTCGCCGAAGGCCAGCGCATGGGCATCGCCCTGAACATTCCCGACCAGGTCCCTGAATAAAGAAGGAGAGCGACCATGACCGCCTGCGCCCCAGCCGCCCCCCGCCTGCCTGCCCTGCTCGGCGCCGGCGAAACCCGCCTGTCGGCGGAGCAGATCTACCCCCGGCTGTTCGATGCCATCCTCGAGCAGCGCCTGCCACCCGGCAGCGCCCTGCCCGAACAGGCGCTGGGCGACGTATTCGGCGTGAGCCGCACGGTGATCCGTCGGGTGCTCGGGCGCCTGTCCGACCAGCAGGTGGTGGTGCAACGCCCCAGCCACACCGCGCACCTGGCCGCCCCCGACCCACGACAGGCGCGCCAGGTGCTCAGCGCCCGGCGCCTGGCCGAGACCACGCTGATCGGCCTGGCCACCCAACGCGCGCGCCCGGCGCAGATCCGCCAATTGCGCCAGCTGGTCGAGCGCGAGCGCCAGCATCATGAGCGTGGCGAACGCTGCACGGCGATCCGCCTGGGCGGCGAGTTCCACATGAAACTGGCGCAGATGGCGGCCAATGCGCCTTTGGCACGCTTTCTCGACGGCCTGGTGCCGATGACCTCGCTGATCATCGCCCGCTACGAGTCGCCCTGCTGCGAGCACTGCGCCTGGCAGGAACACGCGGCGATCATCGATGCGGTGGAACGCGGCGACGGCCGCGAGGCCTTGACGCTGATGCACGAGCATCTGGACCGCCTCGAAGCCAAGCTCGACCTGGATCAGAGCGGCTGCGCGTAGCGCTTGCGGTACTCGGCCGGCGTCACGCCAACATGCCGCACGAACGCCCGGCGCAGGGTATCGGCATTGGCGAAACCGCACAGCGCCGCCACCTGCTTGGGTGCCTCCAACCCGCCCTCCAGGTGTTCGCGAGCGGCATTGACCCGCGCCAGTTCCACCCAGGCGGCCGGCGTCATGCCGACATCGGCCTGGAACAGGCGGGCGAAATGCCGAGGGCTCAGCCCGACCCGCGCCGCCAGCCGGGCGACGCCGTGATCCTGCGCCGGATTTGCCGCCACATAGCGCTGCACGCCCTGCAACGCCGAGCGCCCCAGCGTTGACGAGGCGCCCTGGCGGCTGAACTGCAACTGCCCGCCCGGGCGCTTGAAATACATCACCAGCTGGCTCGCCACGCGCTTGGCGATGTCCCGGCCCAAATCTTCCTCCACCAATGCCAGCGCCAGGTCGAGCCCCGCGGTCACCCCAGCCGCGGTGCGCACCTTGCCGTCATGTACCTGGATCGCGTCGGCTTCCACCGTCACCTGCGGATAACGCCGCGCCAGCGCCTCGGCCACTGCCCAATGAGTGGTAATGCGTCGGTCGTCGAGCAGACCGGCGGCAGCCAGGGCGAAGGCGCCGGTGCAGACCGAGCCATAGCGCCGGCTCGACCCGGCGTGCCGGCGTAGCCAGTCGAGGATGCCGCTGCGCAAATGCAGCTCGGCGGCCTGGGGCGTGCCGGCGATCAGCAAGGTGTCGAAGGGCGCGAAGTCATCACCGATCCAGCCATCGGGTAGCAGTTTCGCCCCCGACGAGCTGACCAACGGCCCAGGCTCGCACGCGAGCAACGACAGCCGATAGGCCCCGTGCCCGGCCTGGCGGTTGGCCTCGGCGAAGACGTCGAGCGGGCCACAGGCGTCCAGCAGTTGGACGCCGGGCATGGCCAGAATGGCGAGGGTGATGGGCATGGCTGGTTCTCGGGAATCGCGTTCTTGGAGCGGACGGCGTCCTTGCCTGGCGGACAATGGCAGAATATGACGTTAAACGTCAATTGAGGACAAAAACCTCCCCCGGCACACTGGGCCCCTCACCTACCGAGGAGCGCCACCATGTCCACTGCCATCGCCGGCATCACCCTCCCCGACAGCGCCATGGCCCGGGAAATCACCGAGCTGGTGCGCGACACCGCTTCGCCCCTGCTGTTCCATCATTCCAGCCGCGTGTACTACTTCGCCGCCCTCGCCGGTCGCCGCCTGGGCCTGAAGTTCGACAGTGAACTGCTCTATTGCGGCTGCATGTTCCACGACATGGGCCTGACCCAGGCGCACAGCAGCGATTGCTGCCGCTTCGAGGTCGACGGCGCCAATGCCGCCCGCGACTTCCTCCAGCGCCACTGCATCGCCGAGCGCGACATCGAACGGGTCTGGACCGCAATCGCCCTGCACACCACACCCGGCATTCCCGAGCACATGCACCCACTGATCGCCCTGGTCACGGCCGGCGTCGAGACCGATGTACTCGGCCTGCACCACGAACATCTGCGCGCTGGGGAGCGCGAGGCCGTGGCGCAGGCCCATCCCCGTGGCGAGCGTTTCAAGGAAGCGATCATCCAGGCGTTCTACGACGGCATCCGGCACAAGCCGCAGACCACCTTCGGCAACGTCAAGGCCGACGTCATCGCCGACAAGCAAGCCACGTTCCGCCCCGGCAACTTCTGCAGCATCATCCGCCAGTCGGGCTGGCCGAGCTGAACACCACCGCCTCGACGCCCGGCAGAATCCGCACGTCGTCACCCAGCGACCACTCCGCTGCCCGCGCCGCCAGGGCGGCGGGCACGCCAGGCGAACCGCCCGGCCCCGGCGGCACGTCGTAGGTGGCGTGGGCATCGTGGGGCAGCAGTACCTCGAAGCCTCGTTGCAGGGCGGCGCGGGCGGTGGCGGCCAGGCACATCTCCGAGAGCAGGCCGCACAGGGCCAGGCGCCGCACGCCCAAAACCTGCAGTAACGCTTGCAGCCCAGTCTCGACGAAACCGTCGTCCTCGGTCTTGAACAACACGTGCTCGCCAGGCGCCGCCGGGAAGTACAGCGGCCAGCCCGCCGAGTGTGGAGCGTCGGGGCTGCCGGGCGCGCCGTCGTTCTGCAGGAAGATCACCGGCACCCCGGCCTGCCGGGCCCGTGCCAGCAAACGGGCGATGCTCACTTGCAGCGCGAGGTGCCCCGGCACGGCCTCGGCGCCCTCCATGAATGCACATTGCACATCCACCAACAGCAAGGCGTCAGCCTGAGGGACGGGGTCGAGGGTCATCGCGTGCTCCAGCGTGCGCAGTGAACGGAACGCCGAGCATAGCGCAGGTATCGGGCGTGTCTTACCATGCCCGACGATTCATCACACAGCCTTGGAGGCAAACATGAAGCACAGTATCGCGCCGGTGGGCGCGGAGCACTTCGACCGGCTCGCCGATCTCTGGGAGGCCTCGGTGCGGGCGACCCACGACTTTCTTCCCGAGGGCTACATCGAGCGTCTGCGCCCCCTGGTGCGCGAGCAGTACCTGGGTTTCGTCCAACTGCGCGCCTGGCGTGACAGCGATGGCCGGATCCAAGGGTTTGCCGGGGTGCATGACGGCAAGCTGGAAATGCTGTTCGTCGACCCGGCCTGCCGTGGCCAGGGTATCGGCAAGGCGCTGCTGGCCCAGGTGGTCGAGGAACTGGGCGTGGGCGAGGTCGACGTCAACGAGCAGAACCCGCAGGCGGTGGGGTTCTACCTGAAGCACGGGTTCGTCCAGGTCGGGCGGTCCGAGGTGGATGGACAGGGTGATCCGTATCCGTTGCTGCAACTGAAGCGGGAGCACTGAACAATGTCATTCAAACCTGCAAAGGGGGCCGCTGCGCGGCCCATCGCGGGCAAGCCCGCTCCCACAGCGACTGCGAGCACGGTCGCTGTGGGAGCGGGCTTGCCTGCGAAAAGGCAGTGAAGACGAACCTATACTCCAATAGACATTCCGGCCTCTTTCAAGGGGGCGCTCCGCGTGAAATCCCTTTTTGTGATTTTCCCGCTCTGCCTGCTGCTGGCCCTCGCCGGCTGCGCCGGCAAACGCCCCCCGCCCCCAGCGCAAAACCTCCCGCCCGCCGTCTGGCAACGCATCGACCAGGAGATTCTCGACGCCTCCGTGGCCGCCGCAGGTTCGGCCAACGACTATGCCCGCCGCTCCATGCGCGTGTGGAAGGAGCAGGTGCAGCAGCGCACCGAGAACAATTTCATCCCCTGGTTCACCGGCTACTGGACCCAGCAATGGCTCACGCTCAAGGTGGCCTGGTACAAGATGAACAGCGGCAACGGCAGCGAGACCCCGGAAAAGCGCCTGGGCCTGTACCTGCAAGAGCAGTACCACGAACGGGTCATCGAGCCGGTGGCCGAGCAGATCGACCCCGAGGGCATCCGCGACCGTGCCAGCGAGCTGTACCTGCAACTGCTCGCCCAGCAACTGCCGGCGATCATCCAGCGCTACAACGCCCCGCCCGAGCAGTTCAGCCAGCGCCTGAACCGCATCCCGGTCATCGCCCTGGGACCACCGGATGCACGCAACGCCTCGCTCTACCTGCTGCTGCGGGCCAAGTCGCTCGATCAGCAGCCGGCCTGGCAGTCGCTGCGCGAGCACCTGCACCAGCAAGCCAAGGCCCCCGGCCAGACCGAGGCAGGGCTATCGTCGGTGGCCACCCAGGCCAGCGAGAAGCTCGGTGCCAGCCTGGCACCGCGCGGCGCGGCCAGCGCCATCGCCGCGGCGGTGGGCAAGGCAGCCGGGGCGATGATCTCGGTGGCGGTGACCGGCTACGGCATGATCACCCACGACCGTGAACAGCCGCAGATGGTCGAGCAGCTGCGGGTGATCCTCAATGTCGCGCTGAACCAGGAATGGCAGGAACTGATGGAGAACCGCCAGAGCGGGGCCATGTCCGGGGTGTACTACCTGTCGGGGCAGGTGGAGGACAGTTTGCTGCAGAACCGCCGGGCACCTTGATCAGGCTGGCTGGCGAAGCAGGCTACGCGATGGATGGCACGGGCTACGCCCGTGTTCGCGGGCAAGCCCGCTCCCACAGGAATCGCACCAGGTTGAGGAATCCAGGCAAGACAGGCGCCTACAGGGTGAGCGTCGGACGATCTCCTACGCGGCAGACGGCGCCATGGCCGAGGCTGGCAGCCCGAAGATGCGGTCGAACGCCCAGTTGTAGATAAACGTGTAGCACGGCACCAGGAGGATGAACGCCAGGTCCACCACGAACGCCTCCAGCAGGGTCATGTCCAGCCACCAGGCAATCAGCGGGATCAGGTACACCACCAGGGTCAGCTGGAAACCGATGGCGTGCGCCACCCGCCGTCCGACACTGCGCCCGCGCCTGGCCTGGCGGCTCTCCCACCACTCGAACAGGCTGTTGTAGATGAAGTTCCAGGCCATGGCGATGGTGGTGATCATCACCGCCAGGGGGCCAGTATGCGAAGCCTGGGTGTCGGACAGATAGGCCAGGCCCAGCGTCGACATGCACAGGCCGATCAGTTCATAGAAGGTCACGTAGACCAGTTTGCGTTTGAGTCCTTGCACCGGCTTTACCTTGTTGCGGGTTTCACGAAGGCGGCAAGAATGCATCAACGCTCTTGACAGAAAAAGTCGGCAGCTTTCAGATTTACTGAAAGGAGACTGCCATGAATTTTTCCAGCGACACCATCCTGCTGTTCCTCGCCGTGCTTGACCGTGGCTCGTTCTCTGCGGCCGCCCGGGCGCTGGGACGAGTGCCTTCGGCGGTCAGCATGGCCATCGGCAACCTCGAAGCCGAGCTGGGCTATGCGCTATTCGAACGGGGGGCGCGCGAGGCGCGACCTACCGCCCAGGCCCAAGCCCTGGAGCCCCATGCGCGACTGATCGCCGAGCAACTGGGATTGCTGGAAGTGCATGCGCTGGAGCTGTCGAGCGGCCTGGAAAGCAGCCTGGCCATCGCCGTGGTCCCCGATATCGACCAGCGTCCGTTGCTCGAGGCTATCGCCCGCCTGGGCGAGCGCTACCCCCTGCTCGATATCGAATTGCTCGCCGCCCCGCAGGAGGACGCCCTGCAACTGCTCGACAGCGGCCGGGTCGGCCTGTGCCTGGCCTTCGCCGGCCTGCAGGTGGATCCACGCCGCAGCTTCCAGCAGATCGCCATGGAGTCGCTGGTGGCCACGCTGTCGCCGCATCACCCGGCCTTGCGCGAGGGGCGCATCCGTCATCTCGAAGACCTGGTCAACCTGCGCCAGATCCTGGTGCGCAGCCGCGACCTGCCGCTGTCCGACCCGCGCTCGCTGATCGGCACCTCGCACTGGCGCACCGACAGCCTCGACCTGGCCGTGCAGATGGTCGAGGCCGGCCTGGGCTGGGGCGACCTGCCGCTGTCGCGGGTCGCGCCCTTGATCGCCAGCGGCCGCCTGGTACGCCTCGAGTTCCTGAACACTCGCAACGAACTGCAACTGCCGGTGAACGCCTTCTGGCTCAAGCAACAGCCCCTCGGGCAGGCAGCAAGATCACTGGTAAGCCTGCTTGCACCCAAATAGCTGGCAACAAATTCAGGGCAAATCTGCCAGGCGCTGCGACATTTAGTCTTTCAACATTTTTCAGATCTGGCCGATAGCGTTGCAACAGGCTCCGCCCTTCGTGCCACAAGCACGCGGCGCCCTTCCTTCACTGGCTCAAGGTCTCGAAACATGAACCTGAAATTCCGCCACAAGATCCTGCTCAGTGCCTGCGCCGTCGTGGTCCTGGCCTTCGCGCTGTTCACCCTCTACAACGACTACCTGCAGCGCAACACCATCCGCCAGAGCATCGAGGCGTCGGTGCGCCAGGCCGGCGCGCAGACCGCCAGCAGCGTGCAGAACTGGATGAGCGGGCGCATCCTGGTGCTGGAAAACCTGGCCCAGGACATCGCCCAGCAAGGCGCCGGCGACAACGTGCCGGGCCTGGTCGACCAGCCGTCGTACACCAGCAACTTCCAGTTCACCTACTTCGGCCAGAACACCGGCCTGTTCACCCAGCGCCCCGACGCGAAGATGCCCGACGGCTACGACCCACGCCAGCGCCCCTGGTACACCCAGGCCGTGACCGCCAACCAGACCATGCTCACCCCGCCCTACATGGCCGCGGTCGGCGGCCTGGTGGTGACCATCGCCATGCCGGTCAAGGCCAAGGGCAGCGGCGAGCTGCTCGGCGTGGTCGGCGGCGACCTGAGCCTGAACACCCTGGTGGACATCATCAACGCCGTGGACTTCGGCGGCATCGGCCACGCCTTCCTGGTCGATCGCAGCGGCATGGTCATCGTCAGCCCGGACAAGGACCGGGTGATGAAGAACCTCAAGGACATCTACCCAGGCTCGCCGCTGCGGGTCGAACCCGGCATCCAGGAAGTCAGCCTCGACGGCAAGGACCGCATCATCTCCTTCGCCCCGGTGGAAGGCCTGCCGTCGGCGCAGTGGTACATCGGCCTGTCCATCGACAAGGACAAAGCCTACGCACCACTCAGCCAGTTCCGTACCTCGGCGATCATCGCCATGCTCATCGCCGTGGCCGTCATCGCCGGCCTGCTGGGCCTGCTGATCCCGGTGCTGATGCGCCCGTTGACCACCATGGGCCGCGCCATGCAAGACATCGCCGAAGGCGAAGGCGACCTGACCCGCCGCCTGACCGTGGAGCAGAAGGACGAATTCGGCGAGCTGGCCACCTCGTTCAACCGCTTCGTCGAGCGTATCCACGCCTCGATCAGCGAAGTGTCCTCGGCCACCCGCCTGGTGCATGACCTGTCGGAGAAAGTGGTGGTCGCCTCCAACGCCTCGCTCACCGGCTCCGAAGAGCAGAGCATGCGCACCAACAGCGTCGCCGCGGCGATCAACGAACTGGGCGCCGCCACCCAGGAAATCGCGCGCAACGCCGCCGACGCCTCGCAGCACGCCAGCGGCGCCAGCGAGCAGGCCAACGGTGGCCGCCAGGTGGTGGAAGAAGCCATCAGCGCCATGACCGCGTTGTCCGAGCGCATCAGCGAATCCTGCGAACAGATCGAGACCCTCAACGCCAGCACCGACGAGATCGGCAAGATCCTCGACGTGATCAAGGGCATCTCCCAGCAGACCAACCTGCTGGCGCTCAACGCCGCCATCGAAGCCGCCCGTGCCGGTGAAGCCGGCCGTGGCTTCGCCGTGGTCGCCGACGAAGTACGCAACCTGGCCCACCGTACCCAAGAGTCGGCCGAAGAGATCCACCGCATGATCACCAGCCTGCAGGTGGGCTCGCGCGAGGCGGTGCACACCATGAACACCAGCCAGGTGTCGAGCGAGGAGACCGTGCAGGTGGCCAACCAGGCCGGCGAGCGCCTGGCCAGCGTCACCCAGCGCATCGGCGAGATCGACGGCATGAACCAGTCGGTGGCCACCGCCACCGAGGAGCAGACCGCCGTGGTCGAGAGCCTCAACCTGGACATCACCCAGATCAACGCGCTGAACCAGCAAGGGGTGGAGAACCTCAACGACACCCTGCGCCACTGCGACGCCCTGAGCCAGCAGGCCGGGCGCCTGAAGCAACTGGTGGGCAGCTTCCGCATCTGACCTGCCCCCGCTCCCACAGGCTTTTGTGGGAGCGGGCTTGCCCCGCGATAGCGGCCCTCAGGCCGCAACCACCTTGCCTCCCCGCCCGCGCCTCAACCACCCCACCAGCACCGCCGCCATCAGCACCAGCCCCAGGTAGCCGAACAACGGATACACCTGCCCCACCAGGCTGATGAACCCCACCAGGCTGCAAATGAACCCCACCCCGCCGGCCACCACCGCGCCCCAGCGGAACCTGGCCGTGCCCGCCGGCAGCAACCGCGACAGGAACGAGAACAGCGTGCCCACCGCCGTGTTGACGATCATCCCGAAGATGATCAGGCACATCACCAGCCCCAGCAGCGGCGACACCTCGCTGGCGATCGACAGCATCGGCATCGGCAGGGCCGCGACAGTGTCCAGGCGCGCGAGCAGGCCCGCGCTCATCACCAGCATCAGCCCACCCAGGGCCGCGCCACCGAGCAAGCCGCCGACCACCGCGACCCTGCCATTGCGCGCCGAGCCGCCGAGGATCGCCAGGATCGGCGCACCGGCCACGATGTTGTAGGACACATACAGGAACGCCCCGAGCAACCAGTGGTGAGTACCGGCCTCCTGCTGGCTGGCCACCTGGTCGAGCGCCGCGAAACTCAGGCTGCGGGTACACACCGCATACAGGGCGATGGCCGAGGCCACCAGGATCAGCAGCGGGGTGATCGCGCCGATGGCCACCATCACCTTCTGCACATCCAGGCAAACGATCGCCACCACCAGCACGGTGACCAGCACGCTACCGGTCAACGCCGGGATACCGAACTGCTGTTCGAGCAGCGCGCCGCCACCGGCGAGCATGACCACCATCACGCCGAACATGAAGAAGGTGATGAGCCAATCGACCAGCACGCCCAGGTGCCGACCGCAAATGGCCTGGATCACCTCTTTGTGCGAAGTGGCCTTGAGGCGATTTCCCAGCCCCGCCAGGGCCATGCCGAGAAAGGTGAACAGCGCGGCGCTGACCAGCGCGCCGACCAGGCCCCACACACCGAAATCGACGAAGAACAACAGCAGTTCCCGTCCGGACGCGAAGCCCGCCCCCACGATCACGCCGACGAAAGCGCCGGCGATCTTCAGTTGCTCTTGCATGTGCACCTCTGGTTTTTATTGTTGTGTCGGGTCGTTGCAAGTCGTCGTGGGAGCGGGCTTGCCCCGCGATAACGCCATCGCGGGGCAAGCCCGCTCCCACGACACCGATCTCAGTTGTCCTGACCGAGGTAGGCCTGCACCTCGATCTCTACATCCACGCCCAGCGCCAGGGCCGAAGCCACCGTCGAGCGCACCGGCAGCGCCGCGCCGAAGAACTCCTTGTACACCTCGTTGAAACCGGCGAAATGATCCATGGCCGACAGCCACACGGTGCACTTCACCACCTGGTCGAAGCGCGCGCCGCACGCCGCCAGGCTCTCGGCGATGCGCTCGCAAGCCGCCCGGGTCTGCACCTGGATATCCCCGCGCACCACCTCGCCGGTCGGGCTCATCGGCACCTGGCCGGACAGGAACAGAAAGCCCCCGGCCTTCACCGCACGGGAAAACGGGAATGGCAGGCTGCTGGGGAAACGCTGGATGTCATTGCTCATGGGAAAGCTCCACATTGGATTGATTGAAACGTGCCGGGGACAGCCGTGCCGGCTCGACCCCTTGGCGGACAAGGCTGGAACACAACGGCTGGCCCAGCAACAGGTCGGCCGCCAGGCGCGAGGCCCCAGCGGCGGACTGGATGCCGTAGCCACCCTGGGCGGCCAGCCAGAAGAACGCGGGTGAAACCGGATCGAAGCCGATCACCAGGTCGCCATCGGCGACGAACGAGCGCAGCCCCGCCCAGCTGTGGCTGGGGCGGCGGATCTCGAGGGTGGTCATGGCCTCGATGTTGTAGATCCCCAGGGCCAGGTCCAGTTCGTCCGGCGCGGCGTCCTGGGGCTCGACCGGGTCGGCATTGGCCGGCGAGCCGAGCAACTGCCCGGCGTCGGGCTTGAAGTAGAAGCTCTCGTCGACGCCGATCACCGCCGGCCAGCCGGCGAAGTCGTGTTGCGCAGGGCCGGGGAAAGTGAACGCGCTACGTCGGCAGGGTTGCAGGCCGACCGTGTCGACCCCGCACTGCGCGGCCACCCGGTCGGCCCAGGCGCCGGCGGCATTGACCAGCTGCCGCGCGCGCAAGCGGCTGCCGTCGGCCAACTCGATATGCCACAGGTCATCCAGATAGTGCGCCTTCACCAGCTCGGCATTGCAGCGCAGCTCGCCACCGGCCTGGCGAAAGCCGCGCAGGAAGCCTTGGTGCAGGGCATGCACGTCGAGGTCCATCGCCCCGGTCTCGTGCACCGCACCGGCCAGCAGCTCGCCACGCAGGCTCGGCACCAGCGCGAGCGCCGCCGCGCTGTCAAGCAGGCTGACGGCAGTGCCGTTGGCCAGGTTCTGGGCGTAGGTGGTTTCCAGCAGGTGACGCTGTTCATGGCTGGCGACATACAGGCAGCCACGGGGTTCGAGCAATGGGTGTTCGGCAAAGCCCGCTGGCGGCTGCTCGTAGAACGCCCGGCTGGCACGGGTCAGGGCCTGGATCTGCGGCGTGCCGTAGGCCTCCATGAACATCGCCGCCGAACGCCCGGTCGAGTGGTAGCCCGGCTGCGCCTCGCGCTCGAGCATCAGCACCTGGCGCTGGCCGGCCAGGCGATAGCCCAGGGAGGCGCCGGCGATGCCGGCACCGATGATCAGAATGTCGTGAACCTGTCCCATGCACGCTCCTGTGTCGGTTAATTATCATTTGTGAGAATTCTAATATATGAGAATTTCGGATTGTGCAAGCCGACAAGGTAAGATGCCCGACCAAAGACCCGCCTGAGAGCCCCGATGTCCGACGCGCCTACCGCCCGCCCCTCACTCGACCGCAGCGAAGTCGGCGCGCGCCTGCGCCAGGTGCGCAAGGCCCGGCACATGACGCTCAAGCAATTGTCGGCACTCAGCGGCGTGCCGGTGTCCACCTTGTCGAAGATGGAGCTGGCGCAGGTCTCGGTGAGCTACGAGAAACTGGCTGCCGCCGCCCGCGCCCTGAACCTGGACATCGCCCAGCTGTTTCGCGCCAGCGGTGCGGCCAGCACACCGCAACCGGCCACCGTGGTGGTCGATTCACTGACCGAAGTGGCGGGCTATTCCACCGGCACCTACGACTACTACCCGATCGCCGGCGCCTTCCCCGAACGGCGCATGACCCCGGCCTATGCCCGCATCATTGCCCGCGAACGCGGCCAGTTCGACGACTTCATCCGCCACCCCGGCCAGGAGTTCGCCATGGTCATCAGCGGGCGCGTGCGCATCGAATTCGAGACAGGCGAGGCGGTCAGCATCGGACCGCAGGAGACGGCCTATTTCGACAGCCAGGTGGGGCATATCTACCTGTCGGAAAGCGAGGATGGCGGCGATGCGCAGGTGATGGTGGTGATGACCGATCGCTGAAAGGCCTGGGGTTACCCATCCCCTGTAGGAGATCACACAGCCTTCCGGGCTGCGCTGTCGCGCAGGGAACAAGGTTCCAGCGTGGGAGCGGGCTTGCCCCGCGATCACCGGCGAAGCCGGTGCCAAACGCCGCATCGCGGGGCAAGCCCGCTCCCACGCTGCCCCAGTCAAATCAAAGAATTATGTTTTGTTCCATGAGAGCGGCCTTGTGTCGCGAAAGGGCTGCGTAGCGGCCCCAGGATTTCAGCGTTGACGCGAAGTTTGCCGGGGCCGCTTCGCGCCCCTTTCCGACCGGTCCGACGCCTCGGCAAGGCCGCTCCTGCACAAAGCCCGCGGATACAGCGGAGCGGTTATAACCTAATAACGAACAAGTCTATTTGGCTATAAAAAAATCTATATGCTGGCATCCATCCGATCACGGGCAAGCTGGGCGTCGAGTAGCGTATGGATGTAGGTTCTTTCGGTTTCACCATTGCGGGACTGGTTGTGGGCTTCATCGTCGGCATGACCGGCGTCGGCGGCGGTTCGCTGATGACCCCGATCCTGCTGTGGTTCGGCATCAACCCGGCCACCGCCGTGGGCACCGACCTGCTCTACGCCGCCATCACCAAGGCCAGCGGCGTCTGGGTGCATGGCCGCAACAAGAACATCGACTGGAAGATCACCGGCTGGCTGAGCCTGGGCAGCGTCCCGGCGGCCGCGCTGACCCTGTGGTTCCTCAGCACCCTGCACGCCGACACCTCGGCGCTCAACGCCATCATCAAGCAGGGCCTGGCGGTGGTGCTGATCCTCACCGCCCTGGCGATCCTGTTCAAGTCGCGCCTGCAGGCCTTCGCCAGCAAGCACGCCGGCGATCACTACCACCTCAGCGACCGCAGCCTGAATCTTCTCACCGTCATCACCGGCGTGGTGCTGGGCGTGATGGTCACCCTGACCTCCATCGGCGCCGGCGCCCTGGGCACCGTGGCGCTGTTCCTGCTCTACCCGTTCCTGGTCACCCGTCGCCTGGTCGGCACCGAGATCGCCCACGCCGTGCCGCTGACCCTGGTGGCCGGCCTGGGCCACGCCGGCATGGGCAACATGGACTGGTCGCTGCTGGGCTACCTGCTGCTCGGCTCGCTGCCGGGGATCTACCTGGGCAGCCACCTCACCGGGCGCGTGTCCGACCGCGTGCTGCGCCCCTGCCTGGCGACCATGCTGTTGCTGATCGGGTACAAACTGGCGTTCTAAGCAGCCCCTGCGGGAGCGGGCTTGCCCGCGAAGAAGCCCGCGCGATGCATGGCACCGGCTCTGCCGGTGCTCACGGGCGAGCTGCCTCGACAAGGAAAAACTGGCACTATCGACCCTCGAACCGCCAGAACCCCGCCCATGCCCGAAAACACCAGCCCGCTCCTGCTCGCCCTGCGCGAAGGCACCCGCCCCCGCCACCAGCAACTGGAAGCACGCCTGCCGTTCTTCAGCCCTGGGTTCGACCTGACGGCCTACGGCCACCTGCTCGCGGCCTACCATGGCTTTTACGCCCCACTGGACCGCGCCCTGGCCGACCACCAGCCAGCCGAACGCAACAAGGCCCCGGCCCTGGCACGGGACCTGCGCGCCCTTGCCGTGCCGATCGACACCCTGCCCCAATGCCAAGTGCTGCCGACCATCGAAGATCCAGCCAGCGCGCTCGGCGTGATGTACGTGCTGGAAGGCTCGACCCTCGGCGGCCAGGTGCTCAAGCGCGCCATGGCCGAGCGCCTCGGTATCGATGGCGACACGGGCGCTGCCTTTCTCGATGTCTACGGCCCGCTCACCGGCGCGCATTGGCGCGGCTTTCTCGCTCGACTGGCCGCTGCTCCGCCCTCCGAGCATGCCCAGACCCGCGCGGTGCAGGCCGCAGTCGCAACCTTCGCCTGTTTCGAGCAATGGCTCGATGAGCGACGCGTGCTGCGCCCCTAGCGGCAGCTAGTCATGGCCGCGACCTGCAACCGCTAGAAACAGCCTTGCGCTTTTGAAACTCGACAGTTCATAGCAAAATCTCTACGTCAAAGACGTAAGGATGCGCTATGCTGACGATCATTGAATCTCCACTCTTCACCAAACTGTGGCCGGACTATTGGACCGAGGACGAACACGGTGAATTCATGCAGTACCTTGCAAACGATCCAGGGAGCGGGTCCGTGATTCCTGGCTCAGGTGGATGTCGCAAAGTGCGCTGGAGCGTGGAAGGCCAAGGCAAGCGAGAGGCTGTCCGGGTGATCTATATCGCCCAATCGACCCACGGAGCCCTGATGGCACTGCTGATCTACGGCAAGACCGCCAACGAGAACATACCCACGCACATACTGCGCAAGATCGCCAAGGAAATGACCTCATGCCCATGAATGAAAAAGAACTGCTGCAGCGCGACGCCGGCCGTAACATCGGCGAAGAATTGCTGCAGTCCCTTCGCGATGTCAAAGCCGGACGGCATGGCGCGGTAGGCCAGCTCGAACTGACCGAAGCGGCGGCGGCCCGCAGTAAAACCGGGCTTTCCCAGTCCAGGTTCGCCCAACTGCTGGGCGTCTCGGTTCGCACGCTGCAGGAGTGGGAGCAAGGTCGTCGCACACCGTCAGGCGCGGCAAGGTCGCTGCTCCATATCGCCGCCGCGCGCCCCGATGTATTTCGTGAAGTTCTGCAAGACCGCCCCGTGTGACCAGGGCATTGGATAGCCTGAAAGCGAGCCCCGACATGAATGTCATTGCCTGTGAACTGCAACACCTCGACGCCGCCGCACACCTCTTCAACCAGTACCGCCTGTTCTACCACGAGGCGGATGACCTGCCCGCCGCCCGCGCCTTCCTGCAGGCCAACCTCGAAACCGGCAACTCGCGCATCTACCTGCTGCTGGACGACAACGACCAGGCCATCGCGTTCGCCCAGTTGTACCCGGCGACCTGCTCGCTGGCGATGAAGCGTTTCTACTGGCTGTACGACCTGTTCGTCGCGCCGCATGCGCGCAGAGGCGGACATGCCCGCTACCTAATGCAGCGGCTGAGCGAGATCTTCCGCGCCGAGGGCGCGCAGCGGTTGAGCCTGGATACCGCCAGGACCAACCTGGCGGCCCAGGCGCTTTACGAATCGCTGGGCTATGAAGCGGAGCGCGACTTCGTGACCTATCACAAGATGCTCGATCACTGATCGACCGCCACAGGATCGGGCCGCACCGGCGGCCCTTGCGGCAAGTTCCCTAGCCCCGCTCTATGCCCTCCAACACCGCCGAAGCCAGCGCCAGCCCCTTTTCCAACGAGTTCTCCGTGGCCACCAGCAGGCTGCGCAGCGGTTCGCTGGCTTTCTCCAGGGCCGTGGCATTGGTTTCATAGGCCGCCTGGAGCGCCGCCACGGCGCATACCAGCGCGTCCTCGCCATCGATGCCAGCGTGGACCGAGAACATGGGGGGATGGGCGTCGTGGCAGGTGCCGAAATGGGCGTGGGCCGTGGAGGGGCGGGAGGTTCGGGCGGTGGGCGTCTCGAGGGTCATGGGCGAACCTCCCGAGCGAAGGCATGGGGTGGATCGGGCACTATTTTCAGCATGGTTCAGCACTCCTGTACCGTCATGGGAAAACTGCCGAAATCCGCTTGCACTCGAATAGGTGGCAGCTATGCGCAGGTGTGCAAGACCGAGGATACAGGAACCCGGCAGGCCCGAAGACCTCCCACGCATGGCCGCCATTGAAGGCACCTCAACGGCAGTTCACCGAAAAGGCTCCATGACGCTTACGCGCTGTATCCTCGGGCTTGCACACCCGGTCGTTGAGTTGGCAACGACCGGGCGAGACTAAGGAGTGCGACAGACAAGGACAACCTTTTGCAGGCCGCGAAATCATGTTTGGGAAATGGCCTACGCGGTATAGGGAAAGTCTTAAGATTTTTCCCGCAAATCAGCGCCGGCTAAAGGCAAGCCGCGCGGCAAAGAGGACGAAGACCAGCCCAGTGGCGCGATCCATCCACTTGATCACCTTTTCACGGCGCAGCAGGCCCGCCATTGGACGTGTCGCGTTGATCAGTATCACTGACCAGAGCAGGCCCAGCACCACGTGAATGCTCACCAGACCGAAGGTCCAGGCCACCAGCGGCTGGCCTGGCGGTATGAATTGCGGCAGGAACGAGACATAGAAGATCCCGACCTTGGGATTCAACAGGTTGCCCATCATCCCCTTGAGAAACCAATTGGCTTGCGGTTGCGCGTCTTCGCCTGCCGCCGCCACGGAGTGCCGCGGACGCAGCAGCATGTTCAAGCCCAGCCAAGTGAGGTAGGCGGCCCCCGAATACTTGAGAATGTCGTAGGCCAACTCGGACACGGCAATCAATGCACCCAAGCCGAAAGCAACAGCCGCGCCCCATAGCAGGCAACCGGCATTGATACCCAACGCTGCGCGGAACCCCTGGCGACGGCCTTCCATCGTCGCGGTACGCAGGATCAAGGCCGTGTCGAGGCCCGGTGTCAGGGTCAGCAGCGTAGCCGCGAAGGTAAAGGCAATCAGGTTGTCGGCGATGGACATGGGAATGGGCGCCTTAATGAACTTGGGCGCAGGTTAGCATGGGCAGAACGGGATACGAATGAGGGAAAATCGATCTGTCACCTTTTCGGTTTGACAGCTAGATCCCTTCACCTCAGGAACCGGATTTAGAGTAGGAAAATTAAATCCGTCCCCTTTTCGCCC
>NZ_JAOCDM010000036.1 GCF_029840925.1 Pseudomonas sp. GD03858
CCGCTGGACCCCGTCACCGCCCGCTGGATCCCCTGGGTGGTGGCCATCGCCTTCTTCATGCAGTCGCTCGACGGCACCATCCTCAACACCGCGCTGCCGGCCATGGCTCGCTCCCTGGCCGAGGACCCACTGCGCATGCAGGGGGTGATCATCGCCTACATGCTCACCGTGGCCCTGCTGATCCCGGCCTCGGGCTGGATCGCCGATCGTTTCGGCACCAAGCGCATCTTCTTCAGCGCCATCCTGCTGTTCAGCTTCGGCTCGCTGTTGTGCGCCATGGCCAACAGCCTCGGTTTCCTGATCCTCGCCCGGGTCATCCAGGGCCTGGGCGGCGCGCTGATGCTGCCGGTCGGGCGCTTGGTGGTGCTGCGCGCCTACCCGCGCTCGGAGCTGGTGCGGATCATGAGCTTCATCACCATCCCCGGCCTGCTCGGCCCGCTGCTGGGTCCGACCCTGGGCGGCTGGCTGGTGGAGATCCTCAGCTGGCACTGGATCTTCCTGATCAACCTGCCGGTGGGGGCACTGGGCTGCTACGCCGTGTGGAAGTTCATCCCCGACCTGCGCGGCGCCGAACGCACCAGCTTCGATGGCCCGGGCTTCCTGCTGTTCGGCGCGGCGATGGTGCTGATCACCATCGCCATGGAGGGCCTGGGCGAACTGCACCTGCCGCACCTGCGGGTGATGCTGTTGCTGTTCGCCGGCATGGCCTGCCTGGCCGCCTACTGGCTGCGCGCCGGGCGTGACCCGGAGCCGCTGTTCTCGCCCTCGCTGTTCCGCGTACGGACCTTTGCCATCGGCATCCTCGGCAACCTGTTCGCCCGCCTGGGCAGCGGCGCCCTGCCCTTTCTGGTGCCGCTGCTGCTGCAGGTGGCGCTGGGCTATTCGCCGGCCCAGGCAGGCATGAGCATGATCCCGCTGGCGGCGGCGGCGATGCTCGCCAAGTCCGTCGCCCGGCCACTGATCGAACGCCTGGGCTACCGCATCGTGCTGACCGGCAACACCCTGCTGCTGGGCCTGCTGCTGGCCAGCCTGGGGCTGGTCGACGAGCAGACGCCCTATGCCGTGCTGCTGGTGCAACTGGCACTGCTGGGGGCGGTCAACTCGATGCAGTTCACGGCAATGAACACGGTGACCCTGATCGACCTCGACGATGCCAGCGCCAGCAGCGGCAACAGTCTGCTGTCGGTGGTCGCGCAACTGTCGCTGAGCCTGGGCGTGGCCTGCGCCGGTGCCTTGCTCGGCGGCTTCACCGCGGCCGGCAGCGGCGATGGCGTGGAGAGCACCTTGGGCGCCTTCCAGCTGACCTTCGTCACCATCGGCGTGATGGCCATGCTGGCGGCGGCGATCTTCCTGCAACTGGCGCCGACAGACGGAAGGCGCGCTCGTCGTCCGGAAGAGCACGTCGAGTCGTAGGGCGAATGGCCATGAGGCTGGTAGACTGTGCGACATTTTTCGCTCCAGCCGCAGGCCCGCCTCGTGACCGTTGAAACCACCGCTTTTGCCACCCTACCGCTGTCCGCCGCCATGCTGGCCAACCTGGACGCCCTGGGCTATGCCTCGATGACACCAATCCAGGCCCAGAGCCTGCCGGTCATCCTCAAGGGCCAGGACCTGATCGCCCAGGCCAAGACCGGTAGCGGCAAGACCGCCGCCTTTGGTATCGGCCTGCTCAACCCGATCAACCCGCGCTACTTCGGCTGCCAGGCCCTGGTGCTGTGCCCGACCCGGGAGCTGGCCGACCAGGTGGCCAAGGAGCTGCGCCGCCTGGCCCGCGCCGAGGACAACATCAAGATCCTCACCCTGTGCGGCGGCGTCTCGCTCGGCCCGCAGATCGCCTCGCTGGAACACGGCGCGCACATCATCGTCGGCACCCCGGGGCGCATCCAGCAACACCTGGACAAAGGCACCCTGGTGCTCGACGGGCTCAACACCCTGGTCCTGGACGAAGCCGACCGCATGCTCGACATGGGCTTTTTCGACGCCATTGCCAGCATCATCCGCAAGACCCCGTCGCGCCGCCAGACCCTGCTGTTCTCCGCCACCTACCCGGCCGGTATCGAGCAACTGGCCAAGGACTTCATGCGCCAGCCGCAGCAGGTCAAGGTCGAGGCGCTGCACAGCGACAGCCAGATCGAACAGCGCTTCATCGAGATCGACCCGCAGCAACGTCTTGAGGCCGTGACCCGCGTGCTCGGCCACTACCGCCCGCAGTCCTGCGTGGCATTCTGCTTCACCAAGCAGCAGTGCGAGGACCTGGTCACCCACCTGACCGCTAAGGGCATCGTCGCCCAGGCCCTGCACGGCGACCTCGAACAGCGTGACCGCGACCAGGTGCTGACGATGTTCGCCAACCGCAGCAGCTCGGTGCTGGTGGCCACCGACGTGGCCGCCCGCGGCCTGGACATCGACGGCCTGGACCTGGTGATCAACGTCGAGCTGGCCCGTGACGCCGAGATCCACGTGCACCGCGTCGGCCGTACCGGCCGCGCCGGCGAGAAAGGCGTGGCGATCAGCCTGGTGGCCCCGGCCGAAGGCCACCGCGCCCAGGCCATCGAAGACCTGCAGAACAAGCCGCTGCGCTGGGAACAGCTGGACAACCTCAAGAGCAAGGGCGGCGAGCCACTGCTGCCGGCGATGACCACCCTGTGCATCGGCGCCGGGCGCAAGGACAAGCTGCGTCCGGGGGATATCCTTGGCGCGCTGACCGGCGACGCCGGGCTGCCGGGCAAGCAGGTGGGCAAGATCGCCATCTTCGACTTCGTGGCGTTCGTGGCCGTGGAGCGGGCGGTGGCCAAGCAGGCCATGCAGCGGCTGAACAGCGGCAAGATCAAGGGGCGCGCCCTGAAAGTCCGTATTATCTAGATCCTGCACAGATCCCGTGGGAGCGGGCTTGCCCCGCGATAGCGTCAGGCCAGGCAATGATGTTGCCCCTGCTGGCGCCATCGCGGGGCAAGCCCGCTCCCACGCTGCCCTGACACTCAACTCCAATTGCAAAGGTTCACCCACGTGCACTCCACCGACGTGATCATCCTCGGCGCCGGCGCCGCCGGCCTGATGTGCGCCCAGCTCAGCGCCCGCCGTGGGCGCCGGGTACTGCTGCTCGACCACGCCAACAAACCGGGCAAGAAGATCCTCATGTCCGGCGGCGGGCGCTGCAACTTCACCAACATGTACACCGAGCCGGCCAACTTCCTCTCGCACAACCCGCACTTCTGCAAGTCGGCGCTGGCCCGCTACACCCAGTGGGACTTCATCGAGCTGGTGTGCAAGCACGGCGTGCCGTACCACGAGAAGAAGCTCGGCCAGCTGTTCTGCGACAACAAGTCCAGCGACATCCTCGACATGCTCCTGGCCGAGTGCGACGAAGCCGGCGCCGAGCTGCGCATGAACACCAGCATCGAACGCATCGACAAGACCGAAGGCGGCTACACCCTGCAGACCAGCGCCGGCCCGTTCGCCTGCCAGTCGCTGGTGATCGCCACCGGCGGCCTGTCGATCCCGACCCTGGGCGCCACCGGCTTCGGCTACCAGGTCGCCCGCCAGTTCGGCCATGAGCTGCTGCCGACCCGCGCCGGGCTGGTGCCGTTCACCATTACCGAGCCTCAGCTCAAGGCACTGTGCACCGAGTTGTCCGGCACTTCGCTCGATTGCATCGCCAGCTGCAATGGCTCGAGCTTCCGCGAGAATCTGCTGTTCACCCACCGCGGCCTGAGCGGCCCGGCGATCCTGCAGATCTCGTCGTTCTGGGAGGCCGGCGACACAGTGGAGATCAATCTGCTGCCCGATCGCGACGCGTTGGAGTGGCTACAGGGCCAACAGGTCGAGCGACCCAACAGCGAACTGAAGACCGTGCTGGGCGAGGTGTTCACCCGCAAACTGGCCAACCTGCTGGCCGAGCAGTGGTTCGTTTCGAAACCACTGAAGCAGTACACAGCGGCAGAATTGACCCAGATTGCCGAGCGACTGTCGGCCTGGCAGGTGGTGCCGGCGGGCACCGAGGGCTATCGCACCGCCGAAGTGACCCTCGGTGGCGTGGATACCCGCGAGGTGTCGTCCAAGACCATGGAATCGCTGAAAAGCCCCGGGCTGTACTTCATCGGCGAGGTGCTGGACGTGAGCGGGCACCTGGGCGGTTTCAACTTCCAGTGGGCCTGGGCTTCGGCCAACGCGGCGGCGCAGTTCGTGTAGAGTAGAATCCATTCAGCAGCACGGAACGCTTCTTGCTGGTCTGTGCTCGGAGTGCCATTTTTTGGGGCTGCTGCGCAGCCCTTTCGCGACACAAGGCCGCTCCTACAGAGGGACGCGATCTCCTGTAGGAGCGGCCTTGTGTCGCGAAAGGGCCGCACAGCGGCCCCGAATGGCCTAGAAGGTATTCATTCGATCTCAGCCCAGGGCCATCATGTCACTGACCTCGTTCCGCCATTCATTGCGTCGCCTGTGGGGCCAAGACAAGTTCAGCTACGCCATCCGCGTGACCATCGCCCTCACCGGCAGCATGGCCTGGTGCTGGTACCAGAACGAGATGAGCCTGCTGATCCCGCTGTTCCTCGGCATCATCGCCAGCGCCCTGGCCGAGACCGACGATGGCTGGCAGGGTCGCTTGAGCGCCCTGGCCGTCACCCTGGTGTGTTTCGCCATCGCCGCGCTGTCGGTGGAGCTGCTGTTCCCCTACCCCTGGATCTTCGTCATCGCCCTGGCCCTGGCGGCGTTCTCGCTGACCATGCTCGGCGCGCTGGGCGAACGCTATGGCGCGATCGCCTCGGCCACGCTGATCCTCTCGGTCTACACCATGATCGGCGTGGACCAGCGCGGCGGCGAGGTCAGCGACTTC
This sequence comes from Pseudomonas sp. GD03858, assembly GCF_029840925.1. GTDB lineage: Bacteria > Pseudomonadota > Gammaproteobacteria > Pseudomonadales > Pseudomonadaceae > Aquipseudomonas. Next base: position 4,832 of record NZ_JAOCDM010000036.1, read on the forward strand.
TGGCACGAACCCTTGCTGCTGGTGGCGGGCGCCGCCTGGTACGGCCTGCTGTCGGTGCTGTGGCAGGCGCTGTTCTCCAATCAGCCGGTGCAGCAGAGCCTGGCCAGGCTGTTCTTCGAGCTGGGCAGCTACCTCAAGCTCAAGGCCAGCCTGTTCGAGCCGGTGCGCACCCTCGATGTCGAGGCCACACGCCTGGAACTGGCCAAGCAGAATGGCAAGGTGGTGGCCGCGCTCAACGCCGCCAAGGAAATCATCCTGCACCGGGTCGGCAACAGCCAGCCCAACTCCAAGGTCAGCCGCTACCTGAAACTGTACTTCCTGGCCCAGGACATCCACGAGCGGGTCAGCGCCTCGCACTACCCCTACAACGCACTGACCGACGCCTTCTTTCACAGCGACGTGATGTTCCGCTGCCAGCGCCTGCTGCGCAAACAGGGATCCTCCTGCCAGGAGCTGGCGCGCTCGATTCGCCTGCGCCAGCCGTTCGTGCTGGCCAGCGGCTACCCCGAGGCCCTGGAGGACCTCAACGCCTCGCTGGAGCACCTGCGCGGCCAGAACAACCCCGCCTGGCGCGGCCTGCTGCGCTCGTTGCGCGCGCTGGCGGCCAACCTGGCCACGCTGGACCGGCTGCTGAGCGCCGCCAGCAACCCCGACAGCCTGGCGGACACCAGCGACAGCAGCCTGCTCGATCGCTCGCCGCACAATATCAAGGATGTGTGGAAACGCCTGCGCACCCAGCTCACGCCCACCTCGCTGCTGTTCCGCCACGCCCTGCGCCTGCCGCTGGCGCTGGTGGTGGGCTATGGCATGGTGCACCTGATCCACCCGAAGCAAGGCTACTGGATCATCCTCACCACCTTGTTCGTCTGCCAACCCAGCTACGGTGCCACCCGGCGCAAGCTGGTGCAGCGGATCATCGGCACCGCCATCGGCCTGACCGTGGGCTGGGCGCTGTTCGACCTGTTCCCCAATCCGTTGATCCAGTCGACCTTCGCGGTGATCGCCGGCGTGGTGTTCTTCGTCAACCGCACCACTCGCTACACCCTGGCCACGGCGGCGATCACCCTGATGGTGCTGTTCTGCTTCAACCAGATCGGCGATGGCTACGGCCTGTTCCTGCCGCGCCTGTTCGATACCCTGGTCGGCAGCCTGATCGCCATCCTCGCGGTGTTCCTGTTCCTGCCCGACTGGCAGGGCCGACGGCTGAACAGGGTACTGGCCAACACCCTGGCCTGCGCCAGCGAGTACCTGCGCCAGATCATGCAGCAGTACGCCCATGGCAAGCGCGACGACCTGGCCTACCGCCTGGCCCGGCGCAATGCGCACAACGCCGACGCGGCGCTGTCCACCACCTTGGCCAACATGCTGATGGAGCCCGGACACTTCCGCAAGGAGGCCGATGTCGGCTTCCGCTTCCTGGTGCTGTCGCACACCTTGCTCAGCTACCTGTCCGGGTTGGGCGCGCACCGCGACACGGCATTGCCGAGCGAGGTCCACGAGCAGTTGATCGACGGCGCCGGCAAGACCCTGGCCACGAGTCTGGACGAAATCGCCAACGGCCTGGCCGCCCGCTTGCCGGTGGCGATCCACAGCGATGCCGAGGAAGCACTGGCCAATGCCCTGGAACAAATGCCCGAAGAACTGGACGAGCACCAGCGCCTGGTGCAGACGCAACTGGCGCTGATCTGCCGTCAGCTGGGGCCGTTGCGCACCTTGGCCGGGCATCTGATCAAGGAAGCCGAGCCGGCGTGAGCTTCAACGCCTTCGCGGATAAACCCGTTCCCACGGGCCTGGCACCGATCCCTGTGGGAGCCTTGCTCAAATTTTCAAACTGACGCGTCACCCTGGGAGCGGGTTTACCCGCGAAGGCGCCAGCGTCAAAACCCATGCTGACGCAACAGACGGTCGTAGCTGCCATCGGCCTTCATCGTGGCGATGGCCTTCTCGAAACGGGCCACGATCTTGCGGTGTTCCGGGTGCTTGAGACTGACCAGTATGTGCAGGCTGTTCTCGCTCAGTGGCGGATCGACGAAGGCCACCCCCTCACGCACCTCCTGTGGCTCACGCTGCAGGTTGTAGCGCGCCACGTACTCGTCCTCCACCGCCAGGTTCACCCGCCCGGCCGCCAGCATGCGTACCGCCGAGGAGAAATTGCGCACCAGCACCTTGTTCAGCCGCTCGTCGCTGTCGAACGCCGGCGAGTAGGCGTAATCGCGCACCACGGCGATGGTGTAGGGGTAAAGGTCGGACTGGCGCTGGTAGGAGAATGGCTCGCCTTGGCGCTTGAGCAGGCGAATGCGATTGACCAGGTAAGCCGAGGAGAACAGCCCGATCCGTTTGCGCTCATCGTTGTACCAGGCGTTGATCAATACATCGTAGCGCCCCTCGCCCACCCCCATCAGGGCCCTGGCCCAAGGCACCTCTTCGAATTCGACGGTGTAGCCGGCGCGGGTCAGCGCGGTGGTGACGATACTGGTGGCCAGGCCGCCGCCCGGCATGCCGGTATCGGTGAACGGCGGCCAGCTGTCGGCCACCAGCCGCAACTTGCCGTGGGCCAGGGCCGGTCCCGCGCACAGCAGTCCCAGCAATCCAAGAACGCAAAGCAGTGGCCGCATGCTCAAATCCTTTCGCAGTTGGGGTCCCACGCTGATGACTGGCGATCTCTACTAGCAACAGACTCCGCAGATTACACAAGCTGCCTGCCGGCGACAGCGGACAATAATGTCAATGTGCCTCTATTTTGGCCTAACGTTTCGTTGCAAGGTCGGCCTCGTTCTCGATGGCGGGATTTGCGATGATCGACCGCCAATTCCAGGAGCCGAAACTCATGTCCATCGAATGGATCTGCAAGCACCACAGCGACCTCGACAAGCAACAACTCTACGCCATCTTGCAACTGCGCACCGAGGTGTTCGTGGTCGAGCAGCGCTGCCCGTATCAGGAAGTCGACGGGCAGGACCTGTGCGGCGATACCTTGCACCTGATGGGCTGGGACGGTGATCGACTGGTGGCCTACCTGCGCTTGCTCGATCCGCAATCGCAGGACGGTGAAGTCGTCATTGGCCGGGTGGTGACGTCCCCCGAGGCTCGCGACATGAAACTGGGCCACCCGCTGCTGCTGAAAGGGCTGGAGGCCGCAGGGCATTGCTGGCCTGGCGTCGCGATCTACCTGTCGGCCCAGGCGCATTTGCAGGGGTTCTACGCTCGGCATGGTTTCGCAGCGGTCGGCGAGCAATACCTCGAGGACGATATTGCGCACATCGGCATGCGTAAAAGCTGAAATTGCCGGGGGCGCTGTGCGCCCCATCGCGGGACAAGCCCGCTCCTACGGGGAGCTGCGGGGTTGGCCGGTGATGAATCTTTTCAGGGGTAGCCCAACACTTCGCGCAACTGGCGCAGGTGCTGGATGATCCACTGCTTGTCGATCGCCCCCCAGTCGCGAATGCGGTAATGCCCGGCGTGGTTGCGCGCCCCGGCCTGCTGCTCGAACTCGCAGACGATATCCAGGTCGGCCAGCGCAGCGATGGTGTCCTGCGCCGTGCGTCGGGGCATGCCGGTGGCCTCCATCAGCGCCGGCACGCTGGTGGCGGTCTGGCTGTCGATCAGCCAGGCCACGTACAGGCGGCGGTAGAAGCTGCTGCGGGTCTTGCTCACTTCCGTGATCATGGGGTGCTTGTCCCTCAGGTGTTGCCCGGCAGCTCCCGATAGGTCAGGTAGACGCGCAGGTCGAATTCCAGTTGATGGTAGTCCGGCTCCATGTGCTGGCAGAGCTGGTAGAAAGCTTTGCTGTGATCGCGCTCTCTCAGGTGCGCCAGCTCGTGCACCACGATCATGCGCAGGAACTGCGGCGCGGCATCCTTGAACAGCGAGGCGACGCGGATTTCCTTCTTCGCCTTGAGATTGCCGCCCTGCACTCGCGACACCGCCGTGTTCAGGCCAAGGGCCCGGTGGGTAAGGTCCAGGCGGTTGTCGAACAGCACCTTGTCCAGTGGCGGCGCACTGCGCAGGAACTGCTGCTTGAGGTCCTGAGCATAGGTGTAGAGCGCCTTGTCGCTCTGCACCGCATGGCGCTCGGGATAGCGCTGGCGCAGATAGTCGCCCAGACGCTGGTTGGCGATCATCTGACGCACCTGCTCCTGCAGGTGCGGTGGGTAGGCTTGCAAGTAGCGTAAGGCGGTCATGGCAGGCAGATCGGCACAAGGAAACGCGAGTTTAGCCAATCAGCTCGCCCAAGGGAAAACCACCGGGAAGCGGCCGGCGTCGACGGCAGTCATCGGCCGGGCGACCAGGAAGCCCTGCACATAGGCGCAACCGCTGCGCTTGAGCCATTCGGCCTGGGCCTGGGTCTCCACGCCCTCGGCGATCACGGTGATATCGTAGGCCGCGCACAGATCGAGCACACTGCGTGTCAGGGCAATGTCCGCCGCGCAATCCGGCAGGCGAGCCACCAGATGGCGGTCGAGCTTGAGCGTGTCGATGGGCAGGTCGCGCAGCATGCGCAGCGAGCAGTCGCCGGCGCCGAAGTCGTCCAGCGCCACGCGGATGCCCAACCCCCGCAGCCGGTGCAGTTGCTTCACCGCCGCGTCGATGTTGTACATCAGCGAGGTCTCGGCCACCTCCACTTCCAGCTGGGTCGGCTGCAGCTGATGTTCATCGATCACCCGCGCCAGCTCGTCGACCAGCCCAGGCATGGTGAACTGGGCACGGCTCAGGCTGATACCCAGCACCACCTGGGGAGCGAAGCGTTCAGCCCAGGTCCTGCGCTGCGCGGCGCCCTTGCGGTAGATCCAGCTGGCCAGGCGATTGATCAGGTGCGCCTCCTCCAGCAAGGGGATGAACAACCCCGGCGGCACATCACCGACACTCGGGTGCTGCCAACGCAACAACGCCTCGAAGCCACGCAATCGGCCATCGGCGAACGCTACCTGAGGCTGGTAGACCAAGGTGAAGTCGTTCTGCTCGATCGCCGCGCGCACGCTGTCCTCCAGCATCAGCCGCGAGCGGGCCCGGCCGTTGAGCTCCTGATCGTAGAACCGGTACTGCTGTCGGCCGGCTTGCTTGGCCGCATACATCGCCACGTCCGCGGCACGCAGCAGGCCCTCCACCGTGGCGCCGCAATCGGGATACGTGGCGATACCGATGCTCACCCCCAGGTTGACCTCCAGGCCATCCACCTGCTGAAAGCTCGACATCCGCCCCAGCAGCGTCTCGGCATGACGTCCCGCCTGCTCGGGGTAGGGCAATCCATCGAACAGGGCGGTGAACTCGTCACCGCCCATGCGCGCCAGCAGCGCCTCGCTGCCCAGGCACTCCCTGAGCTGGTCGGCCACCCAGCGCAGTACCTTGTCGCCCGCCTCGTGGCCGAGCAGGTCGTTGATCCGTTTGAAACCGTCCAGATCCATATACATCAGGGCCTGGGCCTTGTCCGAATGCTCACTGCGCAACAGCACGCTTTCGGCGGCCTGGTAGAAACCACGGCGATTGAGCAGGCCGGTCAATGGATCGGTCACCGCCTGATACTCCAGCTGCTGGTGCAGGCTATGCACCACCGACATGTCCAGCACCGTCACCACCATGGATTTCTGCTCGGCCGGCAAAGGCGCGCAGGACAGCGCCACCGGCACCAGCTCGCCGCCGAGGGTGCGCAACTGGGCATCGTGGACGCGGAAGATCTGCCGCCCCAGGTAAGCCTGATAGAAGTCCGACTCATGCCATAGGTTGGCACAGGGCAGCTGGATCAGATCCAGCACGTGAGCGCCCCGCAGTCGGTCCACCGGAGCATCGAGCAGGCGCGAGATGGCCGGGTTGGCGAAGCCGATGGTGCCCGACTCGTCCACCACCAGGATGCCCTCGGCGGCGTTCTCCAGGATCGAGGCATTGAACGCCCGCGCCGACTCCAGCTCACGGGTCAGGCGCTGCAGCATGCGTCGGTTGCGCTGCTGCTCCAGCAATGCCTGGACCTTGGGCTTGAGAATCTGCGGGTCGAAGGGTTTGAACAGGTAATCCACCGCGCCGCTGGCATAGCCCTTGAGCACGGCGGCGTCGGACTGCTCGTTGGCGGTGAGGAAGATGATCGGCGTCAGCCGCGTGCGCTGGCTGCCGCGCATCAGGCGGGCGACTTCGAAGCCGTCCATCTCGGGCATCTGCACATCCAGCAAGACCAGGTCGACCTCGTGTTCGAGCAACGCGCTCAGGGCTTCCGTCCCTGAACTGGCCGTCAGTACCTGCCAATCCTGGCGAGCCAGCAAGGCCCGCATGCTGATGAGGTTCTCCGGATAATCATCGACCACCAGCAGCACCGAGCTGCTTTCCGGGGTTTGTGAATAAGCGCCATCCATGCTGCTTCTCTTGTAAGTCCGACTGCGACCTGCGATTGGATCCGATTGTTACTCTAGTCCCGACAGACAAAGACGCAATGGCTGCGGATGGCTATAAGCCATCCGTGAGGACGTTAGCCGACTAACGGTAGAACCGAGAGAAATGGCAGCTTGTGAGCAACTGTCTTGCCCGGTTACCTCGATCACGCACGCGCCTCCCGTAAAGACGCCCAGCAGATCGCAGGCACAAAAAAACCCGCATCGCTGCGGGTTTCTTCGTAAGACGGCGTCGGATCAGTTGATCTTGGCCGCCAGCTCGCCCTTGGCGTAGCGCTGGAACATGCCTTCGAGGGAGATCGGCTTGATCTTCGAGGCGTTGCCAGCGGTGCCGAAGGCTTCGTAGCGGGCGATGCACACGTCACGCATGGCCTTGACGGTTTCACCGAAGAACTTGCGTGGGTCGAACTCGCTCGGGTTCTGCGCCATCAGGCGACGCATGGCGCCGGTGGAGGCCAGGCGCAGGTCGGTGTCGATGTTGACCTTGCGCACACCGTACTTGATGCCTTCGACGATCTCTTCGACCGGCACGCCGTAGGTCTCTTTGATGTCGCCACCGTACTGGTTGATGATCGCCAGCCACTCTTGCGGCACCGAGGACGAACCGTGCATCACCAGGTGAGTATTGGGGATGCGCTTGTGGATTTCCTTGATGCGGTCGATCGCCAACACGTCACCGGTCGGTGGCTTGGTGAACTTGTAGGCGCCGTGACTGGTGCCGATAGCGATGGCCAGGGCGTCCACTTGGGTTTTCTTGACGAAGTCGGCCGCTTCTTCAGGGTCGGTCAGCATCTGGCTGTGATCCAGCACGCCTTCGGCGCCGATGCCGTCTTCTTCACCGGCCATGCCGGTTTCCAGCGAACCCAGGCAACCCAGCTCACCTTCCACCGAAACGCCGCAGGCGTGCGCCATGGCAACGGTCTGCTGGGTGACGCGAACGTTGTATTCGTACTCGGTCGGGGTCTTGCCGTCTTCACCCAGCGAGCCGTCCATCATTACCGAGCTGAAGCCGAGCTGGATCGAGCGCTGGCACACGTCCGGGCTGGTGCCGTGGTCCTGGTGCATGCACACCGGGATGTGCGGGAACTCTTCGATGGCCGCCAGGATCAGGTGGCGCAGGAAGGGGGCACCAGCGTACTTGCGGGCACCGGCGGAGGCCTGGACGATGACCGGAGAGTCGGTCTTGTCGGCGGCTTCCATGATGGCGCGCATCTGCTCGAGGTTGTTGACGTTGAAAGCTGGGACGCCGTAACCGAACTCGGCGGCGTGGTCCAGCATCTGGCGCATGCTAATGAGTGCCATGGTGTATCTCTCTCCCGACAAGCGTCGTTTGTTTCGTGCAAGCCTGCCGCAGGGGCGGTTGCTGTTCAAGTAGTGTGGGCCACCTTGGCGGCCCGGCCAGTCACGGTGCCTTGCAGCCCCGCCCAATCAGATCGTTGGTCGCCACCCAGTACACCAGGCCTTCGTCGCCCTTGGTGTGCAAGGCCAGCATGCCATCGCTGTACAGCGCGCCCGAGGCACCCGGCTCGGCCTTCAGCCGATGGACCTGGTCGCCGCCGCCAAGGCGTACATCGACCGCATCCTGCTGCGCATCGGCGAAACGCCACAGCACTTCGGCCTGGCTGTCGCAGACCCAGCGGGTCCAGTTGTCCGCCGGGGCGGGTTGGGCCGACTGCAGCAGCGAGCAACCTGCCAGGGTCGCCAGGGCCAGTGCGGCCAGAAGCGCTTTCATCCTAAAACCTCGTCATGGGTCCGCTGCGCGGCCCTTCGCGGGTAAACCCGCTCCCACAAGGTCAGTGCATTCCCTGTGGGAGCGGCGGTTCGCCGCTGCGATTTACCCGCGAAGGGCTGCGCAGCAGCCCCTCTTCCAAGACCACAAAACCCAGGCGTGGTTGCCAGCCGCCCGATCAAGGGCAGCCAGGCGCCTTGCGCTGGTGTTCGTCGTCGTACTTTTCCAGGCCGTCCGGGCCCAGGCGCTTGTTGATCACCGGCACCGTCTCGGCCTGCCACTGGGACTGGTAGCAGCCGCCCTTGGGCGGCTGCGCCGGATCGGCCTCGCTGCCCTTGTTGCTGGAACAGGCGCCCAGCAGCACGGCCACGATCATCACAGGCAATTGCTTGACCATCAGGTCGCTCCCTTTGCCAGGCGCCTTCACGCTCAGGCCTTGGCCCGTTCTTCCAGGATTGCCACGGCAGGCAGGACCTTGCCCTCGACGAACTCGAGGAACGCGCCGCCACCGGTGGAAATGTAGGAGATATCCTTGCTGACGCCATACTTGTCGATGGCCGCCAGGGTGTCACCGCCACCGGCAATGGAAAACGCGGCGCTGTCGGCGATGGCCTTGGCCAGTACCCGGGTGCCGTTGCCGAACTGGTCGAACTCGAACACGCCGACCGGACCGTTCCAAAGGATAGTCTTCGAGGTCTTCAGCAGCTCGGCGAACTGCTCGGCGGTTTTCGGGCCAATATCCAGGATCATGTCGTCGGCGGCGACGTCGGCAATCGCCTTGACGGTGGCTTCGGCGCTTTCGGCGAATTCCTTGGCGACCACCACATCCACCGGCAGCGGCACGCTGACCTTGGCGGCGATGGCCTTCGCGGTGTCGATCAGGTCAGGCTCGTACAGCGACTTGCCTACCGGGTGACCAGCAGCGGCGAGGAAGGTGTTGGCGATGCCGCCACCGACGATCAGCTGGTCGCAGACCGCGCTCAGGCTGTTCAGCACGTCCAGCTTGGTCGACACCTTGGAACCGGCGACGATGGCCGCCATCGGCTTGGCCGGGGCCTTCAGGGCCTTGCCCAGGGCATCCAGCTCGGCGGCCAGCAGCGGGCCGGCGGCGGCGACCTTGGCGAACTTGGCGACACCATGCGTCGAACCCTCGGCGCGGTGGGCCGTGCCGAAGGCGTCCATCACGAACACATCGCACAGGGCGGCGTATTTCTGCGCCAGCTCGTCGGCGTTCTTCTTCTCGCCCTTGTTGAAGCGCACGTTCTCGAACAGCACCAGGTCACCGGCCTTCACCTCGACGCCATCGAGGTAGTCAGCGACCAGCGGCACGTCGCGGCCCAGGGCCTTGCTCAGGTAGTCGGCGACCGGCTTGAGGCTGTTCTCGGCGGAGAACTCGCCTTCGGTCGGGCGGCCCAGGTGCGAGCAGACCATCACCGCCGCGCCCTTCTCCAGGGCCAGCTTGATGGTCGGCAGCGCTGCCAGGATGCGCGCGTCGCTAGTTACCACACCGTCCTTCACAGGGACGTTGAGGTCTTCGCGGATCAGTACGCGCTTACCTTGCAGGTCGAGGTCGGTCATCTTCAACACGGTCATGAATGCAGTCCTTCAGGGCTGTTTGCTGCGGGTTGGGTGAACGACGTGCAGATAGTGTTCGGCAACGTCGAGCATACGGTTGGCGAACCCCCATTCGTTGTCGAACCAGGCCAGCAGGTTCACCAGGCGAGGGCCTGAGACACGGGTCTGGCTGGCATCGACGATGGCCGAATGCGGGTCATGGTTGAAATCACAGCTGGCGTGGGGCAGCTCGGTGTAGGCCAGCAAGCCTTTCAGCGGGCCGTCCAGGGCGGCCTCGCGCAGCACCCGGTTGACCTCCTCGGTGCTGGTATCGCGGGAAGTCTGCAGGGTGATGTCCAGGCACGAGACGTTGACGGTCGGCACGCGTACCGCTTTGGCCTGGATTCGCCCGGCAAGTTCCGGCAGCAGACGCTCGATGCCACGGGCCAGGCCCGTGGACACCGGGATCACCGACTGGAACGCCGAACGGGTGCGGCGCAGGTCCTCGTGGTGGTAGGCGTCGATCACCGGCTGGTCGTTCATCGCCGAGTGGATGGTGGTGATCTGCACGTACTCGATGCCGAACGCCTGATCCAGCACCCGCAGCAGCGGCACGCCGCAGTTGGTGGTGCAGGAGGCGTTGGATACCAGCAGCTCGCTGCCGGTCAGACAATCCTGGTTGACGCCGTAGACCACCGTGGCGTCGATGTCCGCCTCGCTGGCCATGGGCTGGGAAAACAGCACCCGTGGCGCGCCGGCGTCGAGAAAACGCTGGCCATCGGCACGGGTGTGGTAGGCGCCGGAGCACTCCAGCACCAGGTCGATGTCCAGGGCGGCCCAGTCGATGCCTTCCGGGGTGGCGCTGCGCAGCACTTTCACGCAGTCGCCATTGATATGCAGACAATCGCCGTCGACCTTCACCTCGCCGGGAAAGCGCCCGTGGGTGGAGTCGAAGCGGGTCAGGTATTCCAGGCTGGCCTGGTCGGCCAGGTCGTTCAGCGCGACGATCTCGAAACCGGCCTTCGCCCCCCGCTCGAACAGTGCGCGCAGGACACAGCGGCCGATGCGGCCGTAACCGTTGAGTGCAACTTTGTAGGGACGCGGGTGGGGCATTCGATGGCTCGCTAACGCATGATGGCTTTGGGGGCCGCGTTGCGGCCCATCGCGACGCAAGGCCGCTCCCACAGGGTACGGTGTACGTCATACCTTGTAGGAGCGGCCTTGTGTCGCGAAACGAGGGCAACGCCCTCGCCTCGCACAGTCTGAATCAGTCTTCCAGCAGTTCTTCGGCGGTGCCCAGGATGTTGTCCAGGGTGAAGCCGAACTCCTCGAACAGCGCGGGGGCCGGGGCCGACTCACCGTAGGTGGTCATGCCGATCACGCGGCCTTCGAGGCCGACGTACTTGTACCAGAAGTCGGCATGAGCGGCTTCGATGGCGATACGCGCGCCGACTTCCAGCGGCAGCACCGACTGCTTGTACGCGGCGTCCTGGGCATCGAACACGCTGGTGCTCGGCATCGACACGACGCGGACCTTGCGACCTTCAGCGCTCAGCTTGTCGAACGCCTGGACGGCCAGGCCCACTTCGGAACCGGTGGCGATCAGGATCAGCTCAGGCTCGCCGGCGCAGTCTTTCAGCACGTAACCGCCACGGGCGATATCGGCGATCTGCTGGGCGTTGCGCTGCTGATGCTGCAGGTTCTGACGCGAGAAGATCAGCGCCGACGGGCCGTCCTTGCGCTCCAGGGCGTGCTTCCAGGACACGGCGGACTCCACCGCGTCGGCCGGACGCCAGGTGTCCAGGTTCGGCGTGCTGCGCAGGCTGGTCAGCTGCTCGATCGGCTGGTGGGTCGGGCCGTCTTCGCCCAGGCCGATGGAGTCGTGGGTGTAGACGTGGATCACGCGCTGCTTCATCAGCGCCGACATGCGCACGGCGTTGCGGGCGTATTCCATGAACATCAGGAAGGTGGCGCCGTAAGGCACCAGGCCGCCGTGCAGGGCGACACCGTTCATGATCGCGGTCATGCCGAACTCGCGCACGCCGTAGAACACGTAGTTGCCGCTGGCGTCATTGGCTTCGACGCCCTTGCAGCCTTTCCACAGGGTCAGGTTGGAGCCTGCCAGGTCGGCCGAGCCGCCGAGGAACTCAGGCAGCAGCGGGCCGAAGGCGTTCAGGGTGTTCTGGCTGGCCTTGCGGCTGGCGATGGTCTCGCCCTTGGCAGCGACTTCGTTGATGTAGGCCTGGGCCTTCTCGGAGAAGTCCGCTGGCAGCTCGCCGGCGGTACGACGCTTGAACTCGGCCGCCAGCTCCGGGTAGGCAGCGGCATAGGCCTCGAAGCGCTGGTTCCACTGCGCTTCGACCTTGGCGCCATTGGCCTTGGCATCCCACTCGGCATAGATGTCGGCCGGGATTTCGAACGGGCCGTGGTTCCAGTTCAGCTCTTTGCGGGCCAGGGCGATTTCGTCGTTGCCCAGCGGTGCGCCGTGGCAATCTTCCTTGCCCTGCTTGTTCGGCGAGCCGAAGCCGATGATGGTCTTGCAGCAGATCAGGGTCGGACGGTCGCTCTTGCGCGCGGTGTCGATGGCCATCTTGATCTCGTCGGCATCGTGACCGTTGACGTTGCGGATCACTTGCCAGTTGTAGGCTTCGAAGCGCGCCGGGGTGTTGTCGGTGAACCAGCCGTGGACTTCGCCGTCGATGGAGATGCCGTTGTCGTCGTAGAAGGCGATCAGCTTGTTCAGGCCCAGGGTGCCAGCCAGCGAGGCGACTTCGTGGGAGATGCCTTCCATCATGCAGCCGTCGCCGAGGAACACGTAGGTGTTGTGGTCGACGATGTCGTGGCCTTCACGGTTGAACTGGGCGGCCAGCACTTTTTCCGCCAGGGCGAAGCCCACGGCGTTGGCGATGCCCTGGCCCAGCGGGCCGGTGGTGGTCTCGACGCCCGGGGTGTAGCCGTACTCCGGGTGGCCCGGGGTGCGGCTGTGCAGCTGGCGGAAGCCCTTGAGATCGTCGATGGTGACGTCGTAGCCGGTCAGGTGCAGCAGCGAATAGATGAGCATCGAGCCATGGCCGTTGGACAGCACGAAGCGATCACGGTCGGCGAAGCTTGGGTTGCTCGGGTTGTGCTTCAGATAGTCACGCCAAAGTACTTCGGCGATATCCGCCATGCCCATGGGGGCACCTGGGTGGCCGCTGTTGGCCTTTTGCACGGCATCCATGCTGAGGGCACGAATGGCGTTGGCGCGTTCACGACGGCTGGGCATCGCTGAGTCTCCTGAGGCTTGAAATAGGTGGTGAAGCGAAAAAGGCGGCCATTTTCGCCCACTGGGGGGGCCGGGGGCAAACTTTTAAGCGGCAAGCGGCAAGCTTCAAGCTGCAAGCCACGATAGACGGGCACCGATCTGCTCTTTCTCTTGCCGCTTGCCGCTTGCCGCTTGCCGCTTGCCGCTTGCAGCCCATCGGCAATATCAAAACTTTTTGATATTGGTCTTGCTAGGGCAACGATGCCTGTCTAGACTCCCGCCCCATGAACCTCAATGCGCCCATCACCCCGCAACGCAGCGACGAGCTGTCCGCCCTGTGCAAGGCCGGCGGCGATCCTCTGCGTCTGAACGTGCTGCGCGCATTGGCCAGCGACTCGTTCGGCGTGCTGGAGCTGGCGCAGATCTTCGACATCGGCCAGTCGGGCATGAGCCACCACTTGAAGGTGCTGGCCCAGGCCGACCTGGTGGCGACCCGTCGCGAAGGCAATGCGATCTTCTACCGCCGCGCCCTGCCCGACAGCCAGCGTCTCGGTGGCCGCCTGCACTCGGCGCTGCTCGAGGAAGTCGACGACCTGGCGCTGGCGCAGGACGTGCAAGCGCGCATCGCCCAGGTCCAGCAGCGCCGCGCGGCGACCAGCCAGGACTTCTTCCTGCGCGTGGAAGAAAAATTCCGCGCCCAGCAAGACCTGATCGCCGGGCTGCCACAGTACCGCGAAAGCCTGCTGGCGCTGCTCGACAAGCTCAGCTTCGACGACGGCGCCAGCGCCCTGGAGGTAGGCCCAGGCGACGGCGGCTTCCTGCCCGACCTGGCCAGGCGCTTCGAACAGGTCACGGCGATGGACAACAGCCCGACCATGCTCGAGCTGGCCCGCCAGGTCTGCGAGCGCCATCAACTGAACAACGTCAACCTGCAGTTGGCCGATGCACTGGGTGCAACGGATGTACAAGCCGACTGCGTCGTGCTGAACATGGTCCTGCACCATTTCAGCGACCCGGCCCTGGCCTTGCGCCTGCTGGCCAAACGGGTGAAGGCAGGCGGCAGCCTGCTGGTCACCGAGCTGTGCAGCCATGACCAGGGGTGGGCGCGCGAAGCCTGCGGCGATCTCTGGCTCGGCTTCGAGCAGGACGACCTGGCCCGTTGGGCCAACGTAGCGGGATTGGTCCCCGGAGACAGCCTCTACGTGGGCTTGCGTAACGGTTTCCAGATCCAGGTCCGGCATTTCCAGCGGGCCGCTGGCGACATACAACATCGGTAAATTTCAGGAACCCATCGAGATGAGCGAATACTCCCTTTTCACCTCCGAGTCCGTGTCCGAAGGGCATCCGGACAAGATCGCCGACCAGATCTCCGACGCGGTGCTGGACGCCATCATCGCCCAGGACAAGTACGCCCGCGTGGCCTGCGAGACGCTGGTCAAGACCGGTGTCGCCATCATCGCCGGTGAAGTCACCACCTCGGCCTGGGTCGACCTGGAAGAGCTGGTGCGCAAGGTCATCATCGACATCGGCTACAACAGCTCCGACGTCGGCTTCGACGGCGCCACCTGCGCCGTGATGAACATCATCGGCAAGCAGTCGGTGGACATCGCCCAGGGCGTCGACCGCTCCAAGCCGGAAGACCAGGGCGCCGGCGACCAGGGCCTGATGTTCGGCTACGCCAGCAACGAGACCGACGTGCTGATGCCGGCGCCGATCTGCTTCTCGCACCGCCTGGTCGAGCGCCAGGCCGAAGCGCGCAAGTCCAAGCTGCTGCCGTGGCTGCGCCCGGACGCCAAGTCCCAGGTCACCTGCCGCTACGAGAACGGCAAGGTAGTCGGCATCGACGCCGTCGTCCTGTCCACCCAGCACAACCCTGAAGTGTCGCAGAAAGACCTGCAGGAAGCGGTGATGGAGCTGATCGTCAAGCACACGCTGCCGGCCGAACTGCTGCACAAGGACACCCAGTACCACATCAACCCGACCGGCAACTTCATCATCGGTGGCCCGGTGGGCGACTGCGGCCTGACCGGTCGCAAGATCATCGTCGACTCCTATGGCGGCATGGCCCGTCACGGTGGTGGCGCGTTCTCCGGCAAGGACCCGTCCAAGGTCGACCGCTCCGCCGCCTACGCCGGCCGCTACGTGGCCAAGAACATCGTCGCCGCGGGCCTGGCCGAGCGTTGCGAGATCCAGGTGTCCTACGCCATCGGCGTGGCCCAGCCGACCTCCATCTCGATCAATACCTTCGGCACCGGCAAGGTTTCCGACGAGAAGATCGTGCAGCTGGTACGCGAGTGCTTCGACCTGCGTCCGTACGCCATCACCACCATGCTCGACCTGCTCCACCCGATGTACCAGGAAACCGCTGCGTACGGTCACTTTGGCCGCACCCCGCAGCAGAAGACCGTGGGTGACGATACCTTCACCACCTTCACCTGGGAGCGCACCGACCGCGCCGCCGCCCTGCGCGACGCCGCAGGCCTGTAAGCGTCCTACAGCGTCACAGGAAAGCCCCTGCCGAGTGATCGGCAGGGGCTTTTTCATGACATATCGCCTGACAATCCGCCGCCACGCGCAGCGGCGGCAGTGCCTAGGCTGAGCATTCCCTTTCGCCTAGCAAGGATGCCGGCCATGCCGTTCGGGCTACTGTTGTTGCTGTTGTTTGCGTGGTCACCCGCCAGCGCTCGAGCCTGCCCCGACTGGTCAGGGCAACGCGCCCAGGCCGAGGTGCAGCAGCTGCGCCAGACCCTCGCCGACTGGGACGATCACTACCATCGCCAGGGCGTGGCGCTGATTGACGATGAACTCTACGACCAGAGCCGTCAGCGCCTGCAGGACCTGCTGGCCTGCTTCTCCTACCCCGACGACGCTGACAATCCGCTGGCTGGCGCCCGCGGCACGATAGCCCACCCCGTCGCTCATACCGGTGTCGCCAAGCTGGCCGATGAACAGGCCGTGCGCCGCTGGCTGCAAGGCCGCCAGGGCGTCTGGATTCAGCCGAAAGTAGATGGCGTCGCCGTCTCGCTGATTTACCGGCAAGGGCGCCTGACCAGCGTGCTCAGCCGCGGCGACGGGGAACGCGGGCACGACTGGAGCAGGCACATCACCGTGCTGAGCGGCATCGTGCGCCAGCTGCCGCAGCCGCTGGACACCGTGTTCCAGGGCGAGCTGTACTGGCGCCTGGACGATCATGTGCAAGCCAAGGACGGCAGCGCCAACGCCCGCGGCATCGTCGCCGGGCTCCTGGCACGCAAGCAGCTGAGCGAGGCACAGGGCGCGGGCATCGGCCTGTTCGTCTGGGACTGGCCGGACGGACCGAACAACCAGGCCGAACGCCTCGCCCGTCTCGACACCCTGGGTTTCAGCGACAGCCAGCGGCTGAGCGTGGCCATCGAAAGTTTCGACGACGCTGCACGCTGGCGTCAGCACTGGTACCAGCATGCACTGCCCTTCGCCACCGACGGCGTGATCCTGCGCCAGGACCACCGCCCACCCGCGCGGCGCTGGCAGGCCCAGGCACCCTACTGGATCGCGGCCTGGAAGCACCCTTTGCGCCAGGCACTGGCCGAGGTTCGCGACGTACGCTTTCGCATCGGCCGCACCGGGCGCATCACACCATTGCTGCAACTGGAGCCGGTGACCCTGGACGACCGCCGGATCGGCCGGCTGAGCCTGGGTTCGCTGGCCCGCTGGCAGTCCCTGGATATCCGCCCGGGCGATCAGGTCGCGGTGAGCCTGGCCGGGCTGGCCATCCCACGCCTGGAGCGCGTGGTTCATCGAAGCCCCGTGCGCGCCGCCGTGCCGGCGCCGGACCCGGCAGCGCATCACGCCTTGAGCTGCTGGACGGCCAGCACTGCCTGTCGGCCGCAGTTCCTTGCCCGCCTGGCCTGGTTGAGCGGCAAGCATGGCCTGGACATGCCCGGCACCGGCCCGGGCCTGTGGAAAACCTTGGTGGACAGCGGACGGGTCACCACCTTGGCCGACTGGTTGAAACTGGACCGCGACGACCTGCTCGGCGTGCCAGGCATTGCCCAGGCACGCGCGGATCGGCTGCTGCAAGCCTTCGAGCAGGGACGCCGGCAGCCGTTCCAGCGCTGGCTGCGCGGCATCGGTCTACCCGCGCCGGCCAACACCAGGCTAGAGGCGGACTGGTTCGCCCTGACTTCCAGAAACATCGAGCAATGGCTTGCCGAACCCGGCGTCGGACCCGGACGGGCCGGCCAGTTGCTGGCGTTTTTCGCCGATGACCAGGTGCAGGCATTGGCCCTGCAACTACGT
Organism: Pseudomonas sp. GD03858; assembly: GCF_029840925.1. Classification (GTDB taxonomy): domain Bacteria; phylum Pseudomonadota; class Gammaproteobacteria; order Pseudomonadales; family Pseudomonadaceae; genus Aquipseudomonas. Next base: position 22,011 of record NZ_JAOCDM010000036.1, read on the forward strand.
ACCCATGCAATCGAGGGTTTCTAATTTGCGCGGATCAGGGCAGCATTTCGCTTTCTGCCGCCCCGCCCCGAATGGAGCCCCCGATGAAACTGCTTTCGTCCCTCGCCCTGTCCACCCTGCTCGGCTTCGCCGCCAGCCCGCTGCTGGCCGCCGAAGAGCAGCCGGGCCTGACCGGCTGCGCGGCCAAGCGCCAGGCCATCAGCGAACAGATCGAACAAGCCCGCGCCCATGGCAACAGCGACCAGCAGGCCGGCCTGGAAAAGGCCCTGAGCGAAGTCACCGAGCACTGCACCGACGCAGGCCTGCGCAAGGAGCGCGAGCAGAAGGTGCTCGACGCCCGTCACGAAGTGAACCAGCGCACCAAGGACCTGGACAAGGCCATGAAGAAAGGTGACGCGGAGAAGATCAACAAGCGCAAGGACAAGCTGGCCGAGGCGAAGAAGGAGCTGCAGGAGGCCGTGGACGAGCTCGAACGCTAGCCTGACAGCCTCATGTGTGCGAACGCTTGTGGGAGCGGGCTTGCACTCACAACAGCCCATTCGCTCAGTGATTGCGAAACTCGCTATGACAGGCCTTGCACGCCGCCTCGACCTTGTCCATCGGCGCCTTCACCTGCGCCGCGTCCAGTGGCTGGGTACGGGTGACCGCGACCAGCTCGCCGGTAACGCCTTCCAGTTGCCGTGCCAGGTCCTGGAACCGCGCCTGGCGCTCCCAGACCTCGGCCCGCGCACTGCTGTCACCGTTGTCGCGGACCTGTGGGAAGTGCTGCCAGGGCTCCTGGGCCAGGGTATCGAGCTTCACCGCACCATCGGCGAACCTGACTCCGTCGAACGGCAGGCGACCGCGCAGCATGCCGCCCATGTCCTCGCTGGTCTTGAGCATCTGCTTGAAGATCGCCTTGCGCTGGCCCAATGGCGAGTTGGGGTCGACGCCGTCACAGGCACTCAAGGCCAGGGCGGCGAGCAGTACTACGGTCAATCGCTTGAACATCACGGTCTCTTCGGCCAGGAAAACGGGCGGCCAGTATCGCCGCGTCCTGGACAAAGACCAATAGCCACACAGAAAACAGGGGTGAATCTTCATCCTTCCCCCCTTACAGGATCGACGACATGAAATCTGCATTGCGCCATCTCGCCTGGGCGCTGCCCACCCTGGTGCTGCTGGCCGGCTGCAACGGCGGCGAGAGCACCAAGCCCGAGCCGCACGCCATCGCCACCTACGCCCCGGCCACCTGGAAGGACCTGCCCCAGGTCAGCGACGAAGACCTGCTGGCCGGCTTCTACGCCTGGCGCAACGGCTGCCAGAAGCTCACCCGCGACCCGGTCTGGGCCGCCACCTGCGAAGCAGCGGGGTCGGCAACGGCCAGCGCCGCCCAGGTGCGCACCTTCCTCGAGCACAACCTCGAGGTCTACGGCCTGCGCTCGGCGCAAAACAGCGCCAGCGGCCTGATCACCGGTTACTACGAGCCGGTCTACCCAGGCAGCCTGGAACGCAGCGACAGCGCCCACGTGCCGGTGTACGGCGTGCCTGACGACATGATCGTGGTCGACCTGGCCAGCGTGTACCCCGAGCTCAAGGGCAAGCGCCTGCGCGGGCGCCTCGAAGGGCGGGTCCTCAAGCCCTACGACACCGCCGAGGTGATCAACCGCGATGGCGCCAAGGCACCGGTGCTGGCCTGGCTGACCGACCCGATGGACCTGCAGTTCCTGCAGATCCAAGGCTCGGGGCGCATCCAGCTGGAAAACGGTCGCCAGTTGCGCCTGGGCTATGCCGACCAGAACGGCCATCCTTACCGGCCAATCGGTCGCTGGCTGGTGGAGCAGGGTCAGTTGCCAAAGGAAGAGGTGACCATGGGCAGCATCCACGCCTGGGCCCAGGCCAATCCGCAACGCGTTCCGCAGTTGCTGGCCAGCAACCCGAGCTACGTGTTCTTCAGCACTCGTCCAGACAGCAACGAAGGCCCGCGTGGCTCGCTGAACGTACCGCTGACCGCCGGCTACAGCGTGGCCATCGACCGCAAGGTGATTCCGCTGGGCAGCCTGCTGTGGCTGTCCACCACCCGCCCGGATGGCTCGCCCGTGGTACGCCCGGTGGGGGCGCAGGACACCGGCGGCGCGATCACCGGCGAGGTTCGCGCGGACCTGTTCTGGGGCACCGGGCCCGAGGCCGGCGAGCTGGCAGGGAACATGAAACAGCAGGGGCAGATCTGGATGCTGTGGCCCAAGGGCCAGGCGCTGCCAGAAGTACCTAAGGTGCCTTGATCGACGCTGGAGTCTTCGCGGGTAAACCCGCTCCCACAGATTGGCGGCAGCGCCCCTGTGGGAGCGGGTTTACCCGCGAAACAGGCGACTCGGCCTCAGATGGACACCACGAAGAACGACACGATCAGCGCCAACCCGGCGAACCACACCAGCGAGCGCAATGCCGCCCAGTCCGCCAGGTAGCAGATGATGTAGAGCAGGCGACTGGTGATGTACAGCACCGCCAGCACATCCTGGGTCACCTGCTCGGCATTGCCGACGACATCGGCCACCAACACCGCCGCCGCGAACGCCGGAAATGCCTCGAAGCTGTTCTGCTGCGCCGCGTGCGCGCGCCTGGGCAGGCCGGACAGCGTTTCCAGGAACGCCCGCGGGTCGTGGTTGTCACGCAGGCCGAAGCGCCCACTGCTGACCTTGGCGATCAGCGCGCACAGCGGCGCCAGGCACAGGGCGATGAGAATGCACCACAGGGCAACGGTCATGGACAGGACTCCTTGTTCGCAGAGGATCGGTTCAGAGCTTCATCACCAGCATGCCTGCCAGGACCAGCCCGCAAGCTAGGAGTCTCGGCCCACCAAAAGGTTCTTTGAGGTAGCGCATGCCCAGCAGCACCACCAGGATCACGCTCAGCTCGCGCAGCGCCGCCGCCTCGGCCACCGACCCCAGGTGCATGGCCCACAGCACCAGAGCGTAGCTGAACAGTACGCACAGCCCCACCGCCAGGCCCAGGCGCCACTGCGTGCGCCAGAACGACACGAACGGCGCCCGCCGCGCCACGCTGGCCACCAGCGGGAACGGCCAGGCACTGAGCAGGGTCAGCCACACCAGGTAGTCCCACGGTTTACCCCACAGCCGCACGGCCTGGCCGTCGAACCAGGTGTAGCAGCCGATGCACAGGCCGATCAGCGCCACCACCGGCAGCATCGACCAGGGCAGGCGATCGCCGCCCCCGCCCTGCCACAGCAGGCAGGCCATGCCGCAGGGGATCAGCAGGATGCCGACGATCTGTTGCTGGCTCAGCGACTCGCCGGCAAAGGCCAGGGTCAGGCCGAGCACGACCAAGGGCGACAAGCCACGCATCAGGGGATAGACCAGGCCCAGGTCGCCGACCCGATAGGCCTTGATCAGCAGGTAGCGGTACAGCTGCTCGGCCAGCGCCGAGGCCAGCAGCCAGGGCCAGATCCGTGCGGGAGGGAAATCGACGAAGGCCACCGCCAGCACGGCGAACACCAATGCCACCAGATCCATGCTGGCAATCACCAGCAGGCGTTCGCCGCTGAATTTGATGAGGGTGTTCCAGGTGGCGTGCAGCAGGGCTGCGACCAGTACCAGGGAAGTTGCCAGCACGCCGTCTTATCCTTGTGACTGTCCAAGGCTGTGAATATATAGCGTTTGGAAAAGCTCTGCGGGAGCAGTTGCTCGCGAAGAATGCGACTGGGTAGATGGCACCGGCTGCGCCGCTGTTCGCGGGGGAACCCGCTCCCACAGGGTATGCGGTGTACCCACTGAATGGGAACGATTTGGACTGATTCGGTCAAAGCCTGTGTCCCGAGCACCGCGCCAGATCATCCAAGAACTGCCCGAGTCACTCGGGAAACGACTTGGAAGCCACTGTTACAGGATTCGGGATGCTTGAATTAGTTGCCGCGTTTATCTGCCTCACCACCCTTCTCACCTATGTGAATTACCGCTTCATCGGCCTGCCGCCGGCCATCGGCGTGATGGTCACCGCACTGTTGTTCTCCCTGATCCTGCAGGGCCTGAGCCTGATCGGCTTCCCCGGCCTGGAAGAACGCGTCGAAGGCCTGATGAACCAGATCGACTTCAACGACCTGCTGATGCACTGGATGCTGTCGTTCCTGCTGTTCGCCGGCGCCCTGCACGTCAACCTCAGCGACCTGCGCAGCTATCGCTGGCCGATCGGCCTGCTGGCCACCCTTGGTGTGCTGATCGCCACCGTGGTGATTGGCTACCTGGCGCACTGGGTGTTCGCGCTGTTCGGCTGGAACGTGCCGCTGATCTACTGCCTGCTGTTCGGCGCGCTGATCTCGCCGACCGACCCGATCGCCGTGCTCGGCGCGCTGCGCACCGCCAACGCCTCCAAGCCGCTGAAGACCACCATCGTCGGTGAGTCGCTGTTCAACGACGGCACCGCGGTAGTGGTGTTCACCGTGCTGCTGGGCATCATCCAGCTGGGCGAGACGCCGAGCGTCGCCGACACCGCCCTGCTGTTCGCCCGCGAAGCCATCGGCGGGGTGGTGTTCGGCGGGGTGATCGGCTATGCCACCTATCGCATGATCAAGAGCGTCGAGCAGTACCAGGTAGAGGTGATGCTGACCCTGGCCCTGGTGATCGGCGGCTCGGCCATGTGCTACGAGCTGCACGTCTCGGCGCCGATCGCCATGGTGGTGGCCGGTCTGATCATCGGCAACCTGGGGCGCAACCTGGCGATGAACGACATGACCCGCCGCTACATGGACGGTTTCTGGGAACTGATCGACGACATGCTCAACGCCCTGCTGTTCGCCTTGATCGGCCTGGAACTGTTGCTGCTGCCGTTCAACTGGCTGCACTTGGCGGCGGGCGGCGTGCTGGCGGTGGCGGTGCTGGCTTCGCGCCTGCTCACCGTGGCGCCGGCGATCATGCTGCTGCGCCGCTGGCGCGCGGTGCCGCAAGGCACCATTCGCGTGCTGACCTGGGGTGGCCTGCGCGGCGGCGTGTCGGTGGCCCTGGCGCTGTCGCTGCCGCAGGGCGACGAGCGCGACCTACTGCTGTCGATCACCTACATCGTGGTGCTGTCGTCGATCCTGGTGCAGGGACTGTCGATCGGCAAGGTGGTCAAGGGCGTAAGCCAACAAGCCTGATGCATCGAGCTGGCTGCTTCGCGGGCAAACCCGCTCCCACAGGATGGCAGGACCTGTGGGAGCGGGTTTGCCCGCGAAGGGCGAACGCCGGTCTCACTCCACCGCGCTGTCCGGGAACTGGTCCTGGATGTACTTGATCTCGGTACGCCCGTGCGGCGCTGGCTGGCCATCCTCGCCCAGGTTGACGAAGACCATCTTGTCGACGGTGAGGATCGCCTTGCGGCTGATCTTGTTGCGCACTTCGCACTTGAGGGTGATCGAGGTGCGGCCGAACTCGGTGGCGGTGATGCCCAACTCGATGATGTCGCCCTGGCGCGAGGCACTGACGAAGTTGATCTCCGAGATGTACTTGGTCACCACGCGCTGGTTGCCCAGCTGGACGATGGCGTAGATCGCCGCTTCTTCGTCGATCCAGCGCAACAGGCTGCCGCCGAACAACGTGCCGTTGGGGTTGAGGTCTTCGGGTTTTACCCATTTGCGGGTGTGAAAATTCATCTGTACTCCTGACCGGCTTGGCTGACGTGCGGTAATGATGGCAGACCGCTCGCGCGCCCTCCATTGAACATCGACTATCGTCTCGATTAATCGACAGAAAGTCTTGGGTGTGTCACACGGCCCTGGCTATAATCTCGCCGTTTCACCTGGCCACCCGCAGTGGCGGCCATCCCGCCACCCGACCGAGGGGCGCTGCAGCAGGTTCACCCTGTCAGGCTCGGTCGGGGCGTTGTCCGCGCAAGCGGACGCTCAACGCACAACGGCGCCCATTCGCACACTACGAATGGAGGCTCTCGATGAGCGCTGTAAACACGCCTGCAGGTTTTTCCGACTTCAAGGTCGCCGACATCTCTCTGGCCGACTGGGGCCGCAAGGAAGTCATCATCGCCGAATCGGAAATGCCGGCACTGATGGGCCTGCGCCGCAAGTACCAAGCCGAGCAACCGCTCAAGGGCGCGAAGATCATCGGCTGCATCCACATGACCATCCAGACCGCCGTGCTGATCGAGACCCTGGTCGCCCTGGGCGCCGAAGTGCGCTGGTCGTCGTGCAACATCTTCTCCACCCAGGACCAGGCCGCCGCCGCCATCGCTGCCGCCGGCATCCCGGTGTTCGCCTGGAAAGGTGAAACCGAGCAGGAATACGAGTGGTGCATCGAGCAGACCATCCTGAAAGACGGTCAGCCATGGGACGCCAACATGGTGCTGGACGACGGCGGTGACCTGACCGAAATCCTGCACAAGAAATACCCGGCCATGCTGGACAAGATCCACGGCGTGACCGAAGAGACCACCACCGGCGTGCACCGCCTGCTGGACATGCTGGCCAAGGGCGAGCTGAAAGTCCCGGCGATCAACGTCAACGACTCGGTCACCAAGAGCAAGAACGACAACAAGTACGGCTGCCGCCACAGCCTGAACGACGCCATCAAGCGCGGCACCGACCACCTGCTGTCGGGCAAGCAGGCCCTGGTGATCGGCTACGGCGACGTGGGCAAGGGCTCGGCCCAGTCGCTGCGTCAGGAAGGCATGATCGTCAAGGTCACCGAAGTCGACCCGATCTGCGCCATGCAGGCCTGCATGGACGGCTTCGAAGTGGTCTCGCCGTTCAAGGACGGCATCAACACCGGTACCGAAGCCGGCATCAACAAGGACCTGCTGGGCCGCATCGACCTGATCGTCACCACCACCGGTAACGTCAACGTCTGCGACGCCAACATGCTCAAGGCCCTGAAGAAGCGCGCCGTGGTCTGCAACATCGGCCACTTCGACAACGAGATCGACACCGCCTTCATGCGCAAGAACTGGGCCTGGGAAGAGGTCAAGCCACAGGTGCACAAGATCCACCGCACCGGCGCCGGCACCTTCGATCCGCAGAACGACGACTACCTGATCCTGCTGGCCGAAGGCCGCCTGGTGAACCTGGGCAACGCCACCGGCCACCCAAGCCGCATCATGGACGGCTCGTTCGCCAACCAGGTCCTGGCGCAGATCTTCCTGTTCGAGCAGAAGTTCGCCGAGCTGCCAGCCGCGAAGAAGGCCGAGCGCCTGACCGTGGAAGTGCTGCCGAAGAAGCTGGACGAGGAAGTGGCCCTGGAAATGGTCCGCGGCTTCGGCGGCGTGGTCACCCAGCTGACCCCGCAGCAGGCCGAGTACATCGGTGTGACCGTCGAAGGTCCGTTCAAGCCGGACGCCTACCGCTACTAAGCGGCAAGCTTGCAGCTGCAAGCGGCAAGATACGGCAGACCGTGTCGTTGCTGCTTGCGACTCAGCCTTGGAAGCTCTTGAATGTACCCAAGCCAGATCGGCCATCACCGGTCTGGCTTTTACTTGCAGCTTGCCGCTTGAAGCTTGCTGCTTGAGGAACGAGTGATGTCCCAGGAACGCCGCTACAGTTTCGAGTTCTTCCCCACCAAGACCGACGCCGGTCACGAAAAGCTGATGGGCGTCGCCCGCCAGCTGGCCAGCTACAACCCCGACTTCTTTTCCTGCACCTACGGTGCCGGCGGCTCGACCCGCGACCGCACGCTGAACACCGTGCTGCAACTGGAAAGCGAAGTGAAGGTCCCCGCCGCTCCGCACCTGTCGTGCGTGGGTGACAGCAAGGACGACCTGCGCGCCCTGCTCGCCGAATACAAGGCCGCCGGCATCAAGCGCATCGTCGCCCTGCGCGGCGACCTGCCATCCGGCATGGGCATGGCCAGCGGCGAGCTGCGCTATGCCAGCGACCTCGTCGAGTTCATCCGCCAGGAAACCGGCGATCACTTCCACCTGGAGGTGGCCGCCTATCCCGAGATGCACCCACAGGCGCGCAACTTCGAGGCGGATCTCGCCAACTTCGTGCACAAGGTCAAGGCCGGTGCCGACAGCGCCATCACCCAGTACTTCTTCAACGCCGACAGCTACTTCTACTTCGTCGAGCGCGCGCAAAAGCTGGGCGTGGACATCCCGGTGGTGCCCGGCATCATGCCGATCACCAACTACAGCAAGCTGGCGCGCTTCTCCGATGCCTGCGGCGCCGAGATCCCGCGCTGGATCCGCAAGCAGCTGGAAGCCTATGCCGACGACAGCGCCAGCATCCAGGCGTTCGGCGAGGAAGTGATCACCCGCATGTGCGAACAGCTGCTGCAAGGCGGCGCGCCGGGGCTGCACTTCTATACCCTCAACCAGGCCGAACCGAGCCTGGCGATCTGGAACAACCTGAAGCTGCCACGCTGATGGCCATGGACAAGGCTTTGGCCCAGATCAAAGCCTTGTCCATTTGCGTTGCCGGCCTGCTTCGCGGCGACCATGGGTCACTGGCGCCCGCCAGAGCGGCAGCGTACTCTGCCGCCATGCGCACGCTCATTCCCTCCTTTCTGCTGTTGCTGCTCGCCTGCCTGGGCTCGCCTGCCCACGCCGAGCGCCTGCGCATCGTCAGCGATGACTGGGCCCCCTACATCTATCAGCACAACGGCCAGCCCAAAGGCATCGACTACGAAGTCGCCAGCGAGGTGTTCAAGCGCCTGGGTGTCGATGTGCAGTGGGAATTCCTGCCCTGGAAACGCTGCCTGGCCATGATCGAGCAAGGCCTGGCGGATGCCGTGATGGATATTTTCACGGTCGAGTCGCGGCGCTCATTCATGATCTATCCGGACGAACCCATGTCGCCGGTCGAGTTCGTGCTCTACCAGGCCCGCGCCCGTCCGCATCCGGTCGAACGGCTGGAGGACCTGGCCGGGTTGCGCGTGGGCACCTCGCCTGGCTACGTCTATGGCGACGGCTTCGCCGACTCGCCGCTGTTCCAGCGCGAACCGGCACCCAACCACGAGGCCAATTTCGGCAAACTGCTGCTCGGGCGCATCGACCTGCTGGTGACCGATCGCCGGGTTGGCCGCTACCTGAGCCGACAACTGGGGCTGGAGCACGAAGTCGAGGAGCTGCCACTGCTGATCAGCCATCGCCAGCAATACCTGGGATTGGCCCGCAAACCCGGCCGCGAGCACCTGGCCCAGGCGTTCAGCGACGAACTGCGGCGCTTCAAGCAGGAGCCGGCCTACGCCGCGATCAACGCCCGCTACCTCGGCGATCAGGTTTTTCCTTTCGCCGTTGAGCAGCAGGAACACAGCACACGCTGATTGCTCTGTTATACTCGGGCCTTCCCGCCCGGCTCACGCCCGGACGCTCGGCCTCGCAACAGGCATCTCGACCCGCTGCCGCGCACCTTCGGTGCCCGCCCACCGGGCCCCCGGATGCGCCGTGAACGCCCAGCTGGACCGGACGCGATCGCATCCCTCCGATGCCCGTCGCGCCAGGCAGAACACCCCATCGGGCCCAGCCCCCACGAGAACAGGATTGCCCATGTCCTTTGCTTCCCTCGGTCTCTCCGAGGCTCTTGTCCGCGCTATCGAGGCAGCGGGCTACACCCAGCCCACTCCGGTGCAACAGCGGGCCATTCCCGCCGTGTTGCAAGGTCGCGACCTGATGGTCGCCGCCCAGACAGGTACTGGTAAAACCGGCGGCTTCGCGCTGCCGATCCTCGAGCGCCTGTTCCCGGGCGGCCACCCCGACAAGTCGCAACGTCACGGCCCGCGTCAACCGCGCGTGCTGGTGCTGACGCCGACCCGCGAGCTGGCTGCCCAGGTGCATGACAGCTTCAAGATCTATGCCCGCGACCTGAACTTCATCAGCGCCTGCATCTTTGGCGGCGTCGGCATGAACCCGCAGGTCCAGGCCATGGCCAAGGGCGTCGACGTGCTGGTCGCCTGCCCGGGTCGACTGCTCGACCTCGCTGGCCAGGGGAGCGTCGACCTCTCGCACGTCGAGATCCTGGTATTGGACGAAGCCGACCGCATGCTCGACATGGGCTTCATCCACGACGTCAAGAAGGTACTGGCGCGCCTGCCGGCCAAACGCCAGAACCTGCTGTTCTCGGCGACCTTCTCCAAGGACATCACCGATCTGGCCGACAAGCTGCTGCACAACCCCGAGCGTATCGAGGTCACGCCGCCGAACACCACCGTCGAGCGCATCGAGCAGCGCGTCTACCGCCTGCCGGCCAGCCACAAGCGCGCCCTGCTGGCGCACCTGATCACCCTGGGTGCCTGGGAACAGGTACTGGTGTTCACCCGCACCAAGCACGGCGCCAACCGTCTGGCCGAGTACCTCGAGAAGCACGGCCTGACTGCCGCGGCGATCCACGGCAACAAGAGCCAGAACGCCCGCACCAAGGCCCTGGCCGACTTCAAGGCCAACACCGTGCGCGTGCTGGTGGCCACCGACATCGCCGCCCGTGGCCTGGACATCGACCAACTGCCGCATGTAGTCAACTTCGAGCTGCCCAACGTCGAGGAAGACTACGTTCACCGCATCGGCCGCACCGGTCGTGCCGGACGCTCGGGCGAGGCCATCTCGATGGTCGCACCGGACGAAGAGAAGCTGCTCAAGAGCATCGAGCGTGTCACCCGCCAGAAAATCCCGGATGGCGACCTGATGGGCTTCGACGCCTCCAAAGTCGAGGCTGAAAAGCCTGAAGTCCGCGAGCGCCCGCAGAACAGCGGCCGCGGTGGCCGCAACCAGCAACCTCGCGGCGAAGGCAGCAAGGAAGGCAGTGGCGGGCGCAAGGACAAAGGCAAGGACAAAGGCCGCAACAAGCCTGCGGGCGAAAAGCCGGCCGACAAGGAAAAGTCCGGCGAGAAACAGCAGCAAGGCCAGCAGCAGCGCAAGCCGCGTGACAAGAAACCACGTCAGCAGCAGGCCGCGCAGGGCCAGAAAGCCATCCCGTCGGCCCCCGCCGATCGTGATCCGGAAGAGTTCCTGGATGACGATGTGGATAACTTCGGCAACCGCGCCGACTACGTCAGCCCTTACCAGAACGCCAAGAACCAGGGCCGCAATCGCCGTCCAGGTGGTAATGGCGGACAAGGCCAGGGCCAGCGTAGCGGCGGCGGCCAGAACCAGGGTCAGGCCCAGGGCCGTGGCAATGGCCAGCAACGCCAGGGGCAGGGTTCCGGCGAGAAGCGCCCGCGCAACGCTGGCGGCAGCAACGGAGGCGCCCGTCGCGACAACAACGGTGGTCGCAACCGCCGCGACGAATCGGCTCGCCAGGAACCGGCCGTGCGCAACCCGCGCGAATCGCAGAGCGCGCCGGTGATCATCCGCAAGGAGTCCAAGCTCGACCGTTACCCGACGCCCGAGCAGCTGGACGACCTGCCTAGCCGCCCACGGGGCGAGCGCCCGGCGCTGCTGACCCGCAAGGGCTGAGCAGAACCGCAGCCAATGAAAACGCCGCCCTCTGGGCGGCGTTTTCATTGGTCTTGATTAAGGCTGACCTCTTCGCGGGTAAACCCGCTCCCACAAGACGCAATGCTTGAACTGTGGGAGCGGGTTCACCCGCGAATGGATCTTGAGGCTTACTTCTGCTTCACGCCTTCGACACTGATATCCAGGTCCAGGGTCTGGGAGGTCGGGCCCGGGCCCTTGATGCCGAAGTCGTTCAGGTTCAGGGTGGTCTTGGCGTTGAAGCCGGCACGCTCGCCGCCCCACGGGTCCTTGCCCTCGCCGTTGAACACGGCCTTGAAGGTGACTGGCTTGGTCACGCCGTGCATGGTCAGGTCGCCGGTGACGTCAGCGGTCTTGTCGCCAGTCGACTTGACGCTGGTGGAGACGAACTTGGCATCCGGGTACTTCTTCACATCGAGGAAGTCGGCGCTGGCGATGTGCTTGTCACGCTCGGCGTGGTTCGACCACAGGCTGGCGGTCTTCAGGTCGACGCTGATCTTGCTGGCTTCGGGCTTGGCGCTGTCCCAGGTGAAGTTGCCGTCGAAGTCCTTGAAGGTGCCGTGGATGAAGCTGTAGCCCAGGTGGCTGATCTTCCAGTCGACGAACGCGTGCTGGCCTTCCTTGTCGATCTTGTACTCGGCGGCCATGGCCTGGCCGGCGGAGATCAGGGCGGTACCGAGCGCCAGAGCGGCAAAAGTCTTTTTCAACATCCTTTCTTCCTTCCTATGCAATTGAGGGTGAGAGTCAAGCTTTGCGGCCCAGCATGCGGGTGAGGGTCGCGTCACGGTCGATGAAATGGTGCTTGAGCGCCGCCAGCCCGTGGAGCACGGCGAAGATCACCAGGCCCCAGGCTAGCCACAAGTGGATCACCCCGGCCGTATCGGCCTGGTCCGGCAGGTCGCTGACCAATGCCGGCACTTCGAACAGCCCGAACACCGGGATGCCGACACCGTCGGCGGTGGAAATCAGATAGCCCGCGATCATCACCGCGAACAGGCCCAGGTACAGCGCCAGATGACCCAGCTTGGCGGCCAGGCGAGTCACCTTGCCGTGGTTGGCCGGGGCCGGCGGTGGCGGGCTGGCCAGACGCCACAGTACACGCAGCAGCATCACCGCCAGCAACACCAGGCCAATGCTCTTGTGCAGGTCGGGGCCGGACTTGCGCCAGGGGCTGTAATAATCCAGACCGACCATCCACAGCCCAAGGCCGAACAGACCGAAGACCGCCAGCGCCACGCCCCAGTGCAGGACGATGCTGACCAGGCCATAGCGAGAAGATGAGTTGCGCAGTTGCATGTTGGCGTATTTCCCCGTGAAAGCTGTGCACAAGACTAACGCGTAACGTATCGAATAAAAGCACAAAAAATTGCTTTGGATTATCGAAAAATCCGATATTTAGTGTGAAAGCTTCCTATTAAGCAAACATTAACGATAGACGTTAGGGATGAGCTTGCCAGCACCGTCGCTTCGGCAAGCCTGTGTGAGCAACTGTCTTGCTGAGATTTCTTAACTGGCGTGATCTCTGTAGGAGCGGGCTCGCCCGCGAACACCGGCAAAGCCGGTGCCAAGCACCGCGGTGCCTGCTTGGCGGCGGGTTCAGCGCACCGCCAAGCTCGCTCCCACAAGAGACAGGGCAATTGCCTGTGGAAGGGTCAGCCGGCCTTGGCCTGGCTATTGGCCGCCGGCTTCTTGGCCGGTTCCGACTTGGCGGTGGCCTTCTTCACCGGAGCCGGTTTGGCTGCGGGCTTGTGTGCCTGCTTGACCGCAGGCTTGGCTGGCGCTGGCTTGGTGGCGGCCGGTTTCACCGGTTCCTCCTTGGCCACAGGCGCCGGAGCGACCGGTGCTGGGGCAGGCACGGGTGCTACCTCCTCGGCCTTGGCGATCGGCGCCGCCTTGGCCTCGGGCTTGTCACCACCCCCGAACAGGCGCGAGAAGAAGCCCGGCTTGTCCTGCTTGGCCTCCTCGACCTTCACTGGCTCAGGCTTGGCCGGGGCCTTGTCGGCGGAGCCACCGAACAGGTTGGAGAAGAATCCGCCCTTGTCCTTCGCTGCGGCTGCACCTACCGCTCCGGCAGCGGCTGCGGCGGCAACCGGCGCGGCCTTGACCGGGTCGAACGACTTGCCTGCGGCCAGGTCCTGGACCTGGCTCGCGGCGCGCTGGCCGCTGCGCAGGGCACCTTCGAGGGTGCCTGGGTACAGCGCGTCGGTGTGCTCGCCGGCAAAGGCGATGCGCTGCACCGGGCGCTCCCACAGCCGCCAGTACTTGCTGATCTGGCCCGGCCCATAGGCCAGGTAGGCACCGCCCATGCCGGCATCAGTGCTGTAGCGGCGCACTTCGTAGCCAGTGAAGGCACCACGGGCCTGCGGATAGAAGGCGTGCAGGCGGATCAGCACCTGGTCGACCATCTGCTTGTCACCGAAGGCTTGCAGCAGGCGCGCATTGTCGCCGGACAGGTTGATCACCACGTTGGCGCCGCCCTTGAGCGCCGGCTCGATCCACAGCATGCCCAGGCCGGTGTTGCTGAAGATCTCGCCGGACATGCGCGCACGGCTCTCCCACACCGGGTTCTTGAACTTGAGCATCAGCTGGTCGCGCCAGCCGTAATTGGTGCCCTTGAGGGCGGCCAGGCGCTGGCCGTCCAGGCCTGGGGTCATCTGGATCCTGGCCAGGGCACGCAGCGGCACGGCCATGACCAGGTAATCGGCCTGGTAGCCGACGGCGCCGACCTTGACCGTCACCCCATCCTTGTCCTGGATGATGGCAGTGACCGGCGAGCTGGTCTTGATGGTCTTGAGCTGCTTGACGAAGGCCTGGGCCAGCACCGGGCTGCCACCTGGCAGGCGCGCCGCGCGCAGGTCGCGGTCGCTGACGTTGCGGTACACGCGGCTCTGCTGGGCGAAATACAGCAGCGACAGGCGCGACGGCTCGTCATAGCGGGTACGGATCTGCTGGTTCACCAGCTGACGGGCGGTAGCCGGCAGTTGCAGCTTGTCGAGCCAGGTGGAGACGTTCATCTGGTCAAGGGCGAACAGGGTGCTGTTGGCCGCGGGGTTGAGCGGATCGTCGATGGAACGGGCCAGATCGTCCAGGGTTTTCTCGTAGCGCTTGAGCGCCTCGGCCGTCGCCGGCTGCTTGGTGGCGAGGTCAGCGGCGCTGAAATATTCGCCGTCGATCAGGTAGCCGGGGGTGCGCACGAACTCGGGCGCCGGCAGGGTGCCGACCTTGAACTGCTCGAGGTACTGATTGAGCACCGGCTGGGTCTTGCTGTTGCCGACCCACTCACTGGTGGCCAGGCCCGAACGCCCGCCCATGCCTGACTTGGCCTCCAGCAGGGTGACCTGCCAGCCCTTGCTTTGCAGCTCGTAGGCCGCGGTCAGGCCCGCCAGGCCGCCACCGACGACGATCGCCGTCTTGTCCTTGGCCAGCGCGGCACCGCTGGACACCCCGATCAATACCAACGCGCACAGGCGCACCCAAGCAGCAGCCATGATGGCGAACTCCGGTTAGAGAAGCGATAGAAGAGACGGGGAAGAATGCCCCGGGAGAGATGCGTTAAGAATACGTCACCTCCGCCCACCCTGCCACCGCAGTGACATCAAGTGCTTTTGGCAACTGGTATTTTTGTCAGTAGCGAGCAGGCGCAAGACCGTTCAGGCTTGGCAGGCACTCCAGAGGCAGGCCGGGGACCCGACGGTGATCTACACAGAGGATTTTGCCAAGTGGACGCCGTCAGCGCCGATGCCCGAGGTCATCTGGCACACGCCAACCGGCCTGAGCATCGTGACCAACGGCATCGCCTACAGCGCGCGCTACGAATCCGACGAAGGGTACGTCGGCACGGAGCTGATCGTGCTCGGCCAGAGCGATATCGAAATCAGCTTTGGCCAGACGATCGATTGCCTGCTGCTCGAAGTGGACATCAAGACGCTCGGCAAGGCGGCCTCGACGTCCTACTGGCTGACCCTGCACGAGGGCGCCTACATCGAGTTCACCCCTGGTCCGTGCAGCCTCGGCCCCTTCTGGCACGACGTGCCCGGTCCGCTCGACCGCCTGACCCTGTCGACCCTGCCCCAGTGCAGCGTGCATATCCGTCAGCTGGAGTGGCGCCCGGCCTGGCGTCATTGAGCGGTTGTCCTGCCCCCCGGCATTGCTTAGGCTTACGCGGTCAAACCGAGCCGTAACGCCAGGAGAAGTGCCCATGGGCCTCAACGATCAGTGGATGCAGCGCGACCTCAAGGTCCTGTGGCACCCCTGCACCCAGATGAAAGACCACGAGCAGCTGCCGCTGATCCCGATCCGCCGCGGCGAGGGCGTATGGCTCGAGGACTTCGAGGGCAAGCGCTACCTGGACGCCGTCAGCTCCTGGTGGGTCAACGTGTTCGGCCACGCCAACCCGCGTATCAACCAGCGCATCAAGGATCAGGTCGACCAGCTGGAGCACGTGATCCTCGCCGGTTTCAGCCATCAGCCGGTGATCGAGCTGTCCGAGCGCCTGGTCGCCATGACGCCCACCGGCCTGGACCGGGTGTTCTACGCCGACAACGGCTCGTCGTGCATCGAAGTGGCGCTGAAGATGAGCTTCCACTACTGGCAGAACACCGGCAAACCGCAGAAAAAGCGTTTCGTCACCCTGACCAACAGCTACCACGGCGAAACCATCGCGGCGATGTCGGTGGGCGATGTGCCGCTGTTCACCGAGACCTACAAGGCCCTGCTGCTGGACACGATCAAGGTGCCCAGCCCCGACTGCTACCTGCGCCCCGAAGGCATGGGCTGGGAGGAACACTCGCGGAACATGTTCGCTGCCATGGAGCAGACCTTGGCCGAACACCACGCCAGCATCGCCGCGGTGATCGTCGAGCCGCTGATCCAGGGCGCCGGCGGCATGCGCATGTACCACCCGGTGTACCTCAAGCTGCTGCGCGAAGCCTGCGATCGCTACGACGTGCATCTGATCCACGACGAGATCGCCGTGGGCTTCGGCCGCACCGGCACGATGTTCGCCTGCGAGCAGGCCGGCATCCGCCCGGACTTCCTGTGCCTGTCCAAGGCCCTGACCGGCGGCTACCTGCCATTGGCCGCCTGCCTGACCACCGACAAGGTGTACCAGGCTTTCTACGACGACTACCCGACCCTGCGCGCCTTCCTCCATTCGCACAGCTACACCGGCAACCCGCTGGCCTGCGCCGCAGCCCTGGCGACCCTGGACATCTTCGAGCAGGACAACGTGATCGAGGCCAACAAGGCTTTGTCGGCGCGCATGGCCAGCGCCACCGCGCACCTGGCCGACCATGCCCATGTCGCCGAGATCCGCCAGACCGGTATGGCCCTGGCGATCGAGATGGTCCAGGACAAGGCAAGCAAGGCCGCCTACCCCTGGCAGGAACGTCGCGGCCTGAAGGTCTTCGAACACGCCCTGACCCGTGGCGCGCTGCTGCGTCCGCTGGGCAGCGTGGTGTATTTCCTGCCGCCTTACGTGATCACCCCGGAGCAGATCGACTTCCTGGCCGAGGTGGCCACGGAAGGGATCGACATTGCCACCCGCGATAGCGTCAGCGTGGCGGTGCCGGCCGACTTCCACCCCGACTTCCGCGATCCGGGCTAGCCTGCGGAGCAAAGCACATACCCTTGCAGGAGCGGCCTTGTGTCGCGAAAGGGCCGCAAGGCGGCCCCAGCAATCTATGCGTCGTCGCTAAAATCCTGGGGCTGCTTCGCAGCCCTTTCGCGACACGAGGCCGCTCCTACAGAAGTCGAGTTAATCCTTTCAATGAGCCCCCCATGAGACTCTCCCGCTTCTTCATCGACGCCCCTCTGGCCCTCGGCGAGCACGACCTCCCCGAAGCCCAGGCCCACTACATCGGCCGCGTGCTGCGCATGGCCCCCGGCGACGCCGTGCAGCTGTTCGACGGCAGCGGCCAGGAATACCTCGGCCAATTGCTCGAAGTCGGCAAGAAAAGCGTGCGCGTCAGCCTCGACCAGGCCCTGCCCGGCCAGGCCGACTCGCCGCTGCACATCCATCTTGGCCAGGGCCTGTCCCGCGGCGAGCGCATGGACTGGGCAATCCAGAAGGCCACCGAACTGGGTGCCAACGAAATCACCCCGATCGTCAGCGAACGCTGCGAAGTGCGCCTGAAGGACGAGCGCGCCGACAAGCGCCTGGCGCACTGGCGCCAGGTGGCGATCAGCGCTTGCGAGCAATGCGGCCGCTCCACCCTGCCGGTCATCCACCCGCCGCTCACCCTGGCCGAGTGGCTCAAAGACACCGAGGCCGATCTCAAGCTGGTGCTGCACCCGGTGGCCGAACCACTGAGCAGCCATGACAAGCCGGCGAAGCTGGCCTTCCTGATCGGCCCCGAAGGCGGCCTGAGCGAGACGGAAGTCGAGCAGGCCAAGGCCAGCGGCTATCACGCCGCCCGCCTCGGCCCTCGGGTGCTGCGCACCGAGACCGCGCCGGTGGTGGCGCTGTCGGTGGCCCAGCAGCTGTGGGGCGACTTCTAGCGGACGTAGAAGAACACCGCGACGAAGTGCATCAGGCTGCCGGCGATGACGAACAGGTGCCAGATGCCGTGCCAGTGGCGAAAGCGGCTGTCGAAGGCGAAGAAGATGATGCCGACGGTATAGAACACTCCGCCGGCCGCCAGCCAGGCGAACCCCGCGGCCCCCAGGCTGGACAGCAGCGGCTTGACCGCCACCAGCACGATCCAGCCCATCACCGCGTAGATGACGATCGACAGGATCCGCGCCTCCGAGCGCGGCTTGATCTCTTGCAGCATGCCGATCAGCGCCAGCCCCCAGACCACCCCGAACAGGCTCCAGCCCCACGGCCCGCGCAGGCTCACCAGGCAGAACGGCGTATAGCTGCCGGCGATCAGCAGGTAGATGGACAGGTGGTCGAGCTTGCGCATGACCCGCTTCGCCCGCCCACGGGTGCTGTGGTAGAGGGTGGAGATGCTGTAGAGCAGCAGCAGGGTGAAGCCGTAGATGGAGAAACTGACGATCTTCCAGGGATCGCCTTGCAGGCCGGCCGCGACGATCAGCCAGACCGCGCCAATGCAGGCCAGGACCGCACCGACCAGGTGGGTCCAGGCGTTGAAACGTTCACCGTAGTACATGCAAGCACAGACCTCCCCCGCGGCCTCAAGTTTCAAGCTGCAAGCTGCAAGCTGCAAGCTGCAAGCTGCAAGCTGCAAGCTGCAAGCCTCAAGCCTCAAGCCTCAAGCCTCAAGCCTCAAGCCTCAAGCCTCAAGCCTCAAGTGAAAAGCAGATTGCACCAACCTGGGCCCGATTCAAATGGCGAGCCCACCACTAATCAGCTTGCCGCTTGCAGCTTGCAGCTTGCAGCTTGCAAAGCTCAGCTTCGCGTACCAACCTTTCCAACCCCGCCAGGTCAGGCACCCGCGCCACCTGCTCGCCCACCTGCACCGCCGCCAGCTCCAGCGCGGCCAGCGGCACATCCACATAGTTGAGCTGGCTATCGAGCTTGCACGAGCGCGGAATGCCCTGCAGCAGCACCGCCAGGTAGCGCAAGCCGGTATCGCCCAGCGCGTTGAGCACGACGATCCGCGCCCGCTCGCCACACACGGTCTGGCCGCCACAGGCCGCCTCGAAGCCGATCAGCGGCAAGCGCTGCTGGCGCCAGTCGACCCACCCCAGATGCCAAGCCGGATCGCCCGGCTCGCAGGCCAGGGCGCGATGGCCGATCAGCTCGGCCACCGCCACATTGGGCAGCACCAGGGTACGGTCGCCCAAGGGCAGCAGCAACCCGGTCAGGCTGCTGCGCTGGCCGGCGATATGCTCAAGCATGAGGCTGGCTCCAGTGGGCGATGCTCTGCAACAGGACCGACTCCTGATAAGGCTTGCCAAGGTATTCGTTGACGCCGATGGCCATGGCCCGGTCGCGATGCTTCTGCCCGGTGCGCGAGGTGATCATGATGATCGGCAGCTGCTTCAGGCGCTCGTCGCGACGGATCCGCGTGGCCACCTCGAAGCCGTCCATGCGCGGCATCTCGATGTCCAGCAGCAGCACATCCGGGCGATGCTCCTCCAGCTGGGCCATGGCATCGACGCCATCCTTGGCGGTCAGCACGCTCATGCCGTGGCGTTCGAGCAAGCGGCTGGTAACCTTGCGCACGGTCACCGAGTCGTCCACCACCATCACCAGCAACGGCCGCCGCGGCGCCGGCCCGGTCAGCGCGTGCTGGCCGTCGGCTGCGCCCGGCAGCCGCGCCAGGCGCCGTTGCTGGCCACGCAGTTGGCCGAGCAGGTCGAGAATCAGCACCACCCGGCCGTCACCCAGCAAGGTTGCGCCCGACAGCCCCGGCACCGCGGCGAACTGCGGGCCGAGGCTCTTGACCACGATTTCGCGGCTGGGCGACAGGCTGTCGACCTGGATGGCAAACGACTGTTCGTGGGAATGGGTCAGCAGCACCGGCAGCGGCACGCTCTGGCCCAGCAGGCTGGAGTGGCCGCTGCCCTGCAGCAGCTCGCCCAGATAGCGCAGCGCGTAGTCGTGCCCGGCGTAGGTGTAGCGCGGCGGATCGAGCCGGTAGCAGGCCTCGAGTTCCGCCGGCGGCACGCGCACGATCCCCTCGATGGTGTTCAGCGGGATGGCGTACTGCTCATCCTCGACATGAACCATCAGCGCCCGGTTCACCGACACGGTGAACGGCAGGCGGATCAGAAAACGCGCGCCTTTGCCCGGGCTGGACTCGATGCTCATGGCACCGCCCAGCTGCTTGACCTCCTCGTGGACCACGTCCATGCCCAGGCCGCGCCCGGAAATCTGGGTGATCTTCTCGGCGGTGGAAAACCCCGGGCGCAGGATGAACTGCAGGATCTCGTGGTCGCTCAGGCGCGCCTGCGGATCGAGCAGGCCGCGCTTGATCGCTTTGTTGCGCACCGCCTCCAGCGGCACCCCGGCGCCGTCGTCGCTCATCTCGATGACGATGTCAGCGCCTTCGTGCAGCAGGTTCAGGTGGATGGTGCCCTGCTCCGGCTTGCCTGCCGCCAGGCGCGCCTCGCGCGATTCCAGGCCGTGGTCGACGGCGTTGCGCAGCATGTGCTCGAGCGGCGCGACCATGCGCTCCAGCACGCTGCGGTCCAACTCGCCCTCGGCGTTGCCGACCACCAGCTCGACCTGCTTGCCCAGCTCGCTGGCCACCTGCCGCACCACCCGCTGCAAGCGCGGCACCAGGCGCTCGAACGGCACCATCAGGGTGGCGGTCAGGCCTTCCTGCAGCTGGCTGTTGACCCGTGCCTGCTGCTGCAGGAGACCGTGCGCTTCCTGGGCGCGCTGGAGCAGGGTCTCCTTGAGGTCGAGCAGGTCCGAGGTCGACTCGAACAAGGCGCGGGACAGCTGCTGCAACTGCGAGTGGCGATCCATCTCCAGCGGGTCGAAATCGTCGTAGGTGTCGCCTTCGAGCTGCTGGCGGCTGGAGATCCGCCCCTGGGTCTCGATGTCCAGGCGCAACAGCTGGTCGCGCATGCGCTCCAGCGTGGTCTCCATCTCGTTGAGGGCGAACTGGGCGTCGTTGACCTGTTGCTCGATGCGTCCGCGGATCACCGAGTGTTCGCCGGCCAGGTTGCCCAGGTCGTCCAGCAGCTCGGCATCGACCTTGACCATGTCCCCGGTCCGCTCGGGGGCGGCGGCGGGCGCTTCGGCGGGGGCCGACTCGGCCTGGGGCTGGCCAGCGACACTGTCGGTCAGCGCGGCGCTGGAGAAATTGCGGATATAGTCGATCAGCGCCGTCGCCGCGTGCAGCGGCTGGCCCAGCCGCGCGGCATCGAGCATGTGCGCCAGACGGTCATGGCAGTTCTGCAGCAGGCTGAACAGCGGCGCGGTCGGTGGCAGGCGCCCGGCGGCCAGCAGCTCGTAGAGGAACTCCAGCTCGTGCGCCAGGTCGCCGATCGCGGCGATCTCGACCATGCGCGCGCCACCCTTGAGGGTATGCAGGTCGCGCAGCAGGTTCTCCACCTCGACCGTGCCACGCGGATCGGCCTGCCAGCGCGCCAGGGACTCGGCGGCGCTTTCGAGAATGTCCGAGCTCTCCTCGAGGAACACCTCGAGCAGCTCCTTGTCACTGGCGGCCTCTTGCTGGTCGCCCGGCGACTCGACCACGCCGGGAGGCGGCGCGCCGTGGCGGAATTCACGCAGCTCGCCGAGCAACGCCGCCGCCGATACCGGTGGCTGCCCCTGGCGCAGGCTCTGCAGCATCTCGGCCAGGGCGGCATGGCTACGCCCGAGCAGCTCGAACAGTGCCGGGCTGGCGCCCAGGCGGCGGTCCACCAGCGCTTCGTAGAGCAGCGCGAGTTCCTGGGCCAGCACCTCGACCGCGCCGATCGCCGCCATCTGCGCGCCGCCCTTCAGGGTCAGCATGTCGTGCTGCAGCACGGACAACGCCGAGACACTGTCCGGGTCCTGCCGCCACTGGTGCAATGCCTGGTTGGCGCCATCGAGAATGTCCCCGGCTTCCTCGAGGAACAGCTCGACGACGGCAGGGTCAGGCAACTCGCCCGCGACGATCAGCGGCGTCACCGCGTCGGCGCCGACCAAACCCATGGCGGCCGGGTCTAGGGCATCGTCGAGCAGGCCGTAGAGGGCCGCCAGGCATTCCGGGCGGGCGCTGGGGTCCTGCCCGGCGGCGATCTCGTCGAACAGATCGAGCAGCGCTTCGTGGGCCTGCCGGGCGACGTCGAAGAAGCGCGGCGTCACCGCCAGGCTGCCCTCCTCCACCGCGCCGTACAGGTCCAGCAGGCCTTCGCAGACCTCGTCCACCTGCCACAGCTCGGCCTGGTGCGCGCCGTGGCCCAGGGTGGTCATTTCATCGAGCAGCAACTGCAGTTCGTGGTGCTGCGTGGGATCGCCCTGCCAATGCGCCAGGCGGGCCTCGGCGTCGAGCAGGA
>NZ_JAOCDM010000037.1 GCF_029840925.1 Pseudomonas sp. GD03858
AGCCCTTTCGCGACACAAGGCCGCTCCTACATGGATCAGCGCTTGTTGACGAGCAGATAGGTACCGACCAGCAGACCAACGGCGCACAGGCACGCCACGTAATAGGCCGGCGCCATCGGGCTGAACTTGAGCAGCGCGGTGACCACCATCGGCGTCAGGCCGCCAAAGATCGCGTAGGCCAGGTTGTAGGAGAACGACAGCCCGCTGAAACGCACCACCGGCGGGAACGCCTTGACCATCACGTAGGGCACGGCCCCGACGATGCCGACGCACAGGCCAGTCAGGGCGTACAGCGGGAACAGCAGGTCCGGCCGGGTCGGCAGGCTGTGGTAGAAGGCCCACGACGACGCCAGCAGCGCCAGGCTGCCAATGATGAACACCCGCCCGGCGCCGAAGCGATCGGCCAGGCTGCCGGCCCCGATGCACCCCAGGCTGAGCAGCACGATGGCCAGGCTATTGGCCTTGAGCGAGTCGGTGGGGCTGATGTGGTACAGGCTCTGCAACAGCGCCGGGGTCATCAGGATCACCACCACGATGCCCGCCGAGAGCAGCCAGGTCAGCAGCATCGACAGGATGATCGCGCCGCGATGGTCACGCAGCACCGCGCGCAGCGGCAGCTCTTCGGCCAGGGCCTTGCGCGCCTGCATCTCGGCGAACACCGGGGTTTCATGCAACCAGCGGCGCAGGTAGACCGCGAAGAAGCCGAACACGCCACCGAGCAGGAATGGAATACGCCAGGCGTAGTCCGCCACTTCGTCCGGGGTGTAGAGGGTATTGATCAGGGTCGCCACCAGCGAGCCGAGCAGGATGCCCGAGGTCAGGCCTGCGGTCAGGGTGCCGCAGGCATAGCCGGTGTTGCGCGCCGGCACATGCTCGGAGACGAACACCCAGGCGCCCGGTACCTCGCCGCCGATGGCCGCGCCCTGGATCACGCGCATCAGCAGCAGCAGGATCGGCGCCCACAGGCCGATCTGCGCATAGGTCGGCAGCAGGCCCATGATCAGGGTCGGCACGGCCATCATGAAGATGCTCAGGGTGAACATCTTCTTGCGCCCGAGCAGGTCGCCGAAGTGGGCCATGACGATGCCGCCCAGCGGGCGCGCGAGGTAGCCGGCGGCGAAGATGCCGAAGGTCTGCATCAGGCGCAGCCATTCGGGCATGTCGGCAGGGAAGAACAGCTTGCCCACCACCGTGGCGAAGAACACGAAGATGATGAAGTCGTAGAACTCCAGGGCGCCACCCAGGGCGGACAAGGAGAGGGTCTTGTAGTCACTGCGGGACAACGGCCGGGACGGCTGCTCGATACTGCTCTGCGCGGAGGTCATCGCTGTTCGTTCTCTTCTTGTAGGTATGCAGGCCGCTTGGCATGCGGCTTCTGGAATGGTCAGGCAGCGAAGATAGCAAATTGCCGAACCGCGCTCATAGCGGTACAAAATCCATACAGATATTCATCAATGCACGGTCGTCGCTGGCTGTGTGGGTATATATACTGCCCGCTCGTAGGAAAAGGTTGCTCCGCCCAGCGGATATTGTGCGAAAACGTCGGGTCGAATCGTCAGACTGTTTCGCAGAATTTCCCTTTGGCCGCCCCCGAAGCGAAATCAGCGTAGTATGCGCGTTGCTGAATCGTTTTTACGGCGTCCGTTACCGCGCCACCAACGAAGCGTCACGGGTCAGAGGCCCCACGGCATGATTGAGCTCGAACAAGAAGATCCTATCCCGCAAGGCGACCTGGCCCTGCAGATCACCGCGCTGCCGCGCGAAACCAATGGTTTTGGCGATATCTTCGGCGGCTGGCTGGTCGCCCAGATGGACCTGGCCGGCACCGCCATGGCCAGTCGCGTCGCCGGTGGCCGGGTGGCCACGGTGGCCATCGACCGCATGGCCTTCCTGGTCCCGGTGGCGGTGGGCGCGCAACTGTCCTTCTATACCCAGACCCTGGAAATCGGTCGCAGCTCGATCCAGATGATGGTCGAGGTGTGGAGCGACGACCCGCTGTCCAGCGAATGGCGCAAGGTCACCGAGGCGGTGTTCGTGTTCGTCGCCATCGATGGCAGCGGTCGTACCCGCTCGGTGCCTCGTCGCTGAGCCGAGCGAGCGGTAAACTCATTGCAGGTCACCGGGTCCAACGGCCTGACAGACAATCAATGAGACGAGCGCAATGGCTAACTTCACGGTCGAGACCGAGCTTCACGGCGAACTCAATTGCTGGCGCATCACCAGCGAGCATGCCGAACTATTGATCGCCCAGCAGGGCGCGCAGGTCCTCAGCTACCAGCGGATCGGCGAACCGCCGCTGCTGTGGCTGAGCGACCAGGCCATCTTCCGCCAGGGCAAGTCGGTGCGCGCCGGCGCACCGGTGTGCTGGCCCTGGTTCGGTATTTTCGAGCGCAACCCCGACTCGGTCAAAGGCATGTTCCACGGCGAACAGGCACCCGCTCACGGCCTGGTGCGCGGTCGCGACTGGCAGCTATTGGGCGTCGAGGAAAACGGCGCCAACCTGCTGATCGAGTTCGAACTCCCCGAAGCCCAGGGCGACCTGCCGGGCTGGCCTCATGAGGTCCAGCTCAAGCTGCGGGCGGAACTGGGCGACCAGCTGAAGCTGACCCTCACCAGCTACAACCTCGGCAATACCGATGTCACCCTGAGCCAGGCCCTGCACAGCTACTTCGCCGTGAGCGACGTACGTCAGGTGCAGGTGGAAGGCGTGGACGGGTTGGCCTATATCGAAACCCTGGCCAACTGGGCGCAGCGCCAGCAGCAGGGCAACCTGGGCTTCGCGGGCGAGACCGACCGCATCTACCTGAACGCCCCCGAGCGCCTGGCCATCGTCGACCCGCACTGGAACCGGCGTATCACCCTGCAGGCCGGCGGCTCACGCACCGCGGTGATCTGGAACCCCTGGACCGAGCGCGCTCGCGACCTGCCGGACATGGCCGACGATGGCTGGCAGCGCATGCTGTGCATCGAGACGGCGAATGTGTGGGATGACGTGGTGGTGCTCAAGCCGGGGGCGAGTCATGCGATGAGCGTGGCGATCGGTAGCGAAGTGCTCTGATCCGTAATTTTCAGCGTCAGTTCCGGCCCTTTCGCGGGGAAACCCGCTCCCACAGGCACTCCACTGTTCTCAAGGTCAGTGAAATACCTGTGGGAGCGGGTTTACCCGCGAAGAGGCCGGCGCAGGCAACTCAAAGATCGGCATCCTCCACCACCCTCACCTGCCCCGCCTCCAGCGCATACGCCGCATCCGCAAGATCATTGCTGACCGTCTCCACCTTCAGCGTGCCGGTCACCCACAACGGCGTGTAGATGTCGTCGATTTTCAAGCCTTTCGCATAGCGCACCAGCACCAGCTGGTTCGGCGGTGGCGGCGGCACGTGAATGCAGGCGCCCGGGTATGGCACCAGGAAGAACAGCGTGCTGTTGCCCTTGGCATCGCTCTCCAACGGCACGGGATATCCGCCCAGGCGGATCTGCTTGCCGTTCATCGCTGCCACGGTCTTGGTCGAGTACATCACCGCAGGCAAGCCCTTGCTCTGCTTCAGGCCACCCTTGGCAGTGAAGGTCCCTTGGGCTTCCGGGGAGTTGTGGTCGATCTCGGGCATCTGCTCGAGGGCTTTCTGATCCGACTTGGGCATCAGCTCAAGCCAGTCGGTCTCGGGCAGTTCGGCATGAGCCAGGGCGCTGGCCAGCAGCAGGGGAACGAGGAATAACGCACGCATGGGAATGCTCGGCAACTCGGGATTGAATTGCCGGGCATTCTAGCCTGTGTTCAGTTCTTCTTGATGAAGCCGTAGATCACCAGAAGGATGATGGCGCCCACCAGGGCTCCGAAGAAGCCCGCCGCCTGCCCGGCCTGGTAGATGCCCAGGGCCTGCCCGCCATAGGTGGCGGCCAGAGAGCCGGCAATGCCGAGGAGGATGGTCATGATCCAGCCCATGCTGTCGTCACCCGGTTTCAGGAAACGCGCCAGCAGGCCGACGATCAGGCCGATGAAGATGGTTCCAATGATGCCCATGGCAATCCCTCTGAGATGAAAGTGGAACAAGCCAAAGCCTAGACAGCGCTTTGGCTTGTCGCCATTTCAGAGCGATGGTGCCCCGCGAAAGTTCGCTCAGCCGGCGATCAACGCCTCTACTTCGGCGATCTTGGCCTGCAGCGTGGCCATGTCGGCGCAACGCAGGGTAGCGTGGCCAACCTTGCGCCCGACCTTGAACGCCTTGCCATAATGGTGCAGATGGCAGTCGTCGATGGCCACGACCTTGTCCACCGCTGGCACTTCGCCGATGAAGTTGAGCATGGCGCTCTCGCCGACCTTGGCGGTCGACCCCAGCGGCAGGCCGGCGACGGCGCGCAGGTGGTTCTCGAACTGGCTGCATTCGCTGCCTTCGATGGTCCAGTGCCCGGAGTTGTGCACGCGCGGCGCGATCTCGTTAGCCTTGAGGCCACCGTCGACTTCGAAGAACTCGAATGCCATCACGCCGACATAGTCCAGCTTCTGCAGTACGCGGCCGACGTAGTCTTCGGCCAGGGCCTGCAGCGGGTGGGCAACGCTTGCCACCGACAGGCGCAGAATGCCGCTGTCGTGGGTGTTGTGCACCAACGGGTAGAAGCGGGTTTCGCCATCACGGGCGCGCACGGCCACCAGCGACACTTCGCCGGTGAACGGCACGAAGCCCTCCAGCAGGCACGGCACACTGCCCAGTTCGGCGAAGGTGCCCACCACGTCCTCGGGCTTGCGCAGGACCTTCTGACCCTTGCCGTCATAGCCCAGGGTGCGGGTCTTGAGCACGGCCGGCAGGCCGATGCTGGCGACGGCGGCATCCAGGTCTTGCTGCGAAAGGATGTCGGCGAAAGCCGGGGTCGGAATCCCCAGGTCGCGGAACATGCTCTTCTCGAACAGCCGGTCGCGGGCAATGCGCAGGGCCTCGGCGCTCGGGTAGACCGGCACGAACTGCGAGAGGAAGGCAACGGTCTCGGCCGGCACGCTCTCGAACTCGAAGGTCACCAGGTCGACTTCGTCGGCCAGCTGGCGCAGGTGGTCCTGGTCGCCGTAGTCGGCGCGCAGGTGCTCGCCCAGCGGCGCGGCGCAGGCGTCCGGGGCCGGGTCGAGGAAGGCGAAGTTCATGCCCAGCGGAGTGCCTGCCAGGGCCAGCATGCGGCCCAGCTGGCCACCACCGATTACACCGATTTTCATAGGGTCAGCCTCAAGCCTGGCGCGGGTCTGGATTGTCCAGCACGGTGTCGGTCTGCTCGGTGCGGAACTGCTTGAGCGCCGCGTGGAACTGCGGGTACTTGGCCCCCAGGATGCTCGCCGACAGCAGCGCGGCGTTGATCGCGCCGGCCTTGCCGATGGCCAGGGTGGCAACCGGCACGCCGGCCGGCATCTGCACGATCGACAGCAGCGAATCGACGCCCGACAGCATCGACGACTGCACCGGCACGCCCAGCACCGGCAGGTGAGTCTTGGCGGCGCACATGCCCGGCAGGTGGGCGGCGCCGCCGGCACCGGCGATGATCACCTCGATGCCGCGGCCTTCGGCCTCCTCGGCGTACTGGAACAGCAGGTCCGGGGTACGGTGGGCGGAAACCACCTTCACCTCGTAGGGAATGCCGAGTTTTTCCAGCATATCGGCGGTGTGGCTAAGGGTGGACCAATCGGACTTGGAGCCCATGATCACGCCAACCAGTGCACTCATCGTCGAGCCTCTTCGCTTGTGCGCCCGCGGGCGCGTCAAAAAACAACAAGCCACGCGGGACGACCGGCGTGGCTTGTTTGCTGATCATGACCGGATCTATCCGGTCGAGGGGCCGCGCAGTATAACGTAACGCGAGGCGATCACGGCACCCCCGGCGACCAACTGTCGCCCTTATTTTTCGGGGGTTTGGCTGACTTTCGGGTCAACTGAACCGCCCTCCAGCTTGCGCCACAGCAACCGCACGTTGGCCTTGCGCACCAGGGCGCAGCGGTACAGGCGGATTTCCAGCGGCACATGCCACTGGCTGCCGCCACAGATCGCCAGTTCGCCGCGCTCCAGCTCGCCGCGCATCGACAGCCTCGGCACCCAGGCGATACCCATGCCTTCGAGCGCCATGCTCTTGAGACTGTCGGCCATCGCGGTTTCATAGACAGTGGTATAGCGCAGGTTGCGCTGGCGCAGCAGCAGGTTGACCGAACGGCCGAGGAAGGCGCCGGCGCTGTAGGCCAGCAGCGGCACGCTGCCCTCGCCCTCCAGGTCGAACAGCGGCTTGCCGTCCGGGCCCACGGCGCACACCGGAAGCATTTCGGTGGTGCCCATGTGCAGCGAGGGGAAGATCTCGGCGTCCATCTGCAAGGCGGCGTCCGGATCATAGAAGGCCAGCATCAGGTCACAGCCGCCCTCGCGCAATGCATGAACGGCATCACCGACGTTGGTGGCCACCAGGCGCGTGGCGATGTTCAAGCCATCGTTGCGCAACTGCGCCACCCAGCGCGGGAAAAAGCCCGATGCCAGGGAGTGCGCGGCCGACACCTGGATCACCTCGCCCTGCCCGCCCTCCAGGTGATGCAAATGGCGGAGAACTTCGCTCAACTGGTCGACAACGGTACGCGCGGTGACGAGAAACAGCTGGCCGGCCTCGGTCAGTTCGATGGGCGTGCGGGAACGATTCACCAGGGTCAGCCCCAGCGCCGCTTCCAGGCTGCGTATGCGTCGACTGAACGCCGGCTGGGTGACGAATCGGCGCTCGGCCGCTTGCGAAAAACTGCGGGTGGAGGCCAGGGCACTGAAGTCCTCCAGCCATTTGCTTTCGAGGTTCATCGACTACTCCGCAACGCGTGCACCAAAATGGAACACGCTCGATTGTCAATCGGCGTCACATCAAACCGTATGCCGTTTGCGCATAGGTTAGCGTGCAACAGCATTGGCCGCAAAATCCGGGCAGCCCTAGCATTGGCGCCATTCCGGCAGGTGCCGGGTCAAAATCGAGATGATATCCATCATGTCCTCCGCTGCATCGTTCCGCGTCGAAAAAGATCTGCTTGGTACCCTTGAAGTCCCTGCCGATGCCTACTACGGCATCCAGACCCTGCGCGCTGCCAACAACTTCCACCTCTCCGGTGTTCCGCTGTCGCACTACCCGAAACTGGTAGTCGGCCTGGCGATGGTCAAGCAGGCTGCTGCTGACGCCAACCGTGAGCTGGGGCACCTGAGCGATGCCAAGCACGCTGCCATCAGCGCAGCCTGCGCCCGCCTGATCAAGGGTGACTTCCACGACCAGTTCGTGGTGGACATGATCCAGGGCGGTGCCGGCACCTCCACCAACATGAACGCCAACGAAGTCATCGCCAACGTCGCGCTGGAGCACATGGGCCACCAGAAAGGTGAGTACCAGTACCTGCACCCGAACAACGACGTGAACATGGCGCAGTCGACCAACGACGCCTATCCGACCGCGATCCGTCTGGGTCTGCTGCTGGGCCACGACGCCCTGCTGGCCAGCCTCGACAGCCTGATCCAGGCCTTCGCCGCCAAGGGTAAAGAGTTCGACCACGTACTGAAGATGGGTCGCACCCAGCTGCAGGACGCCGTACCGATGACCCTGGGCCAGGAATTCCGCGCCTTCGCCACCACCATGACCGAAGACCTGCAGCGCCTGCGCTCGCTGGCCCCGGAACTGCTGACCGAAATCAACCTGGGCGGTACCGCCATCGGTACCGGCATCAACGCCGACCCAGGCTACCAGATGCTGGCCGTTCAGCGCCTGGCGATCATCAGCGGCCAGCCGCTGGTCCCGGCCGCCGACCTGATCGAAGCCACCTCCGACATGGGCGCCTTCGTGCTGTTCTCCGGCATGCTCAAGCGCACCGCGGTCAAGCTGTCGAAGATCTGCAACGACCTGCGCCTGCTGTCCAGCGGCCCACGCACCGGCATCAACGAGATCAACCTGCCGGCGCGTCAGCCAGGCAGCTCGATCATGCCAGGCAAGGTCAACCCGGTGATCCCGGAAGCCGTCAACCAGGTGGCCTTCGCCATCATGGGCAACGACCTGGCCCTGACCGTCGCCGCCGAAGGTGGCCAGCTGCAGCTGAACGTGATGGAGCCGCTGATCGCCTACAAGATCTTCGACTCGATCCGCCTGCTGCAACGCGCCATGGACATGCTGCGCGAGCACTGCATCGTCGGCATCACCGCCAACGAACAGCGCTGCCGTGAACTGGTCGAGCACTCGATCGGCCTGGTCACCGCCCTGAACCCGTACATCGGCTACGAAAACGCCACCCGTATCGCCCGCGTCGCCCTGGAAACCGGCCGCGGCGTGCTGGAACTGGTGCGCGAGGAGAAGCTGCTGGACGAAGCGATGCTCAACGACATCCTGCGTCCGGAAAACATGATCGCTCCCCGTCTGGTTCCGCTGAAAGCGTAATCCAGACCGCTGCAAACAGTCTCACCAGGTCGAGGGACTAGACACCTCTCAACCTTTCAAGGGCCCGAGCGCACGCTCCGGGCCCTTTTTTTATGCCTGCGCTTCAAGCCGTGTGCCATCCCTGTAGGAGCGGCATACAACTTGCTCGCTAAAGCTTCTCAGCCCAATGGGACGCCGAGCATGCTGCACAGCCACCTCACCACCCTCAACGCGGTTTCGCTGATCCTCCAGGTATTCCAGGAGGCCGGCGTCGACCCGCGGCAGCTGCTCGCCGGCAGCGGCATAGGCCCGGCGGACCTGGGCCACGCCGATGCGCGCATCACCACCCAGCAGGAGCTGCAGGTGTGCGCCAACGCCGTGGCCCGGCGCGAGGACATCGGCCTGGAACTGGGCCAACGGATGCATGTGTCGTGCTACGGCATGCTCGGTTACGCCTTGCTCTCCAGTGCCACTTTGGGTGACGCCCTGCGCCTGGCGCTGAGTTACCCGGCACTGCTGGGAACAGTCTTCCGTCTGCGCCTGGTGGATGACGGCCAGCGGGCCTGGCTCAGCGCCAGCGACCATTACGACGCCCCCGGCCTTGCCGCTTTCAACGCCGAGTTCTGCCTGGTGTCGCTGAAAGTGATCTGCGATGACCTGCTCGGCCGCCCGCTGCCGCTGCTGGCGGCGCGCTTCGAACACTCGCGCCCCGACTACCACGCGCTCTACGACGGTGCATTCCAGTGCCCGCTCGGCTTCGAGGCCGGCGACAACGCCTTTGCCTTCGAGCGCCGCTGGCTGGACATGCCGCTGCCGCTGGCCGACCCGGTTACCCACAAGGCCATGAGCGAACGCTGCCGACGCCTGAACCTGGAGTTCACCGGGCGTCAGGCCTGGCTCGGACGCATTCGCCAACTACTGATCCAGCAGCTGGATGCCGCTCCTGGGCTGGAGGGCCTGGCACGGCAGATGAACTGCTCGTCACGCACCTTGCGTCGGCACCTGCAAGCGCTGGGCAGCAGTTATCAACAGCTGCTCGACGAACTGCGCTTCGAGCGCGCCAAGCAGCTGCTGGCCGAGGACCAGATGCCGATCTACCGTATCGCCGAAACGTTGGGGTTCAGCGAGACCGCCAGTTTCAGGCATGCCTTCCAACGCTGGAGCGGCGTGGCGCCCAGTCATTTTCGCGGGTAAACCCGCTCCCACAGACCTCAAGATCAACGCCGGCCCTGTGGGAACGGGTTTACCCGCGAAGAGACCGGAACAAGCAGCCTAGCGTTTGGCCACATCGATCCCCTTTTGGCCGTTTGCGTCGTTCTCCCGCGATTGGCCGCCCACCAGAATGGCCTCACGCCAGTCATAACCGGAGAACAACAAGTGCTGACGATCTATTCCGATGACCACCGCCTGCACCACGGCCGCTGCGAGCTGATCGACGGCCAGCTGATGCCCTGCTTCGAAATGCCCTCGCGCGCCGACCACGTCCTGGAGCAAGTGCAAAGGCGCAACCTCGGCCCCGTGCAAGGCCCCACCGATTTCGGTCGCGTCCCACTGCAACGCATCCACAGCGCCGACTACCTGAACTTCTTCGAAGGCGCCTGGGCCCGCTGGGCCGCGCTCGGCCAAGACGGCGACCTGCTGCCCTTCACCTGGCCGGCGCGCACACTGCGCCAGGTCAAGCCCACCGGTCTGCACGGAGAACTCGGCTACTACAGTTTCGATGCCGGCGCACCGATCACCGCCGGCACCTGGCAGGCCGCCTACAGCGCCGCGCAAGTGGCCCTGACCGCCCAGGCCGCGATCCAGAAAGGCGCCCACGCGGCCTTCGCCTTATGCCGCCCGCCAGGACACCACGCCGCCGCCGACGTGATGGGCGGTTACTGCTACCTGAACAACGCCGCCATCGCCGCCCAGGCATTCCTCGACCAGGGCCGACGCAAGGTGGCCATCCTCGATGTCGACTATCACCACGGCAACGGCACCCAGGACATCTTCTATGCCCGCGGCGATGTGTTCTTCGCCTCGATCCACGGCGACCCGCAAGACGAATTCCCGTTCTTCCTCGGCTATGCCGACGAAGTCGGCGAAGGCGCGGGCGAAGGCTGCAACATCAACTATCCGCTGCCCGCCGGCAGCGACTGGAAGGCCTGGAGCGCCGCGCTGGAAGATGCCTGCCAACGCATCGCCGCCTATGACGCCGAGGTCCTGGTGATCTCCCTCGGCGTGGATACTTTCAAGGACGACCCGATCTCGCAGTTCAAGCTGGACAGCCCGGATTACCTTGAGATGGGCAAGCGCATCGCCCAGCTCGGCAAGCCGACCCTGTTCGTGATGGAGGGCGGCTACGCCGTGGAAGAAATTGGCATCAACGCGGTCAACGTGCTGGAAGGCTTCCAGCGCGCCCAGCCAGGAGCCTGAACATGGTCCGACTCAAGCGTCTGCTCGCCCCGCTCCTCGCCACCGGCCTGTGCGTCGGTGCGCTCCAGGCTCACGCCGAACAGCGCACCCTGCGGGTGTACAACTGGTTCGACTACATCACCCCGCAGACCCTCACCGACTTCCAGAAGGACAGCGGTGTGAAGCTGGTCTACGACATCTTCGACACCAATGAGGCGCTGGAGGCCAAGCTGCTGACCGGCAACTCCGGCTACGACGTGGTGGTGCCGTCCAACGTGTTCCTCGCCAAGCAGATCGAGGCCGGCGTGTTCCAGCCACTGGACCGCGGCAAGCTGCCCAACTGGCAGCACCTGGATCCGGCGCTGATGAAGCTGATCGAGGCCAACGACCCAGGCAACAAGTTCGCCGTGCCGTACATGTATGGCACCGTGCTGATCGGCTTCAACCCAGCCAAGGTCAAGGCCGCGCTCGGTGACGACGCCCCGCTGGACAGCTGGGACCTGATCTTCAAGCCTGAGAACATCGCCAAGCTCAAGCAGTGCGGCGTGGCGCTGCTCGACTCGCCGTCGGAGATCCTGCCGCTGGCGCTGTCGTACCTGGGCCTGGACCCCAACAGCGGCAAGCCTGCCGACTACCAGAAGGCCCAGGACCTGCTGCTGAAGATCCGCCCGTACGTCACCTACTTCCACTCGTCGAAGTACATGGCCGACATCGCCAATGGCGATATCTGCGTGGCGGTGGGCTATTCGGGCAGCTTCTCCCAGGCCGCCAACCGCGCCCGCGAGGCGAAGAACGGCGTGGTGGTGGACATGCGCCTGCCCAAGGAGGGCGCGCCGATCTGGTTCGACATGCTGGCGATCCCGAAGAACGCGGCCAACCCGGAGGATGCCCATGCCTTCATCAACTACCTGTTGCGGCCCGAGGTGATCGCGCCGATCAGCGATTTCGTCGGCTACCCGAACCCCAACAAGGATGCGACCGCCAAGGTCAGCCCGGTGATCCGCAACAACCCGAACCTGTACCCGACGGCGGAGGCGATGGCCAAGCTGTATACCTTGAAGCCGTTGCCACGGGATGCCGAGCGGGCACGGACACGGGCCTGGACCAAGATCAAGTCGGGGACTTGAGTCGACTGCTTCGCGGGTAAACCCGCTCCCACAGGTATAGCCACTGCTCTCAGCGGCGGCGCAAACCCTGCGGGAGCGGGTTCACCCGCGAACAGGCCGCCAAGCCTTGCGCAGGCGCATCAACGCATCCGCGATCTGAGCTTCCGGCACCGCTGCAAATCCCAGCACCAGCCCTGCCCTTTTATCCACAGGCTCCTCGCTGTCCTCCAGCCAGTAGCTGCTCAGCGGATTGACTTCCACCCCCACCGCTTCAGCCCTGGCCACCAGTTCCTGCTCCCGCGCAAAGTTATCCACATCCACCTTCACGTGCAGCCCCGCCGCCACCTCCGGCATGACCCCCAGCCCCGGTACGTCCTGCGGCCAGCCGGCCTTGAGCACATTGCGCCGCGCCAGCGCCACCCGGCGCATACGGCGGATATGGCGCTGGAAATGCCCCAGGGCCATGAACTGCGCCATGACGCACTGGGTGCCCACCTCGGAATGTCGCACCGCCAGCGCCCTGCCCTGGCTGAACGGCTGCACCAGGCGCCGGGGCAAAACCAGATAGCCCAGTCGCAACGCCGGGAAGGCGATCTTGCCGAAGGTGCCGACGTACAGCACTCGCTCGTGCCGGTCCAACGCGGCCAGCGGCGCCAGGGGCGCGCCGCTGTAGCGGTACTCGCCGTCATAGTCGTCCTCGACGATCCATCCATCGTGACACTCGGCCCAGGCCAGCAACGACAGGCGCCGGTCCAGGCTCATGGTGACGCCGGTGGGGTACTGGTGGGCCGGTGTCACGTAGGCCATCCGGCAGCCGGGTATCCCGGCGAGCCTCGCGCAATCCATGCCCTCCTGGTCCACCGGCACACCGCACAACCTGGCGCCGGCCACCGCGAAGGCATGCCCGGCCGCACGATACCCCGGGTTTTCCACAGCCACACCATCGCCCGGCTGCAACAGCAACTGTGCACAAAGGCTGATTGCCTCCTGCGCGCCACTGGTGATCACAATTTGCTCAGCGGTGCAGGAGAGGCCCCGTGAACGGCGCAGGTAAGTGGCGATCAACTCGCGCAGTTGCGGCTCCCCCGCCGGGTCACCATAGCCGAGCCGCGTCGGGTCGGGATTTCGCCAGAAACCCGCTTGCAGCTTGGCCCAGACCTCGAACGGAAAGAGATCGAACGCCGGCACGCCGACACGAAATGCCCTTGGCGGTCCGCTCCGGGGCATTGGCAAATGGTGATTTTTCAGACGATCCAACAGCTCGCTGGAAGGGCTTGAACTGGATAAATCCTCAGTATCAACAGCCTGAAATGTGGATAACCCTGTTGATGACCTACGGGATAACCCTGTGGATAGTTGTGTGGATAGTTTCGCCAGCCGACTCACATAAGTGCCATCTCCGACCCGACTCTCGATAAAGCCTTCGGCATACAGCTGGTCATAGGCGCGCACTACACTATTGCGCGACAGCGACAGCATCGCAGCCAGGTCCCTGGTTGCCGGCAGACGGGTACCGCTGCCCAGCCTTCCATCGAGCACCCGCGCCCTCAACGCCTGATATAGCTGCTGGCTGAGCCCCCGTCGGCGGTCAAGGACGATACCGGCCGGGTCGAAAGGCAACGCGTGGCTACGCTCGCTCATGGTATTGGACCTATGAAAACTGCGCTGAATGGACCTTATGCAGAACCAATAGCCTGCCTACGATGGAGTCATCGCACAAGGAACTCTGGCATGTACAACAGCAAACCCCATCAGGACCATGACCTCGGCAGCCTGCATCGACACATGCTGCACACCCGCCTGGCCATGCTCGTCAGCCATGGCGAACAAGGTTTGCTGGCAACCCATCTGCCGGTGCTGGTGGCGACCGACGAAGGTGAGTTCGGCACCCTGTATGGGCACCTGGCCCGGGCCAATCGTCAATGGCAGGACCTGGAGCAAGGCGCCGAGGCGCTGCTGGTGTTCCCCGGCGCCGACGCCTATGTCAGCCCCTCGTACTACCCCAGCAAGACCGACAACCCCAAGGTGGTGCCCACCTGGAACTACACCGCCGTGCATGCCTACGGCGCGGTCGAGGTGATCCATGAACCGGGGCCCTTGCTGGACATCGTCAGCCGCCTGACCGACCGCCATGAGCAAGGCCGTGCCGAACCCTGGAAAGTGACGGACGCCCCTGGCGACTACCTGGACGGCATGCTCCGCGCCATCGTCGGCATCCGCCTGCCCATCACGCGCCTGCAAGGCGCGCGCAAGCTCAGCCAGAATCGCTCGGCCGAGGACATGGCCGGTGTGCGCGACGGCCTGGCCGCCAGTGCCGACCCTCAGGACAACCAACTCGCGGCGCACATGCGCCAGCTCTGAAGGAAAAGCCCCATGACCCACGTCACCCTGCGCCCGGTTGGCGCCAGCGACCACGCCGCCTGGCTACCCTTGTGGCAGGCCTACCTGCGCTTCTACCAGACCGAACTGCCCGAACATGTCAGCCTCAACACCTGGCAGCGTCTGCTCGACCCGAACGAGCCCACGCATTCGGCGCTGGCCTGGGTCGATGGCAAGGCGGTGGGGATGGTCAACTACATCTACCATCGTTCCAACTGGAGCATCGAGAACTCCTGCTACCTGCAAGACCTGTATGTCGACAGCGAGACACGCGGCCTGGGCATCGGCCGCCAACTGATCGAGCACGTCTACGCCACGGCCAAAGCCGCCGGCTGCATCAAGGTCCACTGGCTGACCCACGAGACCAACGCTACCGCCATCGGCCTGTACGAGCAGGTCGCCGAGCGTCCGGGTTTCATCCAATTTCGCAAAGCACTGTAGGCCGCCCATGACTGACGCATTGAACTGGAAACCCGCCGCCACGCCGAACGCAAAACCCCTGGAGGGCCGCTTCGTGCGCCTGGAAAAGCTTGACCCGACGCGCCATGGCGACGATCTCTGGGACGTGCTGCAGGGTCCGGGCTCGGATCCGTTGCTGTGGGACTACCTCCCTTATGGCCCGTTCAGCGAACGCGCCAGCTTCGAGCGCTGGCTGGAAGGCAACGCCGCGAGCCGCGACCCGCTGTTCTACAGCGTGATCCACCGCGCCAGCGGCCAGGTCCAGGGCATCCTCAGCTACATGTCGATCGTTCCCGAACAGGGCCGCTTCGAAATCGGGCATATCGCCTTCGGTGCCGCCATGCAGCGCACGCCGAAAGGCACCGAGGCGGTCTACCTGCTGGGCAAGCTGGGCTTCGAGTTGGGCAATCGCCGCCTTGAGTGGAAATGCAATGACGCCAATGCCCGCTCCAAACGCGCGGCCGAGCGGTTCGGCTTCGTCTTCGAGGGCGTGTTCCGCAACCATATGGTGGTCAAGGATCGCAATCGGGATACGGCGTGGTACTCGATCACCGATGCCGAGTGGCCGGCGGTGGCAACAGGGTTCGAGCGCTGGTTGAGCGTGGATAACCAGCAACCTGAAGGTCAGGTGAGGACGCTGGAGGCCTGTCGCCAGGGCTGACCTCATCGCGGGGCAAGCCCGCTCCCACAATGACCCGCGATAGGGTCCTGAAACCAGACAAAAAAAGGGGAGCATCCGCTCCCCAGAGGTTAACTGCTTGTAGATGAAGGCTTCTGTCAGCCTTCGATCTCGATCAGGATTTCGCCAGGCGTCACCCGGTCGCCCTTGGCCACGTGGATGGCCACGACCTTGCCGGCGATGGCCGCCTGGACTTCGGTCTCCATCTTCATCGCTTCGGTGATCAGCACCGCCTGGCCGGCCTTGACCACATCGCCTTCCTTGACCAGCACATCGACGATATTGCCCGGCATGCTGGTGCTGACATGCCCCGGCTCGCTGGCCTGCTTGCGCTTGCTGCCGCCACCGCCGACGAAGTCGTTGAGCGGCTCGAACACCACTTCCTCCGGCATGCCATCGATGGACAGGTAGAAGTGGCGCTTGCCCTCGGCCTTGACGCCCACGCCGGTGATGTCGACGCGATAGGTCTCGCCATGCACATCGATGACGAACTCGGTCGGCACCCCCTCACCGCCCACCGAGCCCACCGCACCGGCTTCCGGAATCGGCAGCAGGGCTTCGGGCTTGAGGGTACCGGCCTCGCGCTCCTCGAGGAACTTGCGGCCAATGTCGGGGAACATGGCGAAGGTCAGCACGTCTTCCTCGGAATGCGCGAGGCCGCCGATATCGGCGCGCAGCTTGGCCATCTCCGGCTTGAGCAGGTCGGCCGGGCGCACGTCGATCACTTCCTCGCTGCCGATCGCCTGGCGGCGCAGCTGCTCGTTGACCACGCCCGGGGCCTTGCCGTAACCGCCCTGCAGGTACAGCTTCACCTCGTTGGTGATGGTCTTGTAGCGCTCACCGGCCAGCACGTTGAAGAACGCCTGGGTGCCGACGATCTGCGAGGTTGGGGTCACCAGCGGCGGGAAGCCGAGGTCTTCGCGAACACGCGGGATCTCTGCCAGCACTTCGTTCATGCGGCTGAGCGCGCCCTGCTCCTTGAGCTGGTTGGCCAGGTTGGAAATCATCCCGCCCGGCACCTGGTTGACCTGCACGCGGGTGTCCACGGCGGTGAACTCGCTCTCGAACTGGTGGTACTTCTTGCGCACGGCGTAGAAGTACAGGCCGATCTCCTGCAGCAGCTCCAGGTCCAACCCGGTGTCGAACTCGCTGCCCTTGAGCGCGGCGACCATCGACTCGGTGCCCGGGTGGCTGGTGCCCCAGGCGAAGCTGGAGATCGCGGTGTCGATATGGTCGGCGCCGTTCTCCACCGCCTTGAGCTGGCACATGGCAGCCAGGCCGGCGGTGTCGTGGGAGTGGATGAACACCGGCAGCGACTGCTCGGCCTTCAGCGCCTTGACCAGCTCGCCGGTGGCGAA
This sequence comes from Pseudomonas sp. GD03858, assembly GCF_029840925.1. Lineage (GTDB taxonomy): Bacteria > Pseudomonadota > Gammaproteobacteria > Pseudomonadales > Pseudomonadaceae > Aquipseudomonas. The sequence goes on from NZ_JAOCDM010000037.1 coordinate 16,764, forward strand.
CGGAGTCAGCAGGCCGGCCATGTCCTTGATCGCCACCGAGTCGCAGCCCATGGCTTCCATCTGCTTGGCCTGCTGCACGAAGGCGTCGATGGTGTGCACCGGGCTGGTGGTGTAGGCGATGGTGCCCTGGGCGTGCTTGCCGGCGGCCTTCACCGCCTCGATGGCCACGCGCAGGTTACGCACGTCGTTCATGGCGTCGAAGATGCGGAACACATCAATGCCGTTGACCGCCGCCTTGGCGACGAAGGCCTTGACCACGTCGTCGCTGTAGTGGCGGTAGCCCAGCAGGTTCTGCCCGCGCAGGAGCATCTGCAGGCGGGTGTTGGGCAATGCGGCGCGCAGCTTGCGCAGGCGCTCCCACGGGTCTTCCTTGAGGAAGCGCACGCAGGCGTCGAAAGTGGCGCCACCCCAGACTTCCAGCGACCAGTAGCCGACCTTGTCGAGCTTGTCGCAGATCGGCAGCATGTCTTCGGTGCGCATGCGGGTGGCCAGCAGGGACTGGTGGGCGTCGCGCAGGATCGTGTCGGTGACAAAGATTTTCTTGGACATTATTTTCTCCTTGTAGCGGCAAGCTTCAAGCTACAAGCCGCAAGAAAAAGCTGATGTGCTTTGACTTGCAGCTTGCCGCTGACAGCTTGCAGCTGCATTCAAAGGCCTGCGTGCGCGGCGATGGCGGCGGCGATGGCCAGGGCCAGCTCTTCGGGTTTGCGCTTGATCGAGTAGTTGGTCAGTTCAGGGTGGCTTTCGACGAAGCTGGTGTTGAACTGGCCGCTGCGGAATTCCGGGTTGCGCAGGATTTCCTGGTAGTACGCGGCGGTGGTCTTCACCCCTTGCACGCGCATGTCGTCCAGGGCCCGCAGGCCGCGATCCATGGCTTCTTCCCAGGTCAGCGCCCAGACCACCAGTTTCAGGCACATGGAGTCGTAGAACGGCGGGATGGTGTAGCCGGTGTAGATCGCCGTGTCGGTACGCACGCCGGGGCCGCCGGGGGCGTAGTAGCGGGTGATCTTGCCGAAGCTGGGCAGGAAGTTGTTCTTCGGATCTTCGGCGTTGATGCGGAACTGCAACGCGAAGCCACGGTGCTGGATGTCTTCCTGCTTGATCGACAGCGGCAGGCCGGAAGCAATGCGAATCTGCTCGCGGACGATGTCGATGCCGGTGATTTCCTCGGTGATGGTGTGCTCCACCTGCACCCGGGTGTTCATTTCCATGAAGTACACCTCGCCATCGGCGAGCAGGAACTCCACGGTACCGGCGTTCTCGTAGTTCACCGCCTTGGCCGCGCGCACCGCCAGGTCGCCGATATAGGCGCGCTGCTCAGGGGTCAGCTGCGGGCTCGGGGCAATCTCGATCAGCTTCTGGTTGCGGCGCTGGATCGAGCAGTCGCGCTCGAACAGGTGCACCACGTTGCCGAAGCTGTCACCGAGGATCTGCGCCTCGATGTGCTTGGGGTTGACGATGCACTTTTCCAGGAACACTTCCGCCGAGCCGAAAGCCTTGGTGGCCTCGGAGATGACACGGGGGAAGTTCTGCTCCAGCTCTTCGCGGCTGTTGCAGCGGCGGATGCCACGCCCACCGCCACCGGAGGTGGCCTTGAGCATCACCGGGTAACCGATGCGGTCGCCTTCGCGCAGGGCCTCATGGATATCGGCGACGTTGCCTTCGGTGCCGGGCGTGACCGGGACACCAGCCGCGATCATGGTACGGCGTGCCTCGGTCTTGTCGCCCATGCGCCGAATGACGTCGGCGGCCGGGCCGATGAACTTGATCCCGCGTTCGGCGCAGATCTCTGCCAGTTCGGCGTTTTCCGACAGGAAACCATAGCCTGGATGCAGGGCATCGCAGCCGGTCTCGACAGCAAGGTTTACCAGCTTGCGCGGGTTCAGGTAGCCGGCCAGGGGCTCGGCACCGATGCTGTAAGCCTCGTCGGCGCGCTTGACGTGCAGGGCGTGACGGTCGGCGTCGGCATAGATCGCGACGGAGCGAATGCCCATTTCGGCGCAGGCGCGCACGATCCGAACTGCGATTTCACCCCGGTTGGCGATCAGGATTTTTGTTATCACTGGAGTCTTCCCAAAGCCGTAGGAACAGACGATCCGGTTCTACCGGTCGGCGCGTGACCAGACGTCGCTGGCCAGTCGCATATTCACCCTAGCGCCGAAGGTGGATAAACAAAAATCAATATTTGTTAGGGGTAGTATTAGCAAAAGCTTATAGTTAGGTAACAAGGTTTTGCCGGAGCCCTGAAGAAAATGCGTAAGTCCTTGATGCGTATGACTTTGCGCCAACTGCAAGTGTTCAACGAAGTGTGTGACCTGCGCTCCTACAGCCGGGCGGCCGAGGAGATGGCGCTGACGCAACCCGCCGTTAGTCTACAGATCCGCCAGCTCGAGGAGCTGGTCGGCCAGCCGCTGTTCGAGTACGTCGGCAAGAAGCTCTACCTGACCGAGGCGGCAGAAGCGCTGCAACGCGCCAGCCGCGATATCTTCGGGCGCCTGGAGAACCTCGACATGCAGCTGTCGGACCTGCAGGGCTCATTGCAGGGGCAGTTGAAACTGGCGATCGAGTCCAGTGCCAAGTACTTCGTGCCACACCTGTTCGCCGCCTTCAAGCAGCGCCACCCGGAGGTCAACCTCACCCTGACGGTGGTCAACCGAGCCCAGGCGATCCGGCGCCTGTCGGACAACCGCGACGACCTGACCATCATGTCCATGGTGCCCCAGGACATGGGCCTGGAGTTCCTGCCGTTCCTCAACAACCCGATCGTTGCCGTGGCGCCGCCGGATCATCCGTTGTGCAAGCTCGAACAGCTGCGCCTGCAGGACCTCGAGCCTCATGCCCTGCTGGTCCGCGAGCAAGGGTCGGGCACGCGCAAGGCCTGCGAGGAGTTCTTCAAGGACAAGCGCGTGCATTTCACCCAGACCCTCGAGGTGGCCTCCACCGATGCCCAGCGCGAGTGCGTGGTGGCCGGCCTGGGCATCGCCCTGCTGACCCGCCACGCGGTCAACCTGGAGCTGGCCACCGGCGTGCTCAGGGAACTGCCGGTGGAGGAATTGCCGTTATACCGCAGCTGGTGCCTGGTGCAGTCCAAGAACAAGCGCCAGTCGCCGGTCGCCTTGGCGTTCCAGGCGTTCATCCGTGGCGAACGTGCGCAGATCAGCGGGCTTGTGCAGCGTTTCTCGGGGAAGTTGCCGCCGATACCTGCCACACCGTGATGTCCTGCAGCTCGGGGTAATCGGCCAGCTCGCGCAGCAGCTGGCGCTGGTCGCAGTAGCTTTCGATCGCGCGGCGGAACTCCATGCGGCGCTGGTCCTTTTCCTGCTGCTTGCGAGCCTTGGCGTTGGGTTGGTACACACCTGCGTGATCATGTGCCATTGCCTGTCTCCCAGATAGGATGCGGGGAGTTTCAGACTGGCAAGCTTGTTTTGCCGTTTCGCTGCCAAAGGGTGACAGATCGATGAATTCTGTCGGCCCATTCGCGGGTAAACCCGCTCCCACAGGTATTCCACTGTTATCAAGGTCAGTGGGGGACCTGTGGGAGCGGGTTTACCCGCGAAGAGGCCGGTACAGGCGATCAGTCGTCGGTGGCCTTGATCGACTTGGGCGACAAACGCAGGCTGCGCAAGCTGCGCTTCACGCTCTTGAGGTGGTTGACCAGGCTCGGTCCGCGGGCCATGGCCACGCCCATGGCCAGCACGTCGATCACTACCAGGTGAGCGATACGCGAGGTCAGCGGGGTGTAGATCTCGGTGTCTTCATGCACATCGATGGCCAGGTTGACCGTCGACAGTTCCGCCAGCGGCGTCTGGCTCGGGCACAGGGTGATCAGGTTGGCCCCGCTCTCGCGCACCAGGTTGGCGGTGATCAGCAGGTCCTTGGAGCGCCCCGACTGCGAGATGCACACCGCCACATCGCCCGGCTTCAGGGTAACTGCCGACATGGCCTGCATGTGCGGGTCGGAGTAGGCGGCGGCGCTGAGCAGCAGGCGGAAGAACTTGTGCTGGGCATCGGCCGCGACCGCGCCGGATGCGCCAAAGCCATAGAACTCCACACGCTGCGCCTGGGCCATGGCCGTCACCGCCTGCTGCAAGGCCTGGGGATCGAGGTGCTCGCGCACTTCCATCAACGTATGCAGGGTGGTGTCGAAGATCTTCAGGCTGTAGTCGGCGACCGAGTCGTCTTCATGGATGGCGAACTGGCCGAAGCTGGCCCCAGCGGCCAGGCTCTGCGCCAGCTTGAGCTTGAGATCCTGGAACCCCGAGCAACCGATCGCCCGGCAGAAACGCACGATGGTCGGCTCGCTGATCCCCACGCTGTGCGCCAGGTCGGCCATCGAGCTGTGCATGACGGCAGCCGGATCGAGCAGCACATGGTCGGCCACTTTGAGTTCCGATTTGCGCAGCAGGTGGCGCGATTGGTCGATATGTTGCAACAGATTCACGGGCTGGACTCGGTTATGATCGGCGTGCCGGGATGTAGCTTTCTTGTAGTTATACTACATGCTTGCCAACCCGCCCAGCTAAACGAACGTGGAGAGTGGTGGCTTGACGATTCCTTGCGACATCCTGGTCTTCGGCGGCACGGGCGACCTGGCCCTGCACAAACTGCTCCCGGCGCTCTACCACCTGTATCGCGAGGACCGCCTGCACAACGCCGTGCGCATCATCGCCCTGGCCCGGCGCAACCTGCCGCGCATCGACTACCTCAAGCTCGCCGAGCGCCACTGCCGGGCGCAGATCGCCCGTCAGGACTTCGAAGAGGACGTGTGGCAGCGTTTTTCCGCGCGCTTGGACTACTTCCCCATGGACGCCGCGCAAAGCGCCGACTTCGGCCGCCTGGCCCGCTACCTGGGCGAGCCCGGCGGGCTGACGCGCATCTACTATCTGGCCACCGCGCCCAAGCTGTTCGTGCCCATCGCCAACCACCTGCGCATCGCCGGCCTGGCAGACAGCGAGGCACGCATCGTGCTGGAAAAGCCCATCGGCCACTCGCTGGAATCGGCCCACGCGATCAACGAAGCGATCGGCGCGGTGTTCGACGAGTCCCAGGTCTTTCGCATCGACCACTACCTGGGCAAGGAAACCGTGCAGAACCTCATGGCCCTGCGCTTCGCCAACGCCCTGCTGGAGCCGGCATGGCGCAACGGCCAGGTCGACCATGTGCAGATCAGCGTCTGCGAAACCCTCGGCGTGGAGAATCGCGGCGCCTACTACGATCGAGCCGGCGCCACCCGCGACATGTTGCAGAACCACCTGCTGCAGTTGCTGTGCCTGGTGGCCATGGAGCCCCCGGCACAGTTCGAGGCCGAGGCGGTGCGCGACGAGAAGGTGAAGATCCTCCGCGCGCTCAAGCCCATCACCGGCCAGGACGTGCAGGACAAGACCGTGCGCGGCCAATACGGCGCCGGCAGGATCGGCGGCCAGGAAGTGCCGGCCTACTACTTCGAGAAGGACGTGGACAACGACAGCGACACCGAGACCTTCGTCGCGGTGCAGGCGCACATCGACAACTGGCGCTGGGCCGGGGTGCCCTTCTACCTGCGCACCGGCAAGCGCATGGCGCGGCGCTCGTCGCAGATCGTCATCCAGTTCAAGCCGGTGCCCCATGAGCTGTTCAGCGGCGGCCAGGTCAACCAACTGCTCATTCAGCTGCAGCCGGACGAGCACATCAGCCTGCGCATGATGACCAAAAGCCCGGGCAAGGGCATGCGCCTGGCACCGGTCGAGCTGGACCTGAACCTGGCCCAGGCTTTCGCCCAGACACGCCGCTGGGATGCCTACGAACGGCTGCTACTGGATGTGCTCGAGGGCGACTCGACGCTGTTCATGCGCCGTGACGAGGTCGAGGCGGCCTGGGCCTGGATCGACCCGATCCTGCAGGGCTGGGAAGAACACTTCCAGGCCCCGCGCCCCTATCCGGCCGGCAGCAACGGCCCGGAGCAGGCCAGCAGTCTGTTGGCGCGCCAGGGAAGACACTGGCACAGCTGAACATTTTCCTGCTGATTCAGGCATGGCATAGCGAACGAAAATTGGATCCACAGCGACGCATTCCGCGCCGCTCTGAACACAAGGATTCAAAACATGATCATCGAAACCAAAGGTTGGATTGCCCAGAACGACAAGATGCCGGGCGACCCAGGCTTCCGTGTCTACGGCACCGTGGTCACCCCTCACCCAGGCTTCGAAGTGACCCTGAAACCACGCGCCATCCAGGACAAGTCCCACGCCCTGGCGCTGGACCTGGAATCGAAGGCGCTGGCCGGCATCTTCCTGCAAGCCCTGGACCGCAAGTCGGTGAGCTTCGAAATGCCAGGCGACCACAGCCACATTCCGAAAGTGGATATCTTCCACGACGACCAGCTGATCGCCAGCATCACCGATATCATCGAAACCCACTGATCGCCGCAAGACGCCCCATGATCACTGCATAAGGTGCATCATGGGCCGCTCCAGCAAGGCCCGGAACGCGACCGCGTCTACCGGTCGGCTGATCAGGTAACCCTGGACTTCATCGCAGCCATGCTCACGCAGGAATGCCAGCTGCTCCAGGGTTTCCACCCCCTCGGCCACCACTTTCAACTGCAGGCTCTTGGCCATGGCGATGATCGCCCGGGTTATCGCGGCGTCCTGGCTGCCCTCGAGCAGGCCGCGGATGAACGCCTGGTCGATCTTCACGTAATCGACCGGGAAACGCTTCAGATAGCTCAGCGACGAGTACCCGGTGCCAAAATCGTCGATGGCCAGTTTTACCCCCAGTTCGTGTAACTGCTGGAACGTGGCGATGATGTGCTCGACGCTGTCCAGCAACCGGCTCTCGGTCAGTTCCAGCTCCAGCAGCTGAGGCGCCAGCCCCGACTCCTGCAACACCTGGCGAACCAGGCTGACCAGCTTGCCCTGGCGCAATTGATACACCGACAGGTTGACCGACACGCGTATCTGCACCCCCTGCCTCAACCACTCGCATGCCTGCCAGCAAGCCTGGCGCAGGACGAATTCGCCCATCGGCGCGATCAGCCCGGTCTCTTCCGCCAGGCCGATGAACTCGCTGGGCGGCACCATGCCCCACTGCGGATGCTGCCAGCGCACCAGGGCCTCGGCCGCCTGCAACCGGCCCGTGCGCAGGCACAACTTGGGCTGGTAATAGACCAGCAACTGGCCGTCGTCGATGGCCTTGCGCAGCTGGTTTTCCAGCTGCAGGCGCTCGAGGGTGCTGGCGCGCAGGCTTTCGGTGTAGAACTGGAAGTTGTCCCCTCCCAGATGCTTGGCGTGCTGCTTGGCCATGTCGGCCTGACTGACCAGCGCATTGAGATCGAAGGTGGCGTCAGACAGCACGCTGATGCCCACCGAAGCGCTGATCACCACCTCGTGCCCGCCGACCCGCTGCGGCACCCGTAGCTTGTCCAGCAGGCGCGTGGTCACCCGCACCAGGCTGGACAGGTTGCTGTAGCCGTCGAACAGCACGGCGAATTCGTCACCCGACAGCCGCGCCACGGTGTCGGCCTCCGGCACCGCATTGGCCAGGCGCTGGGCCATTTTCTTGAGCAACTGGTCGGCCAGTTCGTGGCCGAGGCTCTCGTTGAGCTGCTTGAAGCGATCCAGGTCCACATGCAGCAACGCCAGGCTGCGCCCGTTCAGGCGTACGCGCTGCGTGGCCTCGTGCAGGCGCAGGCGGAACAGCGCGCGGTTGGCCAACCCGGTCAGGTCGTCGTAATGAGCCAGATAGCGCAGACGTTCCTCCGACTCGCGGCGAGCCGACAGATCGGTGAAGAAGCCGACGATATTGACGATTCTGCCCCGTGCATCGCTCACGCTGTTCAGCTGTAGCCATTGTGGATACAGCTCGCCGTTCTTGCGCGCCTCCACCAGCTCACCCTGCCAGCGACCCTGCTGCTCCAGCGCCTGTTCGATGAACTGACTGTGACGTCGCGCGTCGCGACTGCAGGGCAGCTCGAGGGCATTGCGAGCGATCAGTTCGGCACGACCGTACCCCGTGACGTCGCAGAACGCCTGATTGACCGCCAGCAACTGGAAGTCGGCGTCAAGGATGGCGATACCCTCGCTGGCGGCCTCGAACACCGTGGCGGCCAGGCGCTGCTGCTCCTCCTGCTCCTTCTGCGCGGTGATGTCTCGGCGGGTACCGAGCATGCGCACGACCTTGCCATCGGCATCGGTCTCCACCGCCCGACCACGGTCCTCGATCCAGCACCAGTGGCCCTGGGCATGACGTACGCGGTATTCGACACGATAGTCCTCGGTCTGCCCTTTCAGGTGCTCGACCAGCGTGCGCCGTACCAGAGACAGGTCATCCGGGTGCAGCAGCGGCTTGAGATCGGCCCGCACGGAGCGAACCTGTTCGGCGTCGATGCCGAACAGCGCGTGCAACTGGGTGTGGTGGACCTCGTCGGTGAGCAGGTTCCAGTCCCATAACCCCAGTTCACTGGCATCGAGCGCCAAGGCCAGGCGTTGCTCGCTCTTGCTCAAGGCCTGGTTCGCCAGGTCCAGTTCGTGGCTGCGCTGGGCTACACGTTGCTCGAGGCCGGCCTGGGCCTGACGCAGTTCATCCTCGGCCCGGCGGCGCTGACGCACCTCGGCGCTGAGCTGGTGGTTGAGGTCTTCGGCATGCTGCTGGGCACTCTGCAGGTGCTCGATCAGCGCCTGGTTCTGAAAGCGCCGCAACAGGCCACGCTCGATCAGGCGGTTGACCTGCCAGGCGACCACCATCAACGCCCCCAGGAGAATCAGGCCCAGCCAGCCCCACCCGCGCTGCTGCCCGGCATCGTAGAAGAACAGAAAGGCGATCGGCGGCAGCAGGCAGGGCAAGGCGAAGCTGAGAAACGCCGTCAGGCTGACCGCATAGGCGACGCTGGCCGACAGCGCCGCCGCGCCGAGCAGGCCGAAAACCCATGCCTGCTGCACGAAGTCGTCAACCGGCGCCAGCGCGATCGCCGCGCAGGCCAGCGTGAAGCCACTGAACGCCGAGCCCAGCAGGAACATTCGTCGCCATGCCGGCCTGGCCTGTCGGACTGGCGTGGCCGCCTCGAATGCCGCCACCTGGATCACTCGCAGGGCCACAAGCGCCAGCAACCAGGCCATCCATACGCCAACCAGCAGATAGCGCGCAGGGCTCCACAGCAGCCATGCGCAGAGCAGGCCGTTGAGCAACATGAACAGGGTGGGCAGCAGAGAGCCCTGGTACAGCAGACGGGTGCGCTCGATCGAAAGCTGCGTGGCGAATTGCCTGCGAACGCTCCGTGATGTCTGCGGCGATGTGCCGATCGCCGTGAAATCCTGGGTCATATGGCTGGATTCTTATGGAGTTCTTGTTATGGCTGACCGCAAATGTGCAGGGAGCATACACAAGCGTCGCGTCGGACCAAACTGCTCCAGGTCAGGAATTCGAAAATGTCTCGTGCGTCGCAGTGCGACTGCTCAACCACGCCGCCTGGCCAATCTCACCGACGAATGGTCACAAGCGTCTTCGGCGATTTGCGACGCGCGCGTTTGCCCCTGCCTGCGCACAGCCATAGAATGCGCGGATGCACAATGACGACCTCTCTCTCCTGCTGAACTCCCTCAACGACGCCCAGCGCCAGGCCGTGGCGGCCTCTGTGGGGCGCCAACTGGTGCTGGCCGGCGCCGGCTCGGGCAAGACCCGCGTGCTGGTGCACCGTATCGCCTGGCTGATCCAGGTCGAACAGGCCTCGCCGCATTCGATCCTGTCGGTGACGTTCACCAACAAGGCCGCGGCGGAAATGCGCCAGCGTATCGAGCAACTGCTGGGCATCAACCCGGCCGGCATGTGGGTGGGCACCTTCCACGGCCTGGCCCACCGCCTGTTGCGCGCCCACTGGCAGGAAGCGGGGCTGGCGCAGAACTTCCAGATCCTCGACAGCGACGACCAGCAGCGCCTGATCAAGCGGGTGATCCGCGAGATGGGCCTGGACGAGCAGAAATGGCCCGCGCGCCAGGTCCAGTGGTTCATCAACGGCCAGAAGGACGAAGGTCTGCGCCCACGGCACATCCAGGCCAGCGGCGACCTGTTCCTGGCCACCATGCGCGACATCTACCTGGCCTACGAACAGGCCTGCGACCGCGCCGGGGTCATCGACTTCTCCGAGCTGCTGCTGCGCGCCCTGGACCTGTGGCGCGACCACCCGGACCTGCTCAAGCACTATCAGCGCCGCTTCCGCCACATTCTGGTGGACGAGTTCCAGGACACCAACGCCGTGCAGTACGCCTGGCTGCGCCTGCTGGCCAGCGGTGGCGACAGCCTGATGGCGGTGGGTGACGACGACCAGTCGATCTACGGCTGGCGTGGCGCCAAGATCGAGAACATTCACCAGTACACCGCCGACTTCCCGGATGCCGAACTGATCCGCCTGGAGCAGAACTACCGCTCCACCGGTGGCATCCTCAAGGCCGCCAACGCCCTGATCGCCAACAACAGTGGACGCCTGGGCAAGGAGCTGTGGACCGACATGGGCGAAGGCGAGCCGCTGACGCTCTATGCCGCGTACAACGAACATGACGAAGCGCGCTACGTGGTCGAGACCATCGAAAGCCTGGTCAAGCAGGGCAACGCGCGCAGCGAGATCGCCATCCTGTACCGCTCCAACGCCCAGTCGCGGGTGCTGGAAGAGGCCCTGCTGCGTGAACGCATTCCCTATCGCATCTATGGCGGCCAGCGCTTCTTCGAACGCGCCGAGATCAAGAACGCCATGGCCTACCTGCGTCTGCTCGAAGGCCGTGGCAACGACGCGGCCCTGGAGCGGGTGATCAACGTGCCACCACGGGGCATCGGCGAGAAGACCGTCGAGACCATCCGCGAACACGCCCGTCACAACCAGCTGTCCATGTGGGATGCCATGTGCCAGCTGTTGGCCGCCAAGGCCCTCAAGGGCCGCGCCGCCAGCGCCCTGGGCGCGTTCATCGAGCTGCTCGAGAATCTCGCCGCCAAGGTGCTGGACATGCCGCTGCACCTGATGACCCAGACCGTCATCGAGCAGTCCGGGCTGATCATCTATCACCAGGAAGAAAAAGGCGAAAAGGGCCAGGCCCGGGTAGAAAACCTCGAGGAACTGGTCAGCGCCGCGCGCAACTTCGAAGCCAGCGACGAAGATGCCGACCTCTCGCCATTGTCGGCGTTCCTCGGCCACGCCTCGCTGGAGGCCGGCGACACCCAGGCCGATGAGCATGAGGACAGCATCCAGCTGATGACCCTGCACAGTGCCAAGGGCCTGGAGTTCCCGTACGTGTTCCTGGTGGGCATGGAAGAAGGCCTGTTCCCGCACAAGATGAGCCTGGAAGAACCCGGTCGCCTGGAAGAGGAGCGCCGTCTGGCCTACGTGGGCATCACCCGCGCCATGCGCCAGCTGGTCATGACCTACGCCGAGACCCGCCGCCTGTATGGCAGCGAAACCTATAACAAGGTGTCGCGCTTCGTACGGGAGATTCCAGCCGGGCTGGTACAGGAAGTGCGCCTGTCGAACACCGTCAGCCGCCCGTTCGGCGGCGCGAAGGCGCCGGCAAGCAGCCTGTTCGCCAACGCCAGCATCCCGCAGACCGCCTTCAGCCTTGGCCAGCGAGTGCAGCATGCGGTATTTGGCGAAGGCGTGATCCTCAACTTCGAGGGCTCCGGCGCCCAGGCGCGGGTGCAGGTGAACTTCTCCGAGGGCAGCAAGTGGCTGATGCTGGGCTACGCCAAGCTCGAAGCTATCTGACTGTCGCTCCCACAGGCCTCGCGGATCCTGTGGGAGCGGGTTTACCCGCGAACACGGGCGAAGCCCGTGCCAGGCACCGCGTCACCTTCTTCGCGGGTAAACCCGCTCCCACACGACCCTGACCGTCCTTACGATCAGGCAAAAGCTCGAAACATCTTGTCGCTGGCTATGTCCTACAGTTCATGTGCAACATGACGCGCGTGCAATCCACACAAACGGGAACCCCCAACTTATGCAACGTTTTCTTAGCATCGCTCTGGCGCTCTGCGTCGGCCTGACGCTGAGCCTCGACGCCAACGCCAAGCGCTTCGGTGGTGGCAAGAGCTCGGGCTCCGCGCCAATCCACCAGACTCGCCAGGCAACCCCGACCACGCCTGCCGCCGCCCCGACCGCTCCAGGCCGCGCGCCTGCCGCCGCCAGCGGTGCTTCGCGCTGGCTGGGCCCATTGGCCGGCCTCGCCGCCGGTGGCCTGCTGGCTTCCATGTTCATGGGCGACGGCTTCCAGGGCATGCAGATCCTCGACTTCCTGATCATGGGCCTGATCGCCTTCCTGGTCTTCCGCTTCATCGCCGCGCGCCGCCGCCAGCAGCAACCGCAACACGCTGCCGCCGGCCACGCCCCGTACCAGCGCGAAGCCCAGCCACAGGCAGCTCCACAGTCGATCTTCGGTGGCTCCGCCGCGCCGGTCGCCTCGCCTGTGATCAACGCTCCGGCCTGGTTCAACGAAGCCAGCTTCCTGGCCGCCGCCCGTTCGCACTTCCAGTCGCTGCAGCAGCACTGGGACGCCAACGAGATGGACAAGATCGCCGAGTTCGTCACCCCGCAGATGCTCGAGTTCCTCAAGCGCGAGCGTGCAGAGCTGGGCGAAGGCTTCCAGTCGACCTACATCGATGACCTCGATGTGCAGCTGGACGGTGTCGACGATCGCGCCGACCAGACCGACGCCACCCTGACCTTCCGTGGCGTCTCGAAGACCTCGCGCTTCGACCAGGGCGAAGCCTTCAGCGAAAGCTGGCACATGGTGCGTGCCCACGGCGAGAACCAGCCTTGGCTGGTTGCCGGTATCCGTCAAAACGGTTAACCGCCGCACGTTGCACAAAAAACCCCGGGCCTGTCCCGGGGTTTTTGCTTTTGCCAGAGCGGCCTACTAGGGTATAACGCGCAGCGTTGTCATAAGGTCAGAGGATGTGAACCGTGGAAGAAGTGATCGAACAACTCCGTGAAGCCAACGAGCCGGTGCCGGTGCCGCTGGAACTGCCGGACGAGGATCAGCTGGTCGAGATCGAGGAAGAGCTGTTCATCAACATACCGTTCGTGTTCAAGGAATACCTGCTGACCGTCAGTGATGTGGTGTACGGCAGCCTGGAGCCGGTGACCGTCACCGACTCGCAATCCCATACCTACCTGCCGGAAGTGGCGGCCAATGCATGGGACGCAGGCGTTCCACGCGACCTGATCCCGATCTGCCAGGACGGCGACGATTATTACTGCGTCGAGGAAGACGGCACTGTCGTGCTCTGGTCCGGCGAAGAAGAGATTGTCACCGAGGAAAGCTGGGAGTCGGTCTGGCACTGGGCGAGGGATGTCTGGCTGGAAAGCTGAACGCAAAATGCCCGCACAAATTGATGGCCTATAGCCACCAATCACTCGTAGAATCGCCAGGCTTTCTGCGCCTGGCGACATTGCTACCGCTCCATCCCCTCGGACGACGATGAAGCCTCGCGCAGAAGGCTTCGCGCTCAGCGCTAATGATCGCGATTGTTCTCCAGCGTCTCCAGCAAGGCCACCTGCATGCGCGTATGCACGCGGATGAGCCAGCGCCACAACAGCGCCACCACCACCGCCGCCACCACCGCGATGATCAGCAACAGCTCACTGGTCGGCAGGATGCTCGCCGACAAGGCCGAGAGCAGCAGGAAGATCACCAGCAACGACAGCAGCGGGATCACCTCGGCAATCACCCGCCGCACGCGCTGGGTATGCCGCCCGGCCATTTCCGCCTTGACCCCCATCTCCGCCAGCAGCATCGACAGTGCCTTGAGCTTGCGATAGGCCGCAATCAGGAAGGGCAGCGACAGCAATAGCGCCGCGCCCCAGATCAGCGCCTTCTGCTGGCCGACATCGCCCACCCACTCGCTGAGCCAGGAGCCGATGCGCCCGGCGAAGTAGCCTCCGCTGAAGAAGATCGCGATCACCAATGCCAGGTTGACCCCGACCTGCAGCAGGATGCGCCGGATCATCGCCGCCAGCATGGCGCCTTCGCCCTGCGGCTGAATGCTGCGCAACCACTCGCCATACAACGACAACACCCGCGCCAGGCGGCTCGGCACCACCTTGCCCAGCTTGATCGACAGCGGGTCGGCGGCGCGAATCAGGTACGGCGTCAGCAAGGTGGTGATGGCCGATACGGCCACCGCCACCGGGTAGAGGAAGTCACTGGTGACCTGCAGGGTCATGCCCAGGGCAGCGATGATGAAAGAGAATTCGCCGATCTGCGAAAGCCCCATGCCTACGCGCAGCGAGGTACGCCCATCGTTCCCGGCAATGAACGCCCCCATGCCACAGGACAGCATCTTGCCCAGCACCACCGCCACGGTGATGACCACGATCGGCCAGGCATACTCGACGAGGATCTTAGGATCGATCATCAAGCCGATGGCGACGAAGAAAATCGCGCTGAACAGGTCGCGAACCGGCTCGATCAGGCGCTCGATCTTAAGCAACTGCCGCGACTCGGCCATGATCGCGCCGATCAGGAAGGCGCCGAGCACCATGCTGTACTCGAGCTTGACCACCAGCAGGCAGAAGCCGAAACACAGGCCCAGCACGGTGATCAGCAGCATCTCGTTGCTTTCGAATTTCGCCACGTAGGCCAGCAGCCGAGGCACCAGCAGGATGCCAATGACCAGCGCGACGATCATGAACAGCGACAACTTGCCCACGGTGGAAAACACCTCGCCGGAACTCACCGAGCCGCTGACGGCGATCCCCGACAGCAGCGCGATGATGCCGATGCCGAGGATGTCCTCGACGATCAGCACGCCGAAGATCAGCTGGGCGAAACGCTCGTTCTTCATCTTCAGGTCGTTGAGCGCCTTGACGATGATGGTGGTCGAGGAGATCGCCAGGATCGCCCCGAGGAACAGCGAATCCATGGTGTTCCAGCCGAACCAGCGACCGATCTCGAAACCGATCCAGATCATCAGGACGATTTCCAGGAACGCGGCGATGAAGGCCGTGGCGCCGACCTTGAACAACTTGCGCAGGCTGAACTCCAGGCCCAGGCAGAACATCAGGAAGATCACCCCAAGTTCGGCCAGGGTCTTGATGGTGTCTTCGTCGTGGATCAGGCCGAACGGCGGCGTGTGCGGGCCGATGATGAAGCCGGCGACGATATAGCCCAGTACCACTGGCTGCTTGAAACGGTGAAAGAGAATGGTGACCACCCCGGCGACCAGCATGATCACCGCCAGATCCTGGATGAAACTGATGGCATGCATGGCGTGATACTCCTTGTTTTCAATGCACGGGGCGGACCGTTCCTCTGCCGGAAAACCCTGACCGAGGTGCGGGCACATACTGTCTTGGTAAACGGAAAAGCCCACGTTGCATGGGCGCCGTCAGGTTAACATCGCGTCTTGCCGCATTTTGCCAATGCAATATGCAGAAACAGATCGGCAGATTCGACACCGCCGATGGCAAGATTGGCGTGACGATGGAGCGTCAGCCGACGTCCCGTACCAGGATGGGAAACCTCAAAGAGGGGAACAGAAGTGTCTGCAGATACCCGCCCCGATTCAGCGCAAACTCACCGTGAGCTCTCTATGGAACCTGGAAACGCCCAGCTGACCATGACCGTCCTGATGACACCGGACATGGCCAACTTCTCTGGCAACGTACATGGCGGCACCCTGCTCAAGTACCTCGACGAAGTCGCCTACGCCTGTGCCAGCCGCTATGCCGGCAGCTACGTGGTGACCCTGTCGGTGGACCAGGTGATCTTCCGCGAACCGGTGCATGTCGGCGAGCTGGTGACCTTCCTGGCCTCGGTCAACTACACCGGCAATACCTCGATGGAGGTGGGCATCAAGGTGGTCACCGAGAACATCCGCGAGCGCTCGGTGCGCCACTCCAATAGCTGCTTCTTCACCATGGTCGCGGTGGACGATGACCGTCGCCCGGTGAAGGTGCCGCCGCGCCAGCCGCAGAGCAGCGAGGAGAAACGCCGCTTCCTGCAGGGGCAGCAGCGCCGCCAGATCCGCCAGGAGCTGGAGCAGCGCTACCAGAACCTCAAGACCGACGCCATTTAGTACAGCAGGCGCTGCGCCTCGAAGCGTACGCGTGGATGGGCGATGCGATCCTGGGCCCGCACCAGTTGCAGTTCATAGCTGGCGCAGGCCTGGGTCTCCAGCAGCACTTCATGCACCGCGGCAGCGGTGAACTCGAAGGCCTGCAGCCAGCTGTCGCCCAGCAGCACGCGGGCGAGGAACAGCCCCGACGTCAGGTCGCCCACGCCCACCGGCTGACGCGGGAAGGCCAGCAAGGGCCGGCGCAGATGCCAGCTGCCCTCGCGGGTCACCAGCAGCATCTCGAACGCGTCATCGGCTCGCCCTGGATAGTTCAGGTGCTTGACCAGCACCACCTGCGGACCACGTTCCAGCAACCCGCGCGCCATGCCCACGCAATCCTCCAGGGACTGCGCGCGACGACCGCAGAAGCTGTCCAGTTCCAGCTGGTTGGGACACAGGATGTCAGCCTTGGCGGCGGCCTGTTCGAGCAGGAACTCACTGACTTCGGCCGGCACGATGCAGCCTTTCTCTGCATGGCCCATGACCGGATCGCACAGGTACAGGGCCTTGGGGTTCACCGCCTTGATCCGCTCGACGCCAGCAAGGATGGCCCGCCCCTGTTCGGCAATGCCCAGGTAGCCCGACAGCACCGCATCGCAGTGACCCAGCTCGCCGATGTTGGAAATGCCTTCCACCAACGCAGGAATTTGCGCTGGGGCAAGCACTTCCCCGGCCCACTGGCCATACTGAGTGTGGTTGGAGAACTGCACGGTGTTCAGCGGCCAGACATTGACCCCGACCCGCTGCATCGGAAACACCGCAGCGCTGTTGCCAGCGTGTCCGAAGACCACATGGGACTGAATGGCGAGCAGGTGTGGTGTACGTTTCATGCAGGGCGATTCCGAAACTGTGTGAATAAATGTGCGGCCCGCAGTATGAACCCGATTGCCATCTGTACGACAGGCCAGAGACGCAGTTAAGCTGGATCTACCTGTCTGGAGCTTACGTAGATGCTGACCCTGGAAAACCTTTTCGTCCTGATGCTGGTGGCGACCGCCGGCGCCTGGCTGTGGCACAACCACGGGCTGCGCGAAAAGGCCCTGGCGCGGGTCAAGCAGCATTGCGCCAAGCTCGACCTGGAACTGCTCGACGATGCCGTGGCGCTCAAGCGCATCGCCTTCGTGCGTGACGCCAATGGCCGCAAACGCCTGGCCCGCATCTACAACTTCGAGTTCACCGTCACTGGCGAGCAGCGCCACCCTGGCACGGTCACGCAGTTCGGCGCGCACACCATGCAGATCGAGCTGGCCCCCTATCCGTTCGAGATCAAGACCCCGCCGCGAAGCGACAACGTCATCGAAATGCAGCAATGGCGCCAGGAACATAACCGCTGGCGCAATTGATCACCCGCTGACGAGACAATTCGCGACGGCCGCCTGCAGGGCCGACAACGGCTGCGGCCGATCGAAGATCAGCTCGATGCGTGAATCCTTGCGCCAATCACTGGGGCGCCATGCCAATGCCTCGCCTTCGAGGCCGTTGAACGACTGCCACGCATCCCGGCTGTGGATAACACCCTTGGCCCGACGCCACGGCCATCGTTCGAGCAATGCATGCAGACGCTCCACGTCGAAACGCTGGCTCGGATGCCAACGCCAGCCAATGCTCCAACCGCCCTCGCCCTGCTGGAACAGGCAAATCGGCTGACGCGGGTCTGTCCACAGCGCCGGGGGAGCGATCGGCGTGCTATCCACAGGTGACTCGGCTGCCCTGGCAGCGTTTGCCAGCGTACCTGAAGACCTTGGAAGATCGGCGAGAGCCAAGGCCCCCTGCTCCGTCCAGGCCACCGGCACATCCGCTAACGATGAAGTTATCAACAGCCGTTTTTTTTCATCCACAGCACTCGACTTGTTCAACACCAGCAATCCCGCCTGTTCCATGGCCTGCTGCTGCGCTGCAGGCACAAGCTCTCCGCGGGCCAGGGCCGCGCAATCGAGGACCATCAGCAACGGCTGCACCGCCAGCACACCGGTCCAAGGCGCCTGGCCCAATTGCTCCAGCAATTGCAGCGGGTGACCGAGCCCGGAGGGCTCGATGAACAAGCGGTCCGGGCGCGCCTTGCGCAGCAGGCGACCGAGACCTACCCGAAATGGCGCGCCATTGACGCAACACAGGCAACCACCCGCCACTTCGCCAATGGCAATGCCCGTCTCGTCACTGTGGAGCAAGGCGGCGTCGATGCCGATCTGGCCGAATTCGTTGACCAGCACGGCCCAGCGTTCATCGGTCGGACGTTGACTGAGCAGATGACGGATCAGGCTGGTCTTGCCAGCGCCGAGTGGGCCGGCGATCACATGGGTGGGAATGTTCTGCAGCATGGCTCAGCGTCAGCATGGATTCATGGCAGTCTATACCGGCCTGATCATGGGGCAAGCCCGTGGATCAGGCCAACCAGTCCAGACTCAGCAACAAGCGCCGTTCACCCGCTGGCGTCGAAGGCGAACGATGCACCAGGCCCGCGCCTTCGTTGCCCAACCACCTCTCACCCTTGAGCAATGCCACATCACCCGCCACCAGCCGACGAAGGTTATCCACAGACGGTTGATCGTGCTGCAACCTCGAACGATCGATCGCCCCCTCCTCCAGCCATTCACTGCCGGCACCGGCGTAGGTGCTGAGCAAGCGCAACGGCACATGATCCACATGCATGCGCGGACACATCGCCCCCTCCAGCACGCGCAGGCGCACACCGATCCGCCGGGCGCCCAGCAGGCAGGTATACGCCGCCACCAGCCAGCGCACATCGGCGACGAAACCCTCGTAACCGTGTAGATCAGCGGTTTCCCTGAGCAAATCCACAAGCACCGGTGGCTGGCGCTCATCCACCTCGATCACCCGCTCATCGGACAGCGTCTGGCCGAGGCTGAGCACCAGGCTGGCGAAGTCCTCCACCTGTGCGGGCAAGCGGCGCTGCCACACTGCCAGATTGACGCCGTCCTGGAGAATGTCAGTCATCACCTGGGGCGATGTACCGAAGACCTGGCGGATATCCACAGTCATGCCGCGACGTCCTCATGCCAGGCCCCGAATGGATCGGGCAGCCGCAACCAGCCCATTGGCCCGAGCTCCATTTCTTCGTCATCCAGCAGGCAGGCCTCGAGTTCTGTGGATAACTGTGCAAAATCGATGTTCTGCCCAATAAAGACCAGCTCCTGCCGGCAGTCACCACTTTCCACCGACCAGTGCTCGAGGATCGCCGCGGTGCTTTCTTCATCCTGGGGCCATTGCTCGCGGGGCACGAAACGCCACCAGCGCCCCGCCAGCCCATGGCGCATCATGCCGCCGGCCTGGGACCAGCTACCGGCCTCGCGAAACTTGCTGGCCAGCCAGAAGAAACCTTTGGAGCGCAGCAGCCGGCCATTGCTCCAGGGCTTGTGGACAAAGTCGAAGAAACGCTGCGGATGGAACGGCCGACGCGCCTGCCAGGTGGTGGCGGCAATGCCGTACTCTTCGGTTTCCGGCACATGCTCGCCCCGCAGCTCCTGCAACCAGCCCGGCGCCTGGGCGGCCTGGTCGAAATCGAACAGACCGGTATCGAGTATGCGCGACAGCGCCACCTGGCCCATGACCATCGGCACGATCTGCGCCCGAGCATTGAGACTGCGCAGGATGGCGATCAACTCTTCGCGTTGGTGCTGGCTGATCAGGTCGATCTTGCTCAACAGCAGCACATCGGCGAACTCGACCTGTTCGATCAGCAGGTCGCTGATCGAGCGCTCGTCTGCTTCGCCCAAGGTCTCACCACGGCTGGCAAGACTGTCGGCAGCCTGGTAGTCGTGCAGGAAGTTCAAGCCATCGACCACGGTGACCATGGTATCCAGACGCGCCATGTCGGACAGGCTGCGGCCCTGTTCATCGCGGAACGTGAATGTCTCGGCGACCGGCAGCGGCTCGGAGATCCCGGTGGACTCGATCAACAGGTAATCGAAGCGGCCCTCGCCAGCCAGTCGCGCCACCTCTTCCAGCAGGTCCTCACGCAGCGTGCAGCAGATGCAGCCGTTGCTCATCTCCACCAGTTTTTCTTCCGCGCGATTGAGGCTGACATTGCGCTGAACCTCACTGGCATCGATATTGATTTCACTCATGTCGTTGACGATCACGGCGACGCGCAGATTGTCGCGGTTGCGCAGGACATGGTTGAGCAGCGTGCTCTTGCCGGCGCCGAGAAAGCCGGACAGCACAGTGACAGGAAGGCGGTTGGACATGACAGACCTCATCGGGCAGGCGCATTCGAAACGATGCATTGCGCAATGTTATATTATAACAATACAATTTCGCCAAGCCGTGTTGACCGAACGGTTGTCTGGAGAGCCACATGAAAGTCACTGCCTGGGTTGCGCTGCTGTTGTTCGTGCTGCCCTCACAGCTGTTCGCCATGCCGCGTACCGACCTTGCGCTATGCACACGCAGTGCGACCTTGCTGGCGTGCCAGGACAGCAAGGGCAACTACTACAGCGTGCGTACCGAGGGCAGCACCTTCTACCTGCGCGGGTTTGAAGTGGCGAGCAAGCGCCTGTGGGCACAAACCAACAGCCGCTATGGATCGCTGATGTTCTTCACCGGCCTGGCCAGTGACGGTGAAGCCTGGGTCGGCTACAGCCGACGCATTGGCTGGACCACCCTCAACCGCGTCTCCAGCTCCAGCGGTCAGCGTTTCGATCTGCATTGCAGCCTGGTCGGCGGTTGCCGCTGACCATCATTCCAGGATTCCAGCCATGACCAGCCTCACCCTCCCCGACATCGCCGCACAAGACAGCCAGCAGGCCCTGCCGCTGGATTGGGTCGGCATGTGCGGCATTGCCCTGCCGCTGCATATCGACGGCCGCAGCCTGAGCGCACACGCCGATGCTGGCGTGAGTCTGGACGATGGCGCAGCTCGGGGAATACACATGTCTCGGCTGTACCTGGCGCTGGAGGCGTTGGAACAGCAGGCACTGAGCCCACAGCTGATTCGCCGGACACTCGAACGCTTTCTCGCCAGCCATGAAGGGCTCTCGGACGCGGCCTACCTGCGCTTGTCGTTCGGCTATCTGCTCAAGCGTCCGGCCCTGGTCAGCCCGCTCGCAGGCTGGAAAAGCTACCCAGTGAGCATCGACGCACAGCTGAAAAAGCAAATGTTCCACGTGGAACTATCCGTGGATATTCCTTATTCCTCGACCTGCCCCTGCTCCGCAGCATTGGCTCGCCAGCTGATCCAGGAGCGCTTCGATCAGAACTTTGCTGGCCAGACAGTCGAGCGGGAAAGGGTTCGCCAATGGCTGGGCAGCAGCGACGGCATCGTCGCCACACCCCATAGCCAACGGAGCATGGCCAAGCTCAAGGTCAGGCTGGAAGGCAGCGAGATCCAGCTGACCGAGTTGATCGACATTGCCGAGCAGGCGTTGGGGACGGCGGTCCAGACAGCGGTCAAGCGTGCCGACGAACAGGCCTTTGCCTTGGCCAATGGGCAGAATCTGATGTTCTGCGAGGATGCCGCCAGGCGCCTGCATGGGGCGTTACGGCAGCTAGAGGGCGTGGGCGGATTCAGCGTGCGCGTGGAACACGCAGAAAGCCTGCACGCCCACGACGCGGTGGCGGTCAGTCGGCATCGCTGGTAGATCTTGCCAACCGGAACAGGCTCAGGTACGCGGTTTCACTGTTCCGCAATCGGCCCCCAACCAGACCGCCCGAGTGTCCATGGCGCCTTGCTGCTGGACACCCGATGCATTGAACGTGCCGTTGACCTTGGTCAGAAACTCGCGGTCGCTGAGGAAAGTCGCCTGACCTTGTCCCTGCGCCTTCGGGCAGCTGAACTGGAACTTCCAGACATTGCCGTTGCGCTCGGTGATCTTCTGCGTACAGCCCGACTGCGGATCCTGCAGGGGAATGTCATTGGTCTTGACCTGTTCCGGAGTCAGGCACGAGCGCACACCCTTGCCACCCACCGTGATGCCCTGCTTGGCCAGAGCGCCCTCCATCATCGCCCGTTGCTCGGGTGGCAGGTTCTTCAACTGGCCAAGCATGAATGCCATGTCTGGCAGCGGCTTGCCGTCGACCTGCATATTGCTGGTGGTCAGTTCCCATAAGCCAGGTTGCAGCATCTGCGCGTGAACCAGCGGGCTGCCCAGCCCCAGGACCAGGGCGAGCAATGGCAGACGAATCTTCATGGATGAAAGCTCCTCGAAATACCGGCTCCGGCCGGACTGAGCCTTTAGACGGCAAAATCGCCTGCAGGTTGCAGGCGACCCCTTGAACGTGGTCTGTTAGCGGCAGTGCTATTGGCAAGCAGGATGCGTATGGATTACCACAGCCCCTACTTCTTCGGTTACTTGCTCGGCGTCATTCATTTGCTCGGTTTCATCGCCGCCCTGCATGCGGTGTTCACCGTGCGTACCGCCCAAGGCGCGATTGCCTGGGCGATGTCGCTGTTGTTCATTCCTTACCTCACCCTCATCCCATACCTGGTGTTCGGCGCCCGCTCCTTCTATGCCTACATCCAGGCCAGGCGCCAGGCCAACCAGGAGATGCACGTGGCCATGGCCAACCTGAACTGGCGCCCCTGGGTCGAGGAGGCGCTCACGGCGCGGGAGTCGGACAGCTATGCCGCCCTGCGTGCCATGCCCAAGCTGGGGCGCATGCCATGCCTGGCCAACAACGAGGTGAAGCTGCTGATCGACGGCGAAGCCACTTTCGAAGCGATCTTCGCGGCCATCCGCGCGGCACGGGATACCGTGCTGGTGCAGTTCTTCATCATTCACGACGACGCCCTGGGCAAAGAGCTGCAACAACTGCTGCTGCACAAGGCCGCCGAAGGGGTACGTATTTTCGTGCTCTACGACCGGGTCGGCAGCCATGCCCTGCCTGCCAGCTACAGCCAGGTGCTGCGTGACGGTGGCGTGCAGATCGAAGCCTTCGCCACACGACGTGGCTGGTTCAACCGCTTCCAGGTCAACTTCCGCAACCACCGCAAGATCGTGGTGGTCGATGGCGTGCAAGGCTTTCTCGGGGGCCACAACGTAGGCGACGAATACCTGGGCGCTCACCCCCGGCTCTCGCCCTGGCGCGATACTCATGTCCAGATCAGCGGCCCGGTGCTGGCCTGCCTGCAGGAATCCTTCGCCGAGGACTGGTACTGGGCCACGCGCCAGCTGCCACCGCTGATCCTGCCCGATGCCTACCCCGAAGACGGTGTGCTGTGTCAGGCCCTGGCCAGCGGCCCGGCCGATCCCCAGGAAACCTGTGCGCTGTTCTTCCTCGAAGCGATCCACTCGGCCACCCGCCGGGTGTGGATCACCAGCCCCTACTTCATTCCCGACGAAGCCATCTTCGCGGCCTTGCGCCTGGCGGTACTGCGCGGTGTCGACGTGCGCATCCTGATCCCTTCGCGACCCGACCATCGCATCGTCTATGCCGCCTCCAGCCTGTTCGCCTTCGAGGCGGTTCGGGCGGGAGTGCGCATGTTCCGCTACCAGCCTGGTTTCCTGCATCAGAAGGTGGTGCTGGTGGACGACGAGGTCAGCGCCATCGGCAGTGCCAATCTCGACAACCGATCGTTCCGGCTGAACTTCGAGATCACCTTGCTCACGGTGGATCGCGCCTTCGCCGATCAGGTCGAGCAGATGCTGGAAAATGATTTCGCCCAGGCCAGGGAGATCACCGCGGAAGACAGCCGCGACACCCATCGCCTGCAGCAACTGGGGATGCGCATTGCGCGCTTGATCTCGCCTATCCTCTGAACGCGCCGGCGTGCCCAGGCAGGGCAGGCACGCCGGGCTGAAGGTCAGCGATAGAGGTCCTCACGGGTCCATGGCAGGTCGTGATGACCATCGGCGTAAGGCTTCGCCGCGAGAATCTGGTGCAGGTTGATCCAGCCCTTGGAGAAGGCGTAGGCGCAACCGGCCAGGTACAGGCGCCAG
This sequence comes from Pseudomonas sp. GD03858, assembly GCF_029840925.1. GTDB lineage: Bacteria > Pseudomonadota > Gammaproteobacteria > Pseudomonadales > Pseudomonadaceae > Aquipseudomonas. The sequence goes on from NZ_JAOCDM010000037.1 coordinate 40,727, forward strand.
ATACGCAAGGTCTTCTCCGGCACCAGCGCGGCGGCGCGGTGCAACTGGTTCTCCAGGTTCTCGCTCCAGTGGTTGAGCGTCTTGGCGTAGTGCAGGCGCAGGCTCTCGATATCCACCACCTCCAGGCCCGCTTCGCAGATCCGCGCGGTGATCATCGAGATATGCGGCAGCTCGCCATGGGGGAAGACATAGCGGTCGATGAAATCGCCCGCGCCACGCCCCACCGGGCGGCCATCGACATGCTTGGCGGTGATGCCATGGTTCATTACCAGGCCGCCTTCGCGCACCGCGGCGAACAGTCTCTGGCAATACAGCTCCAGGTTGGCATGGCCAACGTGTTCGAACATGCCGACGCTCACCACCTTGTCGAAACGACCGTCCTGGGGCAGGTCGCGATAGTCGAGAATCTGCAGGTCGACCTTGTCGGCCAGCCCCTCGTCCTTGACCCGTTGCCTGCCCAGCTTCAGCTGCTCTTTGCTCAGGGTGATACCGAACACCTTCGCGCCGTACTCACGAGCAGCGAAGCGCGCCAGCCCGCCCCAACCGCAGCCGACATCCAGCAGATACTCGCCGGCCTGCAGGCGCAGCTTGCGGCACAGATGGTCGAACTTGTCCTGCTGGGCCTGGGCCAGCGTGTTGTCCGGTTCCTTGAAGTAGGCGCAGGAGTAGGCCATGTCCGGATCGAGCCACAGTTGGTAGAACTCGTTGGACAGGTCGTAGTGATAGGAAATCGCTTCGGCGTCGGTCGTCTTGTCGTGGGCGGTACGTACCGGCACGCTCTCTTCTTCATCCTTGAGCAGCGCTTCGCTGAGCTCGTCGCAGACCCGGATGACTTCGCCGATATCACCCTCCAGCTCCAGCTTGCCTTCGACGAAGGCCGCGCCCAATTCGTCGAGGTTCGGGTGAGTGAGCTGAGTGATCAGCTGAGGTTCCTTGACCAGGATGGTGACCTGCGGACTCGGTCCCAGATCGAACTGGTTACCGTCCCAGAGCTTGACGCGCAAAGGCAAGTGCAGGCTCTGCAACGCAGGTGGAAGTTGCGCAAGCATTCATGACCCTCCCCTTCATAGATACGGGACGTCACGTCTCAACTTGTCGGACGTCACCGGATCAGGGTAGTTCATCCGTGCGAAGTTTCCGTTAATCGCGACCATAGTCTAGAGCTATCTGATCAGCTTACGGCCAACGGATTGTATACAATTTTCCGCGCCGGGATTAACCTTGTGCCCCTCTCGCTTCCTCACACTCTCGGAGTAAAACCCATGAAATCCTATGACGTGGTGATCATTGGCGGCGGCCCCGGCGGCTACAACGCGGCGATTCGCGCGGGTCAGCTGGGCCTGAGCGTGGCCTGTGTCGAAGGGCGTGCGACCCTCGGCGGTACCTGCCTCAATGTAGGCTGCATGCCCTCCAAGGCATTGCTACATGCTTCCGAACTGTACGAGGCGGCCAGTGGAGAAGAATTCGCCCACCTGGGCATCGAGGTCAAACCGACCTTGAACCTGGCCCAGATGATGAAGCAGAAAGATGAAAGCGTGACCGGCCTGACCAAGGGCATCGAGTACCTGTTCCGCAAGAACAGGGTCGACTGGATCAAGGGTTGGGGGCGCCTGGACGGTGTCGGCAAGGTGATCGTCAAGGCCGAGGACGGCAGCGAAACCACCCTGCAGGCCAAGGACATCGTCATCGCCACCGGCTCCGAGCCCACGCCGCTGCCCGGCGTGACCATCGACAACCAGCGCATCATCGATTCCACTGGCGCCCTGTCGCTGCCCCAGGTGCCCAAGCACCTGATCGTGATCGGCGCCGGGGTGATCGGCTTGGAGCTGGGTTCGGTGTGGCGCCGCCTGGGCGCCGAAGTGACGGTGATCGAATACCTTGATCGCATCTGCCCTGGCACCGATGAGGAAACCGCCAAGACCTTGCAGAAGGCCCTGGCCAAGCAAGGCATGACCTTCAAGCTCGGCAGCAAGGTGACCCAGGCCACATCCAGCGCCGACGGCGTCAGCCTGACCCTGGAGCCCGCCGCCGGTGGCAACGCCGAAACCCTGCAGGCCGACTACGTGCTGGTGGCCATCGGTCGCCGCCCTTACACCAAGGGCCTGAACCTGGAAAGCGTGGGGCTGGAAACCGACAAGCGCGGCATGCTCGCCCACGACCATCACCGCAGTGCGGTCCCGGGCATCTGGGTGATCGGCGACGTCACCTCTGGCCCGATGCTGGCGCACAAGGCCGAGGACGAAGCGGTGTCGTGTATCGAGCGCATCGCGGGCAAGGCCCATGAGGTCAATTACAACCTCATCCCCGGCGTCATCTACACCCGACCGGAACTGGCCAGCGTTGACAAAACCGAAGAACAGCTCAAGGCCGAAGGCCGCGCCTACAAGGTTGGCAAGTTCCCCTTCACCGCCAACAGCCGGGCCAAGATCAACCATGAGACCGAAGGCTTCGCCAAGGTCATCGCCGACGCCGTCACCGACGAGGTGCTGGGCGTACACCTGGTGGGCCCGAGCGTGAGCGAGATGATCGGCGAATTCTGCGTGGCCATGGAATTCTCGGCCTCGGCCGAGGACATCGCCCTCACCTGCCACCCGCACCCGACCCGCTCCGAGGCCCTGCGCCAGGCGGCGATGAATGTGGATGGGAAAGCGATGCAGATCTGATGCAAAGCCTTGCGTTAAGCTGCT